>DATKCT010000102.1:0-11647 GCA_035513055.1 Verrucomicrobiales bacterium | reverse complement strand
GACATGATTCAACGCGAGTTGCAGCAGCGAGACCAGCCGCAAGCCGGAGAAGGGCTGCGGCGAATCGTGCGGGAGGCGGAAGACGCCGGGGCCAGAGCGCAGGCTCTGGCGATGTTGGATACGTTAGACTTGCTCGATGGGGAATCCGTGATGGGGGCCCTGGACGATCGTCATCCGGGGGTGCGGGCGCGGGCGCTGCGGCTCGCGGCGCCTCGCGCGAAGGAGGACCCCCGGATGGGGGAGGCCGTGAGCGCGAGCCTAACGGACGGGGATGCCCGGGTGCGACTCGAAGCCGCCGCTGCGGCGCGCTCGCTTCCGGTGGAAACGGCGGCTCCGGGTTTGGCGCGGCTCCTGCTCTCCGAGAACGATGTGTATGTGAGGGCCGCGGCCTTGACGGCTGTCCCTCCGCATTTGGCGGAAGTTTTGTGGGAACTGGCGCGGGAAGGAGGGGGCTCCTGGTCGACTTCGACCGCGGCCTTGGCGGCGGAGTTGACCGGTTGGGCGCTGGAGGACCAACCCGAGATGGTGACTGCCGAGTTCCTAACGGAAGCAGAGGAGCGGGCGGCGATGGCGGGAGGACAAGCCTTATGGGAATTCCGGGCGGGCTTGGCGGAAGCCGGGCGAGGGCGAGAGTCTCAACTAGCAGGCTCCTCTGTCTGGCTCCGGCTGAGGGCGTTGGCGCTGGGCGCCCGGGAGTTGGCGAAGATGGATTCCGCGGATCCGGCGCTCCGCAAGGCGGGCTTGCAAGTGGCGGCGATTTCCAGCGACGCAGAGTGGCTGGGCGGCTTCCTGCGGCCGGACAACCCGCTGGCGCTGCAAACCGCGGCTTTGGACCGGTTGGCGGCTTCGACGGCGGAGGAGACGCGAGAAATATTGTTAGAAGCCTTGGACCGGAGCGGACCGGGCTTGCGAGAGAAGTTGGTGGGATCGCTGCTGGCGCGCGAATCCTGGGCGCTCGGATTGGCGGAACGGGCGGCTGCAGACGCCGTCCTACGGGAAGCGCTTTCGCCTGTCCAGCGCCAGGCGCTGCGAGAACACACCTCGAACCGCGTTCGTGAGGCGGCAGCCGGGATTGCCGAAATCTTTAGTTCGGAGGAAAGATCGGAGGTGGCGAAGCGCTTCGCCGCCGTTTCAGCGGAGGGAGGGAATTTCGATGCGGGAAAAACGCTCTTTCAAGAGCACTGTTCGGCTTGTCATCGTTTTCGGGACGTGGGGACGCGAGTCGGCCCGGATTTGGATGGTTTGACCGAACGTTCCCCGGAAGCGTTGGCGACCGGCATCTTCGATCCGAACCGGAACGCTCAGGCGAACTACATGGTGTTTGTGGTGGAATTGAAGGACGGCCGGCAACTGGCTGGACTCATCGAGGAGGAAGGGGACACGAGCTTCACGGTGCGCGGACTGGACGGATCTCAGCAGATTCTGTTGCGCCGCGAGGTGGAGTCGCTGCGGGGCACCGGCCGTTCTCTGATGCCGGATGGAATGGAGGCTGTGATAGATTTGGAGCAGTTTGCGGATCTCGTCGCCTACCTGAACGGGGATTGATCTCGGAGAGCATGAGAAATGCGGGTTAGATGGGATCGAGCGCGAGGCGGCGGGGCAGGACGGGATGACAAATCCGGGAGATACAGCGTTCCCAGACGTCGTCACCGGAGAGGATCTCGATTTCCACCCGGAGAAAGTAGATGGGCACCTCGTGCTCGCGGAGATTGGGCAGGCGGACGGCGTCTTTTTCCGTGGTGACGATCATGGACAAATCGCGATCGATGCAAAGCTCGGAGAAGTGCTGCACTTCCCGGCGGCGATAGCGGTGGTGGTCGTTGAAGTAGCGCCGCAGGGCGACATTGGCGCCGAGTTGGGTGAGGCTGGTGACGAGGCTGCGCGGAGAAGCGATACCGCACATGACCCCGATGTAAGCGTCGTCGAGGGCGCCGAGCGGGAGGCGTTCTCCGGTCGCGACGTTTTGCAGGTAACGCGGGCTGTGCGTGCACTGGATGATGCCGGCGGTGCGGTTGTAGCGCCGGATGCGATCCACGAGTTGGTCCTGGGGATGCCCATCGCATTTGGTGAGAAATATGTAATGGGCGCGCCGGAGTCCGGAAGGCGGTTCCCGCAGAGTTCCGCCCGGCAGGAGCCGCCCGGTGCCGAAGGGTTCGGTGGAGTCGACCAAGACGACGTTGAGCCGGCGGCCGAGGCGAATGTATTGAAGTCCGTCATCGAGCAGGAGGGTATCCGAACCGAACTCACGGACGGCAAAGGCGCCTGCGTGGACGCGGTCTATGTCCACGAGAACGGGGACACCGTGCAGATTGGAGGCGAGCATGAAGGGTTCGTCTCCGGCGTATCGGGATTCCAGGAGCACTTGTGAGCCATTGGACACGATCCGGGGCGGCGCGAGGCGTCTCCTTCCGGGGAGGCGGCGGCGCGCGACCGGATCTGCGGGGGGCTTTTCACTTTTGTAGCCCCGGCTGAGCACGGCGACCCGGCGTCCGCGTTGGATGAGCGAACGCGCCAGCATTTCGACGACGGGGGTCTTGCCCGTGCCGCCGACGGTGAGGTTTCCGATGCTGATGACGAAGCATCCGAGGTGACGGCTGTGCAGGAGGCGATGGCGGTAAAGGGCGTGGCGCAGCGAAACGCCGGCGCGCCAGAGCGCGGAGAGACCGCGCAGGAGAACCCGGAGGGTGGATGCGGCGAGATCGCGGCGGCGTCCGTAAATGACTTCGACGGCGAATTCTTCGAGGCCTTCGAGCGTGTCTTTCATTGAAGATGTGGAGGACGTGGCCGGGCTGGCGATCAGGCGCTGGAAGGAGGGGGCTCCGCGGGGCGGGCGGCGGTTTCGATGCCGCGCCGTTCGTTGACGCCGGCGAGGAGAAGACCGCCGAGAAGGAAGAACCCGAGGATGGTGGCGATGCCGGCGCGTTGGGATTCGAAATGCGCGGTGGCGATACCCAGGAGAAGGGGGCCAAGAAACGCCATGGCCTTGCCTGAGAACGCGAAGAAGCCGTAGAACTCGCTTTCCTTCCCAGGGGGAACGAAGCGGCCCAGAAGAGAACGGCTGGCGGCCTGATTCGGACCGATAAAGATGCCCACGATGATTCCGGCGATCCAGAGCCAGGTCTTGTTAGAGGCGCTCACGGCCATTAGGGTTCCCAGCGTTAGTCCCGCGAGAGTGATGGCGATAGTCTTTTTGCCGCCGATTTTGTCGTCGAGGATTCCCATGAGGTAGGCTCCGAGACCGGCGGTGACGTTGAGCGCCACTCCCCAGAGCATCAGTTCTGTGAAGGTGAAGTCGAAAGTCTCGCTGGCGTAGATGGGCCCGAAAGCGAAGATGGTGACTACGCCGTCATTGTAGATGAGGCGGGCCACAAGCAGTTGGAAGACATCCCGGAAACCTCGCAATTGGCGGAAGGTGGCGGCGAGCTGGCCGGGAGTGCGCCGGAGCGCTTCGACGAGGGGAAAGGACGGGGCCGCAGAGCCATTGCCGCGTAGCCAAAGGAACATGGGCACACTGAACACGGCATACCAAATCGCCACGAGAAGCGCGGTGGCGCGGTAGTTTTGACCAGACTCGCGGCTCAATCCGAACCAGGGCTGTTCAGGCTGGACGAAGGCAAAGAGAGCGAGGGCCATGGCCAAGAGTCCCCCCACATATCCCAGCGCCCAACCGTATCCGGAGATCCTGCCGATGATGGCCTGGGGGGCGATGCGCGGCAGGTAGGAATTGTAGATCACACCCGAGACTTCGAAGAAAATGTCGCTGAGCACGAAGACGGTCAGCGCAAAGAGCACTTGTCCCGGCAAGGGAAGGTAGAGCAAGGAGGTCAGAGCGACGGTCAACGCCGTGAGGAGGACGAAGGTGGTGTGGCGCGCCGGGCCGCTGAGGTTGTCGGCGGCGGTTCCGACGAAGGGCGAAACAAGGGCGACGACGATGGCGGAGAGGGCGACGGCGTGAGCCCATTGGGTTGTTCCGATGATGGGATCGGCGGCGATTTGTTGGGTGAAGAATACGGCGTAGACAAAGGTAACGATGAGCGTGGTGTAAGCCGAGTTGGCGAAATCGTAGAAGGCCCAGCTCCAGATTTGTCGGCGGCGAGTGGGCATAGGAAGGCTTCGGACAGTTGGCGCGGGGACGGCGCGGGTTTAGTGAAGAGCGGGAGGCCGGAGAACGGCAAGGTTTTTTCGGAAGCCGTCCCGGTTCAATGGGTCACAGTGGTCTGATCGAGCGCTTCCAAGTTCCCGGGCCAACGGTGGCGACGCGCGAGAGCCTGGGTAACGAACTCCTTTCCCTGGGCCACGGCTTGGTCGAGACTGGCTCCCCGGGCCAGGAAAGCGGTGATGGCGGCGGAGAGAGTGCATCCCGTGCCGTGAGTGGAAGCTCCGGGAATGCGTGGTCCGGAAAAACGGCGGATACCGGCGGCGTCGGCGAGCACGTCCACAGCGGCGCCGGTCCGGTGACCGCCTTTCAGGAGGATGGGACGTCCGATGGCGGCGAATAAGTTCGCGGCTGCGGCATCGAGGCCGGCATCGGGTTCCAGCCTGGCGCCGAGCAGGACTCCGGCTTCATCGAGATTAGGCGTCACCAAGGCGGCCAGGGGCAGGAGTTCCGAGGTGAGCGCTCCCAGGGCTTCCTGCTCAATGAGCGCATCGCCGGAACTGGCGATCATGACGGGGTCGACCACGAGCGGCGCCGCTTGGAGGGCCAGCAGGCGGGCGGCGACGCGGATGTGGGCTGCCGACAGCAGCATCCCCGTTTTCACCGCCGCGACCGGGTAAAGGCCGAGCAGGAGAGAGAGTTGATCCTCGAGGATCTCCGGGGGAACCGGATGGACGGAAAGCACTCTCAGCGGCGTCTCGGCGACGACGCAGGTCAGGGCGGTGAGCCCAAAGACGCGGCAGGCGGTGAAGGTTTTCAAGTCGGCTTGGATCCCCGCTCCGGCGGAGCTGTCGGAGCCGGCGACGGTCAGAACAACGGGGGGAGGGGGCTGCAGATTCGCCGTTGCAAGCGGCGCAGGCTCCCGTAGCGTTTCTGACGAGGTCATGGACCAACTTAAAGGGTTCGGAGTAGAGATCGAGGCTGTCCGCTACTTGCAGGGGATCGAGGCGCCGCCCGGCCGTCCCCATTCTTTCGCCTTTTTTCTGCAAGTCATCAATCAGAGTGAGCACGACATCCGGTTGTTGGCGCGGAAGTCTGTGGTCCTCGAAGACAACGGGGAAACCTGGGTGGTGGAGGGTTTCGGGGTGGCGGGACGGGTGCCGGTGGTGCCGGCGGGCGGCGGGTTTGATTTCAACAGTTACCATTTCGTCAGTGGAAACGCGTTGGCGCAGGGGGCCTTGCTGGGGGAGTTGGAGGATGGCACCCGGGTGGTGGTTCCGGTGCCCGAATTCCGGATGTGTATCCCGGCCTGGGCCCGGAACGGCTTGGAACCTCCCGCCCGCACGTCTGCGGACGCCGTGCGGCACTGAGCGCATCGGTTCCTGCCGTCCGGCGCGCGAATGGGTCAAGCCTCCTGCTTTTCGGGGTCGCCGCCGGGCCCGGGCTGGATGCTGCGCTCCCAAATGTAGCGCTTGAAAAGCACTTTAATCGATGCAGTTAGGGGCACGGCGAGGAGAGCGCCGAGGAATCCACCGATCAGCAAGCTCCAGAAGAGCACGGAAAAGATCACCGTAAAGGGATGCAACCCGACTGAATCACCGACGATGCGGGGCGCGGTGAAGAGGCTGTTGATCTGTTGGGTGACAAAGAAGATGGCCACGACGATGAGCGGGTAGATCCAAATCTGCTGGATCCCGAAGAGCTGATTGTCTCTAACGCTGAAATGAGCGATGGAAATGAGAACCGCCGGGATTAGGCAGAGGAGGTTCCCAATGTAAGGAATGAGGCCGAGCACGGCGACGAAGACTCCGATGAGGATGCTGTAAGGCATCCCGATGAGCGCGAGACAGATCGAAATGAGAATCCCGTCGATGATGCTCACGACCATTTGGCCGCGGAAGAAAGCGATGAGGTAACCGTTGATCTCCTTGAGAACACCCACGACCTCGTCTTTGAAGCGAGACGCCCGGAGCGGCAGGTAATGCTGCCAGTTCTCGGCGATGACCGCGCTTTCCTTGAGAAAGTAATAAAGGTAAATGGGAACAAGAAAGAGGCCCAGGAGATAGCCAAAGAAAACGAAGACTCCTCCAATCCGGCTGCCGATGAACTCCCAAGCCCGGGAGAGGAGGAGCATGTATCTTTCGGAAAACCAGGCGGTGATGGCTTCCCAATTGAGGTGATAGGCAGGATCAGGGCCGGAGGCGTCCGCTGAGGAAGGCGCAGGCTCGGCAGCGGCATCCACCGGGTCGGCAGGAGCCGCGGCATCTCCAGCCGGCGGGACCGGCGCGCCGGCGGGACCGGGTTCTCCGGGTTCCGGCGCGGGAGCGTCCTCCTTGGGCGCGGGCGGGCCGGAGTCCCGGAAAAAGCGGCGAGTCAAGGAGTGCGTCAGGGGGTAGCGATTCTCGAGACTCCGGATGGTTTTGTTGAAGTAACGTCCCGCTTGTTCTTGGATCTGGACGCGCGAAGCATAGAGTTCGCCGGCTTCCCCGATGAGGGTGGGAATCACGGAGAGGGCCAGGAGGACGACTCCGAGGTTGAAGGCGAGATAGACGGAGAGAAAGGCCCGTTTCCGCGGCAATCCGCGGTTTTGCAGCCACCGGATGATGGGCTCTAGCAGGTAGGCAATGATGCCGGCTATGGCCAAGGGCACGAGGACCGGCTGAAGGAAGGAAAGAACCTGGGCGGAAAGCCAAATCAGCCCGGCGGCGATGGCGCCAATGACGACGAGACCCACCCCCGTCGCCGCGGTCCACAGCGTCCGTCGCTGAAAAGTGCTGGGCGGCTCGTTGCTCATGGCGCCCGGGGCGGCCGTTTCCGGCCGGCGGATATTACATGTGATCGATGATGTTGGATCCGAATTCAGAACAGCGCAGCTCGGTTGCGTCTTTCATGAGCCGGGCGAAGTCGTAGGTGACCTTTTTGCTGGCGATCGCGCCGTTCAGGCCGCGAATGATCAGATCCGCCGCCTCGGTCCAACCCAGGTGACGCAACATCATCTCGCCCGAAAGGATGACCGAACCCGGATTGACTTTGTCTTGGCCCGCATATTTCGGGGCGGTTCCATGCGTCGCTTCGAAAATCGCGTGACCGGTCTGGTAATTGATGTTTCCGCCGGGAGCGATGCCGATTCCTCCGACGCAAGCGGCCAGCGCATCGGAGATGTAGTCTCCATTGAGATTCATCGTGGCCACGACATCGTATTCTGCGGGGCGGGTCAGGATTTGCTGGAGGAAGGCGTCGGCGATGACATCCTTGACGACGACCCGCGCTCCGTCGCGCTCGATGATTTGCCAGGGGCCTCCGTCGAGATCGGTCCCGCCGTATTCCTTCTTGGCCAGGGCGTATCCCCAGTCCCGGAAAGCGCCCTCCGTGAACTTCATGATGTTTCCCTTGTGGACGAGCGTGAGGCTGTCGCGGCGGTTGGCGATGGCGTAGTCCAACGCGGCGCGGACCAGGCGTTCGGTTCCCTCGCCGGATACGGGTTTGATCCCGATGCCCGAGGTTGCTGGAAAGCGGATCTTGCTATAACGATCCGGGAACTGTTCGCGCAGAAGCGCCAGAAACCGTTCTGTGTCGGGTTCGCCGGCCTGGAACTCGATGCCGGCGTAAATGTCTTCCGTATTCTCTCGGAAGATGACCATGTCGGTCAACTCCGGTTTTTTGACGGGGCTGGGAACGCCGCCGAAGTAGCGGACCGGACGGAGGCAGACGTAAAGATCGAGCATCTGCCGGAGCGCGACATTGAGAGAGCGGATCCCTCTGCCGACCGGGGTGGTGAGTGGGCCTTTGATGCCGACGAGGAATTGGTGGAAAGCCTCGATGGTGTCGTCGGGCAGCCAGGTATCGTAGCGGAGCTTGGAGGCTTCTCCGGCAAAGACTTCGAACCAGGCGATCCGGCGTTCGCCGCCGTAGGCTTTGGCGACCGCCGCATCGAGAACACGTTCGCTGGCGGCCCAGATGTCAGGACCGGTCCCGTCACCACGAATGAAAGGGATGACCGGTTGGGATGGAACCCGGAGGACGCCGTCGTGGATGGTGATGCGTTCCCCTTCCGGAGGAGTCAGGTGCGCGTAGGCCATGGTTTTAGGGTCGAGCGTGGCGGGTGGCGAAGTGGCGATGGCGAAGTAGCGAGTGGATCGAGCCCGAAAAACTCAGGGTGCGTCCGTCGAAAGGGGCGGAATAAAGCAGAGCGGCCCTCTGCCGTCGAATGAATTCTTGGGAATCGATGCGCGCGGCTATGGCCGGTTGCCAGCCTCCGGCCATCCGTCCACGTCCGGCCTCCCACTCATCGAGTAAACCGGTAGGTCACCAGCGACTTGGCCGGCGCAGTGTCCTCGAACGAAGCGCCGTTGCGTTTCAACTCCGGCAACTCGATGACATCCTCGCTGGAGCTGGTGCGATTGCGTTTGGCTGTCGTCGTTCCCGTGAAAGGCGCGCCCAGCTTCAAGGACACCGGCGCGGCCTTATCCTGCGAGTTCAGGGCGTGAACGATCAGCGTCTTGCCGTCGGGCGACACGAACCCCGTCGCATACACACCCGGCTCGTCCTCCTTCGCGCTCGCGCCGGGAACGCCCGCGCCGCTTGCCCTCACATCCACCACGCGCATGCCCGGCTCCAATTTCAGCGACCATTGGCGGAACAGGTGATAGGGTTTGGTCAGCACGAAATGGTCGCCCCAATGAATATGAATGAGGGCCTCGCCCGAGTCGCGCGGCGGATAGACCCAGTCGTAGGCCATCCACGCGTTCACGCCGCCGGACGAGAAGGCATGATGCATCGCCATGCCGTAGTTCATCGCGCTGTCGATCATGCCTGGCGAAGCGTCCTTGTCGCGTGAGCACCATTCAGTCATCCACACAGGTTTGCCGCGCGCAAGTTTGGCGAGATCGGTCCAACGCGAGCCGCGCGGGTCGTAGTCGTGCGAGGCGATGACGTCGAGGCGCTTGCCCGCCTTGCGCAACGCCTGCGGAACGTAATCCTTTGCGGCCCCCGGCGCGCTGAGCGTGTTGGGACCGGCGAGTTTCGGGCGCGGCGTTTTAGGGAATTTCGCCGCCATCTTCTCCAGGTAACCGCCCACGTTCTCGAGCAATTCCGCATGCCGTTCGGCAGTGAGACAATACCCCGGCTGCTCGTGCGGCCAGTCCGGCTCGTTGCAGATGGCCAGGTAGTTCACAGTGACGCCGTTGTTCCGCATGTGATCGAGGAAGGCCCACGCGAACTCGGCCAGTTCAAGGTCCATGCCGTCCTTGATCGTCGCCCGGGATTCGCCCCCGCCGGAGACATCGCCGTTCGTCTTCATCCATGGCGGCGGTGTGTAGAGGGTCGCCAAAAACTCCATGTCCGGCTGCCGTTTCAGCGCGGCTTTCGCAATCGCCAGCGTGTGGGCGCAATAGGCGAAGTGTTTTTCCTCGAACGCTGGCGTGAACGGATCGTTGTTGTCATTGGCCGGCTCGTGATCGTGGCGGATCATAAGCTGCAGGTAACGTGTGTTCACGTCTTCGAACATGTGATCGTAGAGCAGCTCCTGCCGCTCGGTTTTGTTGCCCGCGGCGAGGCTGGTGATGTGCGCTTCGTAAAAGATCGCGCCTGCGCCCAACCCCTGAAACTCCGGGCCCATGCGCGAGGGGTTCACGGCGATGCGCGTTGCCTGCTGCGCGAAACCCGCCATAGGCATCGCGACGATGAAGACCACCGCGGCCGTTAACTTACGCAAGGCGTGAATCATGCCGCTGTTCCTGGCAAAGCATTTTTCCCGATTGTCCGGGCTCGCCGATTCCGGAGGGGGGCGGCTCCGTTCTCAGCGCAGCGTCTCGTTGAAAAAGTCGACGGTGCGGGTCCAGGCGAGCTTTGCTGCTGCCTCATCGAACCGCGGAGTGGTATCATTGTGGAAACCGTGATTGGCGCCTTCGTAGAAATGCGCTGTGTATTTCACTCCGGCCTTCTCGAGCGCTTCTTTGTAGGCCGGCCATCCCTCGTTGACTCGCTCGTCAAGTTCCGCGAAATGGAGAAGAAGCGCCGCCTTGATCTTCGGGACCTCCTCAGCAGCGGGTTGACGGCCGTAGAAAGGAACCGCCGCGACGATGATATCGGGAAGCCGCACCGCCAGCGTGTTGGCCATAGCGCCGCCGAAACAAAATCCCACCACGCCAGTTTTTCCGCTGCATTCCGGCCGGTCGTGCAGCCACTCGGCGGCGGCCGCGAAATCCGCGGTGATCTTTTCCGGGTCGAGTTTCGACTGCATTGCGCGGCCTTCGTCGTCGTTGCCGGGGTATCCGCCGAGGGGCGTGAGCGCGTCGGGCGCTAGGGCCAGGAATCCGGCGACGGCGAGGCGCCGCGAGACGTCCTCGATGTAAGGGTTAAGGCCCCGGTTCTCGTGGACGACGAGGACTCCGGGCCATTTGTCGCCTTCTCCGGCGGGGTGAGCCAGGTAGGCCCGCATGTTCCCGGAGCCTTTTGGGGAGGGATAGTCGGCATAGCGCGTTGCGATGCGCGCATCGTCTTTGGCGACCTGCTGCGCGAACGCGTAATTGGGACTGAGGCTCTGGAGCAGAGCGGCGGCGGTCAGGCCGCCGGCCGTAATGCCCGACGCGCGGCCGATAAAGTCGCGCCGGCTGATACGCCCGTGCGCGTAATCATCGTAAAGATCGAGGAGTTTCTGATCGAAATCGGAGGCCTGTTTTCGCTTCATACCCGCTACTTTAGCTCGACCAGCACGTTTTGAGAAGCCGGAAGCGATCGAGAATCACCGGGCTGGCGTCGATCTCCAGCATCACTGCATTGGCTATTGCATATTGCACGGCGCCGGAGTAGTCTCTGCGGAAAGTTGAACGATCAGAGATCTCTCCAGGCCGGGTTTTCGTCCGCGGGCCGGGCGAGGCCGGCTGGCATGAGAGATGCAAAAGAATCATCCGCCTTCCTTTTCCGGGACGGGCAACAAACCCCGAGACTCGCTATGAAAGCATCCAAACCAATCCTTATCTTTTTCACCCTTGGCGTGGGAGGGATGCTGACTTCATGCATTGAGGATCCCTACTACGTCGGCGGTTCGGCTACCGTCAGCAGCTACCGTCCGGGATACGTGGTCAACACTCTGCCGCCCTACTATCAGACGGAGATCATTGGCGGAGTCCGGTATTACCACTATGACAACGTTTACTACCGTCCGCGGGGGAATCGTTACATCGTAGTGGCCCCGCCGCGCGGCGGTCGCGGCTGGGCGGATCGGAGTCGCTACGGCCGGCCGGATCGCTATGACCGTCGCGATGCTCGTTATGATCGTCGCGATGATCGTTATGATCACGACGAGCGCCGCGATGATCGCGGTGATGGGCGTTATGATCGCGACGATCGGCGAGATGGTTATGATCGCGGGCGAACCACGGTGATTCGAACATTGCCGAGCGGGGCCCGGGTGATGACGCACCGTGGGACTCGCTATTATCACGCGGGCGACACCTACTATCTACCAAGGGGCGATGGCTACGTGATCGTCGAGCGGCCACGCTAACCCTAATTAATGCCGGGGGGATCAGGGGCGCGTCGCCAGCTTGG
>DATKCT010000101.1:0-7120 GCA_035513055.1 Verrucomicrobiales bacterium | reverse complement strand
CCTTGGGGACCGGTCGATTCCGGTGACGCCGGCGAGGGGCGCCCACCCTCAGGTATTGATCTACACCGATGGCAAAAAAGACCCCTTCGAAGAAGGTTTCCGCCGCGCGAAAGACCGCGGCGAAGAAGCGGACGGGCGCCGGGAGAGCGGGTTCTGAGACCGCGGCCTCCGTGCAAAAAAAGGGCGAGACCACGACTCCGGCGGAGGCTGGCGGCCGGGTCCGTGCAGCGAAGAAGTCCGTGAAATCTGGGGAGGCGGCGGCTTCCAGCGGGAAGTCCAAGGCTGGGAGCAAGGGAACGAAGTCGCCGGGCCGGGGCAAAGGGGTCAATGGGCGCGGCGCGGCGAAGCCCCAGCTTTCGCTGGAGGGAATTGCTGACTCCGAGGTTTTCACCAAGAGTTTTTTGGCCGAGCAACGGGCTCTCTTGCTGGGGCTTCGGGACGACTTGGTCGATACGATGGCCGGCGTCGCGCGCGACAACCTGCGCGAGCACGGGCGCAGCGGAGACGCCTCGGCCTTCGGGATGCATCAAGCCGACGCAGGGAGCGATTCCTACGACCGGGACTTCGCGCTGCATTTGCTCTCTCAGGAGCAGGACGCCCTTTATGAGATCAACGAGGCGCTTAAACGCATCGAGAACGGCCACTACGGAATCTGCGAGGTCTCGGGCAAACCGATTCCCGAGCCGCGCTTGCGGGCGCTGCCTTTTGCCCGGCTGACCGTGGAATGTCAAAGCCAGTTGGAACGGGACAACCGGGTCAACGCCTACGGGCGCCACGGGGGCCCGGTGTTCAAACGCGCGGTCTTGGACGCAGATAGCGGCGCTTGATTTTCCGGTTGCAAAGCTTCTGCCTGTCCTTAGCTTCCCCGCCCTGCCATGCCGCGCGAAATCATCACTTTGGAGTGCACCGAAGCCCGACCCGAGGGCAAGCCTCCGTCGCGTTACGTGACCACCCGCAACAAGAAGAGCCAGCGCACGCCGGGCCGTCTCGAGAAGGTGAAATTCAACCCCTTTCTCAAGCGCCGGACGTTGCACCGGGAAACCCGCTGAGGAGCGATCTTGCGGGTGGCGCGGCATCGCGGCCGCAGCGTCCGGAATTTTCTCATGGAACCGAAAAACAAAGAACGTCTCGCCAATTTCCGACGGGCGAACCGGCGGATGCCGCGGCGCCGGATGGATCTTCCTATGGAGAAGATCAGCATGAAGAATCCGGAATTGTTGAGCAAGTTCACCACGGAGACCGGCCGTATCCTTCCCCGGCGCGTAACGGGAGTATCGGCCAAGGTGCATCGCCGCATCACGCGGGAAATCAAACGCGCCCGGGCGATCAACCTGCTGCCCTGAGGGTGGGAGACCCTGGCTGAAGGCGACGTCGATGTCCGCAGTGCGACATTCGGCCTGGCGAGGTCCCTTTCCGGGACTTCACCGGGAAGTGACTTCGGGTTGGCCCGAGGCGTCGGTATCGATGTGGGATCTGGAAGATACGCAGAGCGAACCCGACGTGCGCAACATTCCCATCCAGCGGGTGGGAGTGCGCGGCGTTCGGCATCCGTTCCGGCTGGTGGATGGGGAAGAAGGAGAACAGTTTACGGTGGGCCGGGCCAGTCTGTCGGTGTACCTGCCGGCAAATGTCCGCGGCACCCACATGAGCCGCTTCGTGGCCTTCCTCCAGAGCGGGGCGGACCGGATCGGCTCCAGCAGCATCGGCCGGATGCCGGCAGAGGTGGCCACTCTTCTCGGAGCGGAGGAGGCCACCGTGGAGTTCGATTTCCCCTTTTTCATGGTCAAGAATGCGCCGGTCACCGGAGTTTCCGGCCGCGTCGACTACGAAGCTTCGCTGCGCGGGCACTGGGTCCGGGGAGAAACCCGGAGCGAGGCGGTGGTGCGGGTTCCCGTGACGACTTTGTGTCCCTGTTCGCGAAACATCAGTGAGCGCGGGGCGCACAACCAGCGGGGTCTCGTGTGTGTGGCGGTGGAAGCCGAACCCCTGCCCCGCCTCGAGGGTTTGGTGCGTCTGGTGGAAGCGGCGGCCAGCGCCGAACTCTACAGTGTGCTCAAGCGCCCCGACGAAAAGCATGTGACCGAACAGGCCTACGACAACCCTGTTTTTGTCGAAGACTTGGTGCGAAACCTCGCTCAGGAGCTGCAAGCGTCTCCCGGGATCCGGCGATACCGGGTCGAGGCGGAGAACTTCGAGTCGATCCACAATCACAGCGCCTTTGCTGTGGTGGAAGGATGAGAAGTCCGCGTCACCTCACCGCCGAGCATGAAGAGAAGGTGAGAATGGCGCTCGAACCGCTTGCGCGCTAACTAAGAGCCTTGCGAAAATTCCGGATTCCCTCCGCCATCGCCGAGGCGATTTGCTTGCGATAAGTGGAGGTGTTGATTTGGGCCGCTTCGGAGGCGTTCGTGACAAAGCCTCCCTCGAAAAGAATCCCGGGAAGCTTCAGGCCGGTCAACACGGTCCAGCGCGCCCGTTTGACGCCCCGGTCCGGGACCTTGAGACGGTGGATGGCCGATGCATGGACGGCGGTGGCGAGAGCGATGTTTTCCGAATCCCGCCGGTTTCCGCGAAACTCCGAGTAGTCCGAACGGCGTTGGCCGCTCATGGTCGAGGAGGATCCTTGCGGGGTGAGGGCGAAAGTTTCGATGCCTTGAGCCTGGGACTGTCCGGAATTGAAATGGACGCTGACGAAGATGGCCTTGGGGAACCGGTTGGCGATCTCGACCCGGCCGGAAAGCGGGATGAACGTGTCTCGGCTTCGGGTGAGATGGACCTTGAGCTTGTGTTTCTCCAGGGCCTGCTTCAACTGGAGAGCGGTGTCGAGGGTGTAGCTGGCTTCATTCCCGAAGCGGCCCCGGGCGCCGGGATCGTGTCCGCCGTGTCCGGCGTCGACCACCACCGTATCGAAGGAAGAGGGGGACTGGATGTAACTCGGGCGGAGAATGGGATCGATGAGTTTGCTCAGGTCCGTCCGGGAGATGAGGACCTTTCCCTCGTGGCGAATCACGGGAAAGCTGGTGATGAATTTGATCTTGTTGATGACCAAAGTCTGCGAGTTGACATACGCGGTCATGACCAGGTTCGGGGACTTGAACGCGACGTATTTCTGACTCACATCGATCGAGGAAAAACGATAGAATTTGTGGATGGAACCGGTGGTGACGTAGTCGCGGCCGTTGAGTTTGACGATCTGCCAGGGATCGGCGGCCGCGGCGTGTAAGGGCCGGAATACTGCTGCGGACCCGGCGAGCGCAGTGAGGAGTCGGAGGGCGGAGCGGCGATCGGACATGATTCCGGACGGCGGTGAGGGCGCTGACGGATTCCGGCGCCTTCTGGAAGGAGAGGCGGCCGGACGCTGTAGTTCATACTCCTTCGAACCATGCTCGGCAAGGCTCGAGGCGGAAAACCCGCAAGCGCTGGTCAAAAAAGTTTTGATTTCGCAACATCGGACTCTTCCGGAAATCTTCCCAATGTCATGGAAATGCGTTGACGGCCCAAGGCATACCCGCCACGGTCGCCTCGCGCAGCTCGACAATGGGCTGCGTGAAACCTCAAAACCCGTTGTTCAACATCGTTTATGAAGTTGAGAAAAGCAGTACTTACAATCTTAGGCGCGGTAAGCGCGGCGGCCCTCGTGGGTCATGTTGGAGCCGGATCGACGACGATCGGCGGAGTGACGTTCAGCGATGTGAACCTTGCTGACTCGGAAATTACGGGCGGATCCGGAAACGGATCCACCGTGCTCCGTGGGGAGTTTCAGGTGGAGATCTTGGGCCAGGACGCCTGTATCAAGATCGATGATCTGACCGGGGGCAAAAACTTGGCTCCGGCGGCTCTTTACAGCAACAGCATTGCGCTGGACATCGATGTGCTCAATTCCAGCGGCGATCCCTGGATAAATGTGCAGATGGAACTGATGCTCGAGCGTTGCGAAGTGGCGAGTCCGGATACGGATCAGTTCTCCTTCGCTCAAAATGAGGGCGCCCCGTTGCGTCCTCCGGCCGTCGATGTGGGGCACACGCTCTTCACCGACGAAGTGGTGGACAAGGACTTCATCCGGTTCGACTTGGATTCGCCCTTGGCCAATACGGGTTCCCTGGGGAGCACGTTCGTGATCACCAACGGCAGCGCCTTGGGAGGGCCGATCACGGATCCTCTCTATTTGCGGATCAGCTACAACGTGCCCGAGCCGGCGTCGGTTGGGCTGTTGGGCTTGGGAGCGCTCGGCCTGTTCTTCCGCCGACGCCGTGCGTAAGGTGTTGATGCTGAGTCTTTTAAGGTATTTGCCTGCACAGATTCGCGCAATTTGTTTCGAGCGGCCGCCCGGAGGGCGGCCGCTTTTATTTTGGGAGCGGATTGCGAACCCCAAGCGCTGGGAGAATCCTGCGGCGCAGCGCAGGACCAGAAGAATTCGCAAAAATTCGAAAAAAGCCGTTGACCTCGGCTTCACTTTTTCGTAAAAAGCGTCGGAGAAAATCCCGAACCAGAACCCAAGGGAAAACGATGATGAAGACCAAAAAGTTACTTCTGTGCGCCATGGCTCTTCCGGGCCTGGTTTTGATTGCGTCGAACGCCAACGCCGTCACTTCTGCGACGGTGAATGGTGTCACTTTTACCGATCTCCACGCGCTGCCGATGTTCGATTCAAACACGAGCGGCGGAACAGACGGCGGCCCGATTGACGCCCTGATCGATCCGCGTGGCACCTTCTCGGTCGACGTGCTTGGGCCGATGGCCTGTATTCAGATCGATGGCATGGATTCCGTTGGCAATACGGCGGGCACTGTCTATTATTTTAATAGTGTGCCCCTCGACATCACCATCAAGAACTTGCAGGGCTATACGTGGAAGAACTTGACCGTGGAATTGTTTCAGGATGAGCGTTGTACCGTTCCAAGCCCCGATCCCGATCAGTGGGCTTTCGCGGAAAACGATCCATCCGCAAACCGTCCCCCAAGTACGAATGCTCCTGGCTCGGTGTTTCATTCCGAGGAAGGACCGCTTATCGACAGGCTCAGGTTTGAATTCGACGCTTCGGGAGTTCCCCACAACACCACCGTGAATGCCCTGCTGACCTTAGGCAACGGAACCCCGCTTGGGCCGGGTCTTGGCGGCACGCTGTCCATGAAGATCGCCCCCGAGCCCAGCTCGATGGCGCTGCTGGGCCTCGGAGCGCTCGGCCTGTTCTTCCGTCGCCGCCGGGCCTGATGCAACCTTGTTTGGTCTTCCGGAATAGGAATACAGTTGGTTTTTCCGGCGAAGCGGCCGGCCCTGAAGAGGGGCCGGCCGTTGTATTCTCAGGGAGAAGTCTGTGGCAGGCCGGAGCGGCGGTCCCCCCGTTCGGGAGAGGCGGACCCGGACTGCGGTGATCCAGAGCCAGCCTCGCCGCCTTCGCCGAGGCCACGAATTTAGGGCGAATCTCCTCGAAAAGTGCTCTATCTGCGGCCCCCGGGTCCCTCGCGAATTGGTCCGCCAGGCCGAAAACTCGAAAAAAAGTCGTTCGATGACGAAAAAAAGCTTGTCTTCCTCACCGGACTTAGGTAAATTCAGCACGCTTCCGGTTTTTCCGGACGAAAAACAAAGCGCGAAAACATCAGGCTATGAAAATAAAGCAGGCATTCAAACTGGCCCTTGGGGCCTTCAGCGTCGCGGCGACGGTGGGACAACTCTCCGGTGCTACTGTGACGTCACCTGGATCGATTGGTAATGGAACGTCATTTACAGACAATTTCCCACACTCCTCAGTGGCAACAGCAAATGTCGGTCTAGGCACAACTGCCAGCCGGTACGAATTTGATGTGACGATATTCGGAAGAGATGCCTGCATTGTGATCGATCCCTTCGAGGCCGCCGATACCGCCGGGACGGTTCTCTATAATACGAGCGTTGCGCTGGATGTTGATATCATCAACAATACTGGATTCGATTGGAACAGTACTCACATTCGGCTCTTTCAAGATAACGCTTGTACAATTGTAAGCCCCGACACCGATCAGTGGTCCTTCGCGCAGAACGTCGGGGGTCTGAACGCTGTACAGCCCCCTTTCGTTGTCACTGATGTTTTTGACTTCATTACGGGACCTCCAGTTTTGGATGGCGCTTCCGTCAAAGCTCAGTTCACGTTGTCGAACGGCAGCGTTCTTGGGTCGATCAACCCGCCCTTCTCGATGCGCATCATTCCTGAGCCGAGCGCCGTTGCGCTGCTTGGACTGGGTGTCTTGGGCTTCTTCTTCCGCCGTCGCCGCGCCTGACGGAAACGCAAGGGTTTTTCTTGACTATCTAAGAGAGACTTTGAAGTGCTTTGCGGGCGGCCACCCTGAAAAGGGTGGCCGCTTCGCTGTACGGTGATATCAGACGGACCCCACGGATCGGACGGATCTCGCGCCTACTTTTCTGGCCTTTTCGGATTGGCGGGTCCGTAGCGCGTCGTGGCTTCTTCCATGGCCCAGCCCACGGCGTCCACTCGATGGAAACGGTCCCTTCTCCAGCGCAGGAGGGCTCGCCACAGATTTTCACGGAGTCTTGAGCGCGCCGGCAAGCAACGCGCGATCGGCCCGACGAAGGCTTCGAGCCCGGAATCCAGAGCGTCCCGGCATGCCGAAGTCAGGGAGATGACCAGCCCCCGTGGACCGGGATCTCGCCGGCGTAACCAGGCGCGGATGTCCCTCCGGGTTTCCGCGGTGTAGCGGGCCTCGCGGCCTGAGGCCATTGTGCCGAGTTTTTCCAAAGCGAACGCGTTCCTAGCGATGCCCGTTTCCTCGATGATACGGCGGCAGATCGGCCGCGAGTAGGCAGGATCTCCCGCGGGCGCATAATCCCAGGGAGCCATGGACGCCGACCGGCTTATAGTGACAATGTCAGGAAGATCGGCGACGCCGAGGAAGGGCGCCGGCAGATGGATGAAGCCTCGCCACAGGCGGAACTCCGTGAGGTACAGTCCGTTGAAGTTTTCGCCGCGGTAGTCCTCAAAGCGCTTGGGATCGCTGTCGCGGCTCCATACCTTGTCTCCGAACCAGCCGCTCAAGAGCACCCGGTCGCGCAAGATCGACGGGTCGAGGGCGGCGATCTCCATTCCGTTGGCGGTTCCGTCTCCAATGATGAAAGGGATCTCCGGGTG
>DATKCT010000100.1:0-40589 GCA_035513055.1 Verrucomicrobiales bacterium | reverse complement strand
GGCGACCCGTACGGGACTCGAACCCGTGTTGCCGCCGTGAAAGGGCGGAGTCCTAACCGCTAGACGAACGGGTCATCCGGCGAAGCGGACCCCCAAGAACACCCGGAAAGGCGAGGGCGCAAGGAAAAGATGCAGGATTTTTCCCGGAGAACGGCGGATTCGTAACGCGGCGATCTCCCGTCCCTCGGGAAATTCGCCCCGTCCGATTAGCCAGGCTGGACACGGGGGCGCGGCGACCGGTAGAAGAGGCTGATCCCGTTTCGTTTCGACCAGGAGGCGCCCTTATGATGACCCATGCATCGCATGTCCCCCTTTGCCGCCAGCGAATACCGGCGCCTCCGCGTGGGCGGTTTCGATCCTTATTTTTCGGAGCGGTTTCGGCGGGCGGCGCGATCTGCCTTTCCCTGGCTTGTCTGCCGGTCCCGGAGGCGGAAACGGACGATGTTTACCTGCTGGGACCTGATTCGGCGCCGCAAGAAGGGACGCCCAGGGGGAGATTGTGGGTCCGCTGACGGATGCCAGCGAGGTGTTTGCCGGCACCACTCGTCATTACAACGAGTTGCTCAGAACCGGAAGATGGTCGCCGCTCTGACCGAGAAGGGCTACGACGTGAACTTTTGTTGGGGGATTGGCACACATTCCAACAAGCAGGGCGGCGCGATCATGCCGGAGATGCTGCGTTGGTTGTGGCGAGATTACGAGCGGACGGACGACGATCCGATGGACGACAGCAACCGGAAGTTTCTGGCACCGGCCGGCGCGGCTGCTGAACCCGGTCAGCAGGGGGATAAGGAGGAATAGAGGCCTAAAAGGGGAGGGCCGAGATCCATGCGAAATGCGGGCTTGTGACCGTGCAGAGCGCGCGATTGCCGCTCCCGCCGGATGGACTCACGGCCGGGATTCCGAGCCGGCGGGAAGTCCAACCGATCGGAAATCGTCCCTTACTCCGGGACCGGCGAGCATTCCTTGACCTCAGACGGCGGTCCGGCAGCGCTGAAGAAACTGGCCGCTCCGGGTTTTGTAAACCCGCCAGAGGGCTTCACCTTGGCTGAGGCCGGTCACCGCAGAAAAAAGATTCAAAAACGCGACGTCAACCCGGCTAATAGCGGCGACTCCCCCCTGTGCGCGACGGGGCGGGACGACAACCGGCGTCTCTCGGACGGCGTGTCCGTTCATGAGAGGTGAGCTGAGTTTCATGATCATGTCCTCGGGAGGCTAAACGGGCGTTGCAGGATTACCTCTTTGGACAAGCAACCCTCGTGCTCGATTCGAAAAAAAATGAGATTCACAAAAATAGCGCCGGACCCCGGCGTTTTTGTGCTCATTGCAACTGCTCTGTCCCGGAAGTCTTGGAAGTCTTGAATCCGAAGGCGTCTCAGGAAAAGAGCACGCGGGCGATCTCGGGCTGGTGGCGCTCCGTCAAGGGATGGCGCGGACCCAAGGTCTGAAAAAGGCCCCGGGAGAGCTTCCGGGCGGCTTGTCCGTGGTAACTGAGGGAAGCGGCGAGACTCTGCGCGAGAGCAGCCAGTGCCGAGTCGAAATCGCCGGAGGCGGTGGCGCGAATGGCGCGGGCATAGGGCTCGGCGCCCGGCCCGCCGGGCAAGTCCGAGTCGAAATCCCGCGCGAGGAGCTGCGAAACGGTCATCAGCCCCTGACCACGGTCCCAGTACTCCGAGTCGACGGATAGGGGGCGAATGATGTCCGCGACGGCATGGGGATCCTGGGTGAGCCGGGCGCGGGCCAGGAGGATACGGGCCTCTTCATGGCTTGGTTCATCCGCTAGAACCGCTTCGAGACGGGCCGCGGCTTCGTCGAAGCGGCCGGATTCCACGGCTTCGCGAGCGAGGTCGACCTCCCCTGCGTGGGGCGATGGCAGGTGGCGCGCGATCCAACGGACTAACTTGTCCTCCGGGAGGAACCCCAGGAATTCTTCCACGACGCCGCCGTCGCGGAAGAGCTTCACGTTGGGGATGCTGCGGACGCCGAAGCGTTCGGCAAGATCAGGGCGTTCATCGATGTCGATTTTGACAAGCTTCCAGCGGCCTGCCGCTTCCTGTTCGACTTTCTCCAAGACGGGGGCGAGCATCCGGCAGGGCCCACACCAGGGGGCCCAGAAATCGACCAGCACCGGGATGTCCTTGCTGCGCTCAACAACCTCGGCATCAAAATCCATGGGCTCATCCTCCATGAGGTATTCTGCAACCACACTAGGCCATCGGCCGGGCCGGCGCCAGCAACAAAGCCGATATAGCGCTCCTTCGATGAAGATACTGGCGCTGGCCGTGATCACGGCGGCGGTTGCCGGGTTCGCGCCGCCTGGCCAAACCGCCCTGAATGAAGGGCGTGAAGGGCGCCCGAACTTCGTCTTTCTCCTATCCGACGACCAGACCTTCCGCGCGCTCGGTTGTCTGGGCGATTCTCCGTTGCGCACTCCGCAGCTCGATCGGTTGGCTGGGGAAGGAATGCTCTTTACTC
The DNA here is from genome assembly GCA_035513055.1 of Verrucomicrobiales bacterium. Taxonomy (GTDB): domain Bacteria; phylum Verrucomicrobiota; class Verrucomicrobiia; order Verrucomicrobiales; family DEV007; genus DATKCT01. The sequence continues at coordinate 38,114 of DATKCT010000100.1, read as the reverse complement.
ACGTGTTCAACCAGGGGAGCTGGAGCGGAGCTGTCTGCATCTGCAGCCGGGCCATGCTGCACACCGGCCAGTTTTTGTTTCATGCACAGCAGTCGATCGACCGCGCGCCCCTTTGGGGAGAGACGTTGGGGCGCGCCGGGTACCGCACTTTTGCCATCGGGAAATGGCACAACGGGCAGGCGGCTGCCTTGCGCGGATTTCAGGCTGGCCGGGCCCAAGGCGCAGGCATGTATGAAGCGGGCGAAGCGATGTATCACCGGCCCGCGGACGGAAACGGGTGGAGGCCGTGGGACCGGGCCCTGGGCGGCCATTGGAAACCGGCCGTTTGGGATTTTAATAGTGGAAAAGCCGGGAGCGACTACACCGTCGAAACTCACACAAGCGAACTCTACGCCGACGAGGCGATTCGTTTCCTGCGCGAGGAGGTCTCTCGCGACGAGCGGCCGTTTTTCCTCTATGTGGCGTTCAACGCTCCCCACGACCCGCGCCAAGCGCCGAAAGAATGGGTGGATCTTTACCCGGTCGATTCCATGCCTCTCCCGCCGAACTACCTTCCCGAGCATCCCTTCGATCAAGGCGACGCCCGGTTGCGGGATGAGATCTTGGCTCCGTTCCCGCGCACTGAGGCGGCGGTGCGCCTTCACCTCGCCGAGTATTTCGCCATTCTCTCCCATATGGACCACCAGATCGGCCGGATCCTGGAGGCGTTGGACGCGAGCGGAGAACGGGACGAGACCTATGTCATCTTCACGTCGGATCACGGACTCGCCGTGGGACAGCACGGACTCCTGGGAAAGCAGAATCAGTACGAGCACAGCATCCGGGTTCCCTTTCTGGCGCGCGGTCCAGGCATTGCTGCGGGATCGCGCTGCGATGCCCTGGTCTATTTACAGAGCAGTTATGCGACGACCTGCGAGCTGGCCGGAGTCGCCGTTCCAGAGACGGTCGAGTTTCCAAGCCTGGTTCCGCTCCTCCGAGGTCACGAGCTGGAGCTGCACAGCGCCATCTTCGGGGCTTACAAGGAATTCCAACGGATGGTGCGGACCCGGCATCACAAGCTGATTTTGTATCCGGAGGCGGGCGTCGCGCAGCTTTTCGATCTGGACTCGGATCCCTGGGAGCGCACGGACCTCGTTGGGAGTTCTGAAGCGCAAGGCCTGAGGGCCGGGTTGCTGCGCCGGCTGGTGGATTTGCAGGCGGAAACCGGGGATCGCTTGGAATTGGATCCGGCCTGGTTTGCCGATTGAGCCTGGCGCCGCCGGGCCAGTCTGGATTCACCGGATTGCGAGAGGAGATGCCCTTAACCAGACGGCGGTCCGTTTTCACCACTGATCTTCCGTACGGCCCAGCACGCCATAGGAAATGGGGTGAGAAATCCGGGCTGAATCAGCGAGGTCTCGTCCGGCGCTTGCATTTCCCCCGGGATGCACAAGGCTTCCCGGAAGTGCGAGTTTTCGCCCATTTGATGAAAACGGATTCCGAACATTCGTGGCTTCGCATGCTTGGCGCCGCCGTGTTGACGCTTTTTTTGTGCGGCGCCGGGATCCACAGCCTTTGGGCAGAAGAGGTCGAGGAGGATGCCGCGACCGTTGCGGAGGAGCTGAGCGAACCGGCCGAAGTGATCTTGGAACGGCTGCGGGGCCGGGAACAACAGGTCCGTGAAACGGTGATCAAGGTGCTTCCGTCGGTGGTGGCCCTCACTCCCCTGAACGGAAGCGGAGGCGGCAGCGGGGTGGTCGTGAGCGAAGACGGAATTATCCTGACCGCGGGACACGTCACGCAGGCGACGGGCAAGGAGTTTTTTGCGGTGTTTTCCGATGGACGCCGTGTTAAGGCCGCCGCCTTGGGCTCGAATCTGGACCGGGACGCAGGTATGGCGCGAATTGTGGACGGCGGACCCTTTCCTTTTTTGGATTTGGGCGACGCCGCGGAAGTACGGTTGGGGGACTGGTGCGTGGCCATGGGTCACCCTGGTGGGTTTGAAACTGGCCGGACGCCTCCAGTTCGCCTGGGCCGCATCCTGCGCCAGAACGACAAGGGTTTTTTTGTGACCGATTGCACGCTGGCGGCGGGGGATTCCGGCGGACCGCTTTTTAATTTGGAGGGTGAGGTGATTGGGATCAATTCTTCGATCAGCGGAAGCGTCGCCCAGAATCTCCACGTCGCCGCCGATGCTTTCCGAGAAAGCTGGGATCGCCTGTTGAGCGGGGAGAATTGGGGCGACCTCTCCAAGGCGATGGATTTCGGTCCCTCGGACTTGGGCGACTACTTCGGTCCGCCCAAGAGCAAAGCCACGCTCGATGCCTGGCTGGACCGGCGCAGTCAAGAGGGTGTGGTCGTGAAGCAGGTCTGGCCGGATTCGGCAGCGGGGGCGGCTGGAATGCAGGCCGGAGACGTTATCCTTCGCTTTGGAGATGAGTCTATTGACGACTACGAAGGGTTGCGGCGGCTGCTGGCGCTCCGGAACCCGGGCGACCGGATTATAGTCGAAGTTCGCCGCGGCGCGGCGCAGATCGAGCTGGAGATCGAACTGGGCGAGCGCGAGGAATCCGGGCAGGAAGAGGATTCAGGCGAGAACTGACATGAAGGCGAGGCGGATGAACCGGGAGATAACGCCGGATGGACTGTTGGCGCCCACGCTGCTGCGCGCCGTATTGACAGCGGCGGCTTCTCTGTGGCTGGGCGTTTCGGGCCTGTCGAGTCAGGAGGACGATCGCCGCCGGGCGCCTGGGCAGGATTTCCGGGATATGCTCGAGGAATTGCAGCATCAACCTAGTCAGGACGGGGTCGAGTGGCTCGCGCGGTTGATCGAGATCCAAGAACAACTGCGTCCCAAATCCGAGTATGAGAAGACCAATCCCGGCACGCTTGGGGAGTTCCGGCCGGTCGTGGAACGTGCCCGGCAGAGCACGGTGCGGATCATCATCGAGGGACGCCAAGCGGCCTTGGGAACCATCGTTTCCTCCAACGGCTACCTTCTGACAAAGTCCAGCGAGATCGATGTCGAATTCGTCGAATGCCACCTGCACGACAATCGCCGCGTGCAAGCCCGCTATGTCCGGCAGTTCGACGATTGGGACTTGGTCTTGCTGAAGATGGAAGTCGAGGATGTCGTGTCCGTGGAATGGGCCGACGCGATTCCGCTGCCGTTGGGCACCTTCGCGGTGGCGGCGGGACGGGGACAGGATCCGGTGAGCGTGGGTGTGATCAGCGTCCTGGCGCGCGACTTGTCCGATAAGGGCAAGGGGTTTTTAGGCATTCAGATGGGGCCTTCCGAAGCCGGGGTTGTGGTGACGATGGTATTGCCGGGATCGGCTGCGGATAAAGGAGGCCTGCAAAAGGGCGACGTCATCTTGCGCGTGGACGGACGGGAGGTGAGCACCGTCGATAATCTCAAGACCACGATTTCGGGATTTGCTCCCCAGGAAGCGGTGACGATCGACTACCTCCGCGGGGACGAAGCGGCTCAGACGGAAGTGGTGTTAGGCGATCGCGAATCGGGCTTGGAATCGGCTCAGACCGGCCCGGATATTCAGGACTTGACCAGCCGGATGGGGGGCGATGTGAGCCGGCGCCGCGGTGGCTTTCCTATGGCATTGCAACACGATCTCGTTCTCGATCCTTCGGACTGCGGCGGACCCTTGGTCGGGTTGGACGGCAAGGTCTTCGGGTTGAACATTGCTAGGGTGGGCCGGGTTCAGAGCCTGGCGATTCCGTCGGAGAAAGTGCGTGAGGTGCTGCAGACCGTCGATTTGTCCCGTCCCATCTACGCCAATATGGATCTGAATGAGCTGGCGGCCGGAGTGGAAGCTTCCCGGGCGGCAGTGGATGAGGCGCGAGACGCGTTGTTGAAAGCGCGCGAACAGAATCGGGAATTACGGAATCTGTTGCGCCGAGCCCGGTCGATGCAGGATGCGGGTTCGGACCGTGAGGGAGCCATTGAGGCTTCCGGGCTCCGCTACTGAGGTTAGAGGATCGCCTCGCCGCGATAGGCCGCGGCCTCTGGATGCGCCGCGATGATGGCCTCGACGGCCTCGCAGAACGCGTCCACTTGCGGACCCGCGTTGCCGGTGTTCGTGCGTCCTTCTTCCATGATCCTCCGCAACGTATCGGGATCGAGTTCCAGGCGCGGATCGGCTGCAAGCCGGTCGAGCAGGGTTGGGCTTCCGGCCTTTCCCTCACGCAGGTCGGCCGCCGCGGCCAGGGCATGTTCTTTGACGGTTTTATGAGCGGATTCGCGGCCTGCACCGCGTTTGACCGCTTCCATGAGAAAGGAGGTGGAGAGGAGGAACGGCAGGCAGCGCTCGATCTCGGCGTCGATTACGGCGGGGAAGACCTCGAATTGCCCGAGAACCGTGAGAAAGGTCTCGAAGAGCCCGTCGATGGCGAAGAAGCTGTCCGGAAGCATGACCCGGCGCACGACGGAGCAGGACACATCGCCTTCGTTCCATTGGTCGCCCGCCAGTCCCGCGGCCATGGAGAGGTAACCCTTCAGGAGCGTATGAAACCCTTGGATCCGTTCGCAGGACCGGCTGTTCCTTTTGTGGGGCATGGCGGACGACCCGGTTTGGCCGGGAGCAAAGCCCTCGCTGGCCAGATCGTGACCGGCCATGAGCCGGAGGGTTTTTGCCAGACTCGCCGGGCCGCTGGCTAACTGAACAAGGGCGGCGACGACTTCGAAATCCAGGCTGCGTGGGTAGACTTGGCCGGTGTTGACCCAATGGCGGGCAATGCCCAGGTGATGGAGAACGCGGTCCTCCAGGTCTCGGACCCGGGCGGGGTCGTTCTCGAAGAGGTTGAGCTGGTCGAGCTGGGTTCCCACCGCGCCTTGCAGCCCTCGCACGGGATAGTGGGCGGCGAGCCGCTCGATGGTCTCGAAGCCCCGCAGGAGTTCCTCGCCGAACATAGCCAGGCGTTTACCCATGGTAGTGACCTGCGCGGCGACGTTGTGGGTGCGGGCGGTGATGACCTGATCGCGCAGTTCCTTAGCCCGGCGGGAAAGGATGGCCAGCGCGGCGACGGCGCGATCGCGCACATGGAGCAGAGAGCGATGGACCTGGAGTTGTTCGACGTTCTCGGTCAGATCCCGGCTGGTCATGCCCTTGTGGATGTGTTCCCAGCCGGCCCGGGCGCAAAACTCCTCGATGCGAGCCTTGACATCATGACGCGTAATCCGCTCCCGGCGCGCGATCGAATCGAGGTCGACCTGTTCTGCGCTCCGTTCATAGGCATTGATGGCCTCCTGGGGAACGGCCAGACCGAGATCTCTTTGGGCTTTCAACACAGCGATCCAAAGACGGCGTTCGAGCACGACTCTCCCGCGCTGAGACCACAAGCGCCGCAACGCCGGACTGGCGTAGCGCTCTGCAAGGACATTGAGCGCGAGTTCGGGCTCTTCCGGCATGCCAGCAGGAACCAAGCAGAGCCGAAGCGGCCTCGCGAGAAAAAAGGGGCCGGGGAAATCACTGCCTGTGCGCCGATCGGCACAAGACAGGGGCGTGGAATGTTTTCATGCGTTTGGAATCAACTGCCGAGGGAAGCCGGAGGCTCTTTGGACTGCCGCGAGAATCGCCGCTCTTTTTCGAGGCGGGCAGCGCCGTGGCGGGTCAACGCCCAAGAAACGCCGGCGCCTCTCGCCTGCGCTCCCCTTCTCCCCTTCAAAACGTGTCCGCTCAAGTCCCGCTGGCGCGTAGGCAGTGCGGGGAAATGCCGCACCGAACCGAGGGTTGCTTCGGCCCTTGCGGAATGCGACCATGGCGCGGTGCAGGTGATCCGGTTCGTTCCTGATTCCCGCGGCGAGACCAGGGTACGGCGGCGGGTATCGCTGTGGTGTTGCGCCGTGCTGGTCTGTGGGGCGGGCGCGGTCCCGCAGGAGGGTGCGGGGGAGGAAAGCGGGGAAAAGGCGACCTTCCTCGACGACGTGTTGCCGGTGCTGTCCAAGGCCGGGTGCAGCGGCTCGCGTTGTCATTCCAAGCCCCAGGGGCAGAACGGCTTCAAGCTCTCGGTCTTCGCCTACGATCCGCAAGCCGACTACTTTGCGATCGTCAGCGGCGTCCGGGGCCGACGGGTCTTCCCCGCTGTTCCCGAGGAGAGCCTCATTTTGAAAAAGCCGACTCTGGCGCTCCCGCACGAGGGCGGCCAGCGATTCGAGCCGGGCTCAGAGCCTTACCGGATCCTCCTGGATTGGATCCGCGGAGGCATGCCTTACTCGTCCCCGGACGACACACCGCTCGAGTCCATCGCCTTGTCCCTAGAGGGCAATCCGCCCTTCCGGCCTAACGATCAAGCCCGGGTCCGGGTGGAGGCTCACTACGCCGGGGGCAGGCGGCGCGACGTGACGGCTTGGTCCGATTTTTCCTCGACAAACGAACCGGTGGCGGAGGTGGACGGCGAGGGGCGGGTGACGGTGGGCAGTCGCTCCGGCGAGACCGTGATCATCGCCCGCTTTTTGGGCCAGGTGGATACCGCACGTCTCACGGCGCCGGCGGCGACGCGGCTGCCTGCGGAACGCTACGCCGCCCTGCCTCGTGCCGGGTTCGTCGACGACCTCGTTTACGATCGGCTACAGGAACTCGGACTTTTCCCCTCGGATCCGGCCGGAGACGAAGTTTTCCTGCGCCGGGTGACGCTCGACCTGGTGGGACGTCTGCCCACAGCCGACGAAGCGCGGGTCTTTCTGACCGATGGCTCGGAGAGCAAACGCGCCCGCTGGATCGACGCCCTTCTTCAGGAGCCCGGGTATGCCGATTACTGGGCCGGTAAATGGGCCGATCTGCTTCGTTCCAATCCTGATCGAGTGGGGGTCAAAAGCGTCTACGTGATCGACCAATGGCTCCGCGATTGTTTCCGGCGCAATGAACCCTATGACCGGATGGCCCGCGCTGTCCTGGAAGCCCGGGGGAGCACGCACCGCGACGGACCCACGGTCGTTTACCGCGACCGGCGTGAGCCGGAGGACCTTGCCACGTTGGTGAGCCAGATCTTCCTGGGCACGCGGCTGGAATGTGCGCGTTGTCATCATCACCCAAACGAAAAGTGGAGTCAGCAGGACTTTTTTCAGCTCGCAGCCTGTTTCGGCTCGATCGAACGGCGGGGCACCGGCGTTTCTCCGCCCATCTCCGGTAGTCCCGAGTTCGTTTTCCACGGCAAAGGACGCCCTGTGCGACACCCGGTGACGCAGGAAGAGCTGAGTCCCCGCCCTCCTGACGGTCCGGCGCTCACCGTCGAGGAAGGCGGCGATCCGCGGAGCGCTTTGGCTGATTGGATGACGGCTCCTTCCAATCCGTTCTTTGGGCGGGCGGCGGTGAACCGGGTCTGGGCCGAGCTGATGGGGCGGGGGTTCGTCGAGCCGGTGGACGATTTGCGGGTCACCAATCCGCCGGGCAACCAGGCGCTGCTCGACGCGCTGGCGCGGGATTTTGCGGAGAAGGGCTACGACTTCAAGCATCTGCTGCGCACCATCGCCAACTCCCGGGTCTACCAGGCTTCTTCGGAAGCCAACGCGTGGAACGTCGGGGATACGGAGAATCACGCCCGGTCACTGCGTCGCCGCTTACCGGCGGAGGTCCTGGCCGACGCCGTGGCGAAGGTGACTGACGTTCCAGACCAGTTTCAGGGGTTGCCGGAGGGAGTGCGAGCGCTGGAAACGTGGAATTTCAAGATCGATTCCAACTTGCTGGACGCGTTCGGGCGTCCGGACTCCAGCAGCGACTGCCCCTGCGAGCGAAACCGGGGGTCCAGCGTGGTGCAGGCCCTGCATCTCATGAACTCGGAGGAATTGCAGGCTAAGCTGACTCATCCGGAAGGCCGGGTGGCGCGGCTGGCGGCTTCCGGCCTTCCCGTGGAAGCGATAGTCGAGGAACTCTACCTGACGGCGTTTTCCCGCTTCCCCAACGAGCATGAGCGGGATGTCTGCCGCCAAGCCTTCGCCCGGGAGAGTCAATCGCCGCGTGAAGCGGCGGAGGACATCCTGTGGGCCCTCGTCAATTCAGCGGAATTCGTCTTCAATCATTGACCCATGCGCACGCGATCGATTCACGGCAACTGCAACGGAGTATTCCGGCGCGACTTTCTCCAACTCGGCATCGGCGCACTGACCGGGGCCGGCTTTTCGGGTCTGCTGCGCTTGAGAGCAGCGTCGGCCCGGGAGGCGGGAACGCCTGGTCCGGGAGACGTGCGTTGTATTTTGGTCTGGCTGGACGGCGGTCCTTCCCACTACGAAACCTTCGATCCCAAGCCGGACGCTCCCGCGGAGATTCGCGGGGATTTCAAGCCGGTCTCGACACGGGTTCCGGGAATCCAATTCGCCGAGGCCGTGCCGAGGCTGGCGTCGGTGGCCGACAAGCTGGCGATCGTCCGTTCCATCCGGCACAACGACCCCAATCATGGCGGCGGAAACCACTACATGATGACCGGGGCTCCGACTCCGGTACCGGTCAATTGCGGAGCGTTCGTCACCTTTCATCCATCGTTTGGTTCCGTGGTGTCGTGGAGCCGCGGTCTGCGGGAGGGGATGCCGGCTTACATGTCCATGCCGCAGCAGTCGCGGAGCGGCGGACCGAATTTTTTGGGCGCCGAACACGCTCCGTTCCTCCTGGGAGGCGACCCGAACCGGGACGGGTTTCGGGTGCGGGACGTGGTGTTGCCTAGGGAAATCAGCGAAGGCCGAGCGGAGAACCGGCGGCTGGTCCGGGAGGCGTTGGACCGGATGCAGCGAATCCAAGAGCAGGAAGCCGAAGACCCGGCCCTGGCCTACGACAGCTTTTACCACCAGGCTTGGGATCTGGTGAGTTCGCCGCGGGCGCAGGCGGCTTTCGACATCGGGCGCGAACCGGAGGCCATGCGCGAACGCTACGGCCGGAACGCCTTAGGTCAGCGCCTGTTGTTGGCTCGCCGTTTGGTGGAAGTCGGAGTGTCTTTCGTGACCGTCTATTATGGAGGTTGGGATCATCACACCGGGATCTTTGACGGATTCCGGAAACACATGCCGCCGCTCGACCAGGGGGTGGCGACTCTGGTTTCCGACCTCGACGAGCGAGGTCTGCTCGACAGCACTTTGGTCCTGGTCCTCGGCGAGTTCGGACGGACCCCGAAGATCAATAAGGATGGCGGACGGGATCACTGGCCCCACGCCATGTCCGTCCTGACGGCGGGGGCGGGCATTCCGGGCGGCCAGGTCATCGGAGCGACAGACCGGAACGGAGCTTACGCTTCGGACTCCGTCTATTCTCCGGAGGACTTCGCCTGCTCGCTTTTTCGGAAGATGGGGATCGATCCGAATCAGGTCTTGCATAACAAAGCGGGCCGTCCAGTCCCGCTGGTCGACGGCGGGAATGCGATCTCGGAACTTTTCGCGTGAGGCGGAAGGACGGCAGGGCGCCGCGGCGGGAATCTCCGCGGGAGTGCGGCTGGCGGATGGCGGCGCGTCATGCCGCTCTCACCATTCTCCTTTGCGGCGGCGCGTCCGGGGAGGCGCCCTCGTTTGACCACGCCTTTCCGGCGGGCGTCACCCGCGGAGAAACGGCCGAGATCACCCTGGAGAAACCGGCGGGACCGTGGCCGCCGTCGGTCTGGGTCAGCCGGAAAGGTCTTGCCGTCGAACCCGATCCGGAGCGGACCGGGATTCTCCGCGTCTCGGCCTCGCAAGACGCGGCGCCCGGCATTTTTTCGGTGCGGTTCTACGCCTCCGGCGGGGTTTCCCCACCCTTGCGGCTGACGGTCGAGCTGGCGTCCTCCGCGCGGGAAGACGAGGAGCGGGAAAAGGCTGGGGGCCGGGCCGGGCAATTGTTAGAAGAGCTGCCGGTGGTGGTCGACGGCCGGCTCGACCCGGGAGGCGACGTCGACAGGTTTGGGATATTGCTGCAGGCTGGGCAATTGCTGGCGGCGGAGGCGGTGGCGCATGCTCTGGGATCACCCATCGATCCGCTGCTGCACGTCCGCGGTCCCGAGGGGAACGTGGTGGCTTTTCAACATGATGGCGCGGGATTGGACCCGTTCATCACCTGGCGTGCGGAACAGGAGGGCGTGCACGTGCTGGAGCTATCGGCTTTCGCCGATCCTCCCCAGGCCAACATCCGCCTGGCCGGAGGAACGAACTGCATCTACCGGCTCCGGGTCAGCCGTGGGCCAGTTGTTCGCGCTGCGGAACCGCTCGGGGTGCAGGCCGGTGCGGCGAACCGGATCCGTCTCGAGGGATGGAACGTGCCGGAGAACGGAGAATGGATCTTCTGCATCGACCTGCCGGCGGACGCGGCGGACCAAGCGCCGGAATGGGTGTCCGCCGTTCCCGGATCGGTCTTCCCGGCGGTGTTTCCCGTGGGCCGCGGCGAGGAGATTCTGGAATCGATTTTGGTCGATGGCGGCGCCGGGACTCTCCTGCGAACTCCGGTTCAGATCACCGGTCGCCTGGCCGTCGAGGGCGAGGAGGATCGCTACCGGTTTCACGCCTTTGAGGGCCGGGTGATGCGCTTCGGGTTGTGGTCGGTGCGCGGCCGGTTTCCGCTGGACTGCCTGCTGACCGTGCGAGACGGGGAAGGGAAGGAACTCGCCCGCAAGGACGCTCTCGCTAAGGAACGTGGCGATCCGGAGCTGGTGTGGACCGCGCCGGCAAGCGGTGAATATGTGTTGGCTGTGCGGGACCTCATGCGGCGAGGCGGCGAGGAGTTCCGGTATCGGGTGAGCCTCGAGGAGGACCGGCCGGGATGCCTGGCCCGGGCCAAGAACGAAGCTTTGGCGCTGGCGGCGAGTAGCTCTGCGGAATGGGAACTCTCAAGCGAACGGCGCCAAGGCTACGGGGAGACGGTGGAAGCGGTCCTGGCTGGTTTGCCGGACGGAGTAGAGAGTCCGGCGACGGAGCTTCCGCCCGGAGGTGGGGACTTCAAAATCAAGGTGGAGACGACCTCCGATGTTCTGCCCGGGACCTGGCCGGTGCGCTTGGATCTGCGAACGCGAGAACCGGCCGGGGAGGGCCCCGGCCCTCCTTGGTTGAGCGGCGAAAACACGCTGTGGCTCACCGTCCAACCCGCTCCTGCCCCGCCGGAGCAGTGAGCCGGTGGGGGCCGGGGAATTTCGGCCTCGGCCTAAGGGTTTCTCTCTAGCAGAATGCGGGTCAGGAGGTGCTGTACGCCTTCCACCGCCGCGACGGCGGCGGTTTCCTCGTTGGTGTGATAGCCGGTGGTGGGGATTTGAACGGTGACACCGTTCATAAGGCCGCCGGAGAAGGCGGCGAGACGGCCGAGTTCGGTGTTCCCGTAGCTCATCGGGCGTCCGCCTTCGACGAGATGCCGGCGATTCACGCTCTCCACGAACTCGTCTTTGAAACCGTATGCGACTCCAAGGTTTTCGCAGTATCCGCGCAATTCGTCGGCCAGGCGCCGGTCGAACTCGGCATGGGCGTCGCGGTGCCGGAGCACCACCTGTTGGCGGGTGGCCGATTCAGAGTCGGGAAAAGGGCTGGTGTCGAGGACGAGAAAGCGCTTGGGACGGCAGGAAGTGCGGACGACATAGTCGTGGACGAAGCGCCAGCTCCGTCCGGCTTCTTCCTGACACGTGAACAACGCGGTTCCGGCAAACCCTTCGGCGAAGAGGGAAGCGGCCAGGGCCACACTGAGGACGTTGTCGAGTTGAGCGGTGACGAAGGCGTCGTTGCTCTCCAGATAGTCGGCGTAGGCAACCGGGCAGCCGGCGGGGACGTGCTCGAGATCGGAGACTTCGAAGAATACATTTCCGCGGTGCTCGCAGAACTGGGCTTCGCGGATCGTCCCGCGTCCGAGGTAAGCTCCGCCCCAAGGTTCATAGGCGATGACTTCTTCGCCCACGAAGCGTTCGAGGAGAAGCCGATAGGTTTGCTCGGAGACGGAGTCGCCGTCGCGCTCGCCCTTGTGCTGGGCGATGAAGGCGGCGTATTGAAACTCGCTGGGTCCGGTGCATAACAAACCATGGCGATCGACGTGGACGCTGACCAGAGCATCGTCTGGTCGCGGACCCTGGACGGCGAGTAGTCCGGCGTATTGAGTGGTGCGGAGACCCAGCGCTTCCATTTCCCGGGCGAGAGTGAGGAGGAACGGGCGCTCGGCTCCGACCACGGAGGGGGTGTGGACAAAAATCCTCAGGAACTCGAGCCAGGAACGGCGGGGCGGGCTGCGTCGAGGGACGCGATGCGCCGGTGCGTTTCCCGGATTCATGGAAAGAGGCTGTAGCCTGAAAACGGGAGGCGGCAAGGGGGAAGCCAAGGCGAGAGGAAGAGGACCCTCGAGACGCCGAACGGAAGAGAACGGTGGTCCGGAGCCGATTGAAAGTACAGCCTGGGCTTGCGTTGGATGGCTCCGCTGATTTAGAGTCACGTTGTGAGCGCGAAAGCCATTCCCGACGGATACCATTCGGTCACGCCCTATCTCATCGTCGACAACGGCGCGGCTGCCCTCGATTTCTACCGGGCTGCGTTTGGAGCGGTCGAGACGATGCGGTTTGACGCGCCGGGAGGGAAGATATTCGCACTGGAAAAAACGGCGTTTGACGGTCGAGTGCGGCCTCTTGGAAGAATGGGATTGGCTTGAGCCGCGGTCTCTGCCATCCTCCGCGCTGAACAGGAAAGGCCAGATGGCGCCTGCAAGGCTTCGACCTATGAATTCACGGCAAATACTCGTCACGGGACTCGTTCTGATGGGGTGGTGTTCCGCGGTGGTCGCCCGGGCCGACGTGGTGACGGATTGGAATGCGGTCTTGCGTCTGGGGATGCAAGAAGAAGGGAACAGTGCGGGAAACGCGAACCCCGGATGGTCGACGCGGGCCATGGCCATGATGAACGGCGCGATTTACGACTGTTTTCAGGCGATTGAACGTACGCATCAGCCATTTGCGGCGGACCTGAGGGCGCCGGCGACGGCGTCGAAAGCAGCCGCCGCGGCTCAGGCAGCCCACGACCTTTTGGTCGCGCTCTATGCGAGTCAGGCGGATCTGTTTGATGCCCAGTTAGCAGCGAGTCTGGAAGGGATTCCCGATGGACCGGACCGGGAGGCCGGGATCGCGTTGGGCGCCGCCGCAGCCCTTCACTATCTGGAGTGGAGAGCTGACGACGGGGCGGACAGCAGCGTGCCCTACGAAGCGAGCGATCTTCCGGGCCGCTGGCGGCCCGATCCGCTGCATCCGGATCAGGAAGCCTGGGGCCCGGCTTGGCGTTCGGTGCGGCCGTTTACCCTCGAGAGCCCGGCCCAGTTCGCTCCTCCATCCCCTCCGGCCTTGGACAGTCCCGCTTACACCCTGGCCTATCAGGAAGTAAAGGAACTCGGCCGGAAGGACAGCGCGATCCGCACGCCGGAACAGACCGAGATCGGCTTTTTTTGGGCCTACGACCGCTCGCATATGGGTCCGCCTCCGGTGTTCTACAACCGGAATGTGGAGGAAATCTCTGTGCAAATGGGGAATAGCCCAGAGGAGAATGCCCGGCTCTTCGCCATGGTCTCGGTAGCCATGGCCGACGCGGCCATCGGCGCTTGGGACTGCAAGTACTTGGACGATTTCTGGCGGCCGGTTACCGGGATTCGCGAGGGGGATACGGATGGGAATGAGGAAACGGAGCCGGAGCCCGGCTGGGAACCGCTCGGCGCGCCGGAATTAAACGGTGACAACTTCACTCCGCCATTTCCCGCCTATGTATCGGGCCACGCGACCATGGGCGAGGCGGCATACCGGATACTCGCTGTCTTTTATGGCGGAGACGAGGTGGGGTTTCGGCTGAGTTCGGAGGAATTGCCGGGGATCGAGCGCACCTACACGCATTTCAGTCAGGCGTCGGCTGAGAACGCTTGGAGCCGCATCTATCTAGGTATTCACTGGAACTTCGACGCGACCGAGGGCATGGTGGTCGGCCGGCAGGTCGCTGATTATGTCGCAGAGCGTTATTTCCTGCCAATCCCGCAGACATTGGAGATCGTCTACCGGGACGGAAATGTGGTGCTGAGCTGGGAGGGCGAGGGACACTTGCAGCAATCTTCGGTGATGCGGCTGGATAGCTGGGAAGATCTGCCCGGCGCGACGAGTCCCTTCGAGCAGAGTGTTGTAGAAGCTCGGGAACGGTATTTCCGCTTGGCTCGTTAGCGGCTCGATGACGGATCAAGAGTGTCCGCCCCCCCGGTAGAGGCATCCTGTGACGCAGGCACCCCTGCCCGCGGCTCTTGCGGCCCAACGCAGGGGCAGTCGTCTTGCCTGTCCCGTTCTTCCCTCCTGTGGCGCGGGCACCCCTGCCCGCGAGCGCTTGCGGCTCGATGACGGAGAAGCCGGAGGCTTCTCAGCTTGTAGCCGGTGGTGAAGCGCAGCGCCACCACCGGTGTGAGTTGCAAGTCGATCCGCACCCCGGCAGGGGTGCCAGCAAGCCGCCGGCCATGCCCTCCAAGAGTGTCCGCCCCCCGGTAAAAGCATCCTGTGGCGCGGGCACTCCTGCCCGCGAACTGGCGCGGCTCAAGTGGGCCGCCACGGCCGTCACCGGGCTCTGCTCACAGCGAGTTGAGGTATTTCAGTAGTTCGATGCGTTGCCGGTCCTCGAGCGGCTGCAACAGGTTCGGGGGCATGAGCGACTGTTCCAAGGTCGTTCTCTCCCGGATCTGGGATTTGGGAATCACGGTCGAATCAACCAGAGTACGCAACGTCAGGGCGGTGCCGCTGTCGGCTTCGACCATGCCGGCGACGGTGCTCCCGTCGGCCAGTTCAAGGACGGTGAGATGGTAGTCGGAACCGACCACGGCGTTGGGGTCGACGATGTTCTCGAGAAAATACCGGATCCCGTTGCGTCCGGAGCCCGTGAGATCTGGTCCGATGAAGTTTCCGGACGGACCGGCTTGGTGACAGGCGGCGCAGAGCTGAGAGAAGAGTTCGCGGCCTGCGCCGGCGTCGTACGCCCAGAGCGGGGCTTCTTGATACTGGGTTTCGAGCGTGTTGATGAGCTGGATCTGCTCTTCGGGCGAGGTTCCAATGCGTCCCCAGATGGCTTCCAGTTTCCCGGTGACCGGGTCATGATCGAGCATGGCGATCCGGCGGGCGTGATGGCCGGTGAGGATGCGGCGGTCGAGAGCGCCCTCACCGATGGCATCGAGGAGCGCTTCGGCGAATTCAGGCCGCGATGTTAGGGTATCGAGAGCGGCGGAACGCTCGTTTTCTGTCAGGGCGCCGAAGCGCTGCAGGATTGCGGAAGCGATGGAAGGGTCCTTGAAGCGGGCCAAGACAGGGAAGACTTCCCGCCGCAGAGCGGGATCGTCGAGAAGATCGAGAAAAATGGGCTCCGCTCCGGGAGGATTGACCCGGGCCAGCAGGGAGAAGGCATGGCGGCGGGCATTGGTTCCGGCTTCACGGTCTTTGAGAGTGGATTGCCATTGCGGCACAAGTTCGAGGTCGCCAAAGGCGGCCCCGATCTGTTCCGCCAGGGCCCGGATACCGGCATCCGCGCTGGCGTAGAGGCTCGGGGAAACGGCGGTCCAGGCCGCGGGAGAAGCGCCTGGCGATTGATCGTGAAGGGCCAAGGCGACGGCTTCGAGGACGGCGCGTTGCTCTTCGGCGTCCGCCTCCGGCAAGGCATCGAGGACGACAGCGAGATTGTCGCCTCCGAGCCGGGCCCCGTACCACCGGGCCCAGTGCTCGAGGGCGGGCAGGTTTCCCTCTCGAGCGAGACGCAATGCCGGACCAATGTGGTTAGACGCTAACTGCGCGACGCCGAACCAGAGCAAGTTGGGAAGGAGCGGGTCACCGGCGTCTTCCCTATGGCGGGCCAGATTGCGGGCGATGCGCCATGCGTGGATTGGGTCGATCCGGGTCAAGGCGGAAGCCAGAAAGCGGCGCACGACCGGCGACGGATCGTTCCCGGACATGCGGACGAAATGATCGAGCGTCGCGGAGGTGAGGGCGTGATGGCCGGCTAGGAGTTGGACCGCCCAGCCCCGGACATAGTCATCGGCGTCCTCGAGACCGGCGGCGATCCTCTCCTCGGCGGCGCCGGCGGCGTCGAGAGCCCAGAGCGCCCGCAGCCGCGCGGAAGGATCGTCGTGATCGCGGAGCAAGGACTCGATGGCTCTGAGAACGTCTGGCTCGAGGGGGGAAGCGCCGCTTCGTTCGCGGAGCAGACGGAGTGCGGTGCGGGAGAACCAATGGTTGCGGTGGGTCAGCAAGTCCGGGAGATCCGCGGTGGCAGCGGAAGCGAGATCGACGCGGACCGGCTTGAAGGCATCCTGTTGAGTGATCCGATAGAGCCGGCCGTTGCCGCGGTCCCAATGCTCCGCATTGGGGTTGTGACAGTGAAGACGGTCCACCCAGTCGATCATGTAGACCCCGCCGTCGGGACCATAGGCGAGGTCGACGCCGATGTATGCCGGGTCCGGACAGTAGAAGATGTCGCGCCCGGCGTGAAGCGTTTCAAAGCCGGAACCGCGGCGGCGATTCTCCTGTTGGTTGATCTGATGCCCGTGAAGATTGTGGGTAAACAGCTTGTTCCGAAAACGGCCGGGCCAGTTGTCGCCAAGGTAGATCATGGTCCCGACATGGGAATGCCCGCCGTAGACGCGGCGGCTTCCGGGCTTTCCGGCTCCTCCCTCCCCATGATCGTAGGGGGCGGACGCGATCAGGTAGTTCCGGAAGGCGGGGAACCCGGGCGTCGCATCGCGGCAGACGAAGGGAGCGTGATTGGCATTGGCCTGGTTCCAGTAGTGGCCGCCCTGGACAACGTGGGTTGTGCCGCCGCGCCCGAAATGGCTGCGGCAATGGGTCATGAAGAGTTGCCCGGCATCATCGAAATCCAGACCCCACTGGTTGCTGCCTCCATGGGCGAAGACCTCAAACACATGGCGAAGGGGATGGTAGCGCCAGACCCCGGCGAAGAGCGTCGTGCGTTGGTCTTCGCGGGCGCCGGGTTTCCCGATGTGGGATTCATTGAAGACTCCCTGATTTCCGTAGAGCCAGCCGTCGGGTCCCCAGGTGAAACTGTTGAGTGTCTCGTGAGTGTCCTGAAATCCAAAACCGTCGAGGAGCGCGACCGGGCCGGAGTCGGGCTGGTCATCGCGGTCGTGGTCCGGGATGAAAAGGAGTTGGGGCGCCGCGCCAATCCAGACCCCGCCGTAACCGACCTCGATTCCGCTGACCAGGTTGAGACCTTCGGCGAATACGGTGCGGGACTCGTAGATCCCGTCGGCATCGTTGTCGGCGAAGATGAGAATCCGGTCCTGGCCGTCTCCGTCGTTCCTTTTCTGGGGATAACAGAGCGCTTCGGCGATCCAGATGCGGCCGCGTTCGTCGAAGGTGAGGGCGATAGGTTGGCGGAGGTCCGGCTCGGCGGCGATGACCTCCGCGGCGAGGCCGGGCTCGAGCCACATGTTGGACACGGTCCCGGCAGCGGGACCGGCGGCGTGTTCTCCCAGTGGATTCGGCTGCAAGTGCGCGAGGATGGGATTCTCCTGAATCCGGGCTGGGCGGGAGCCTGCCAATTGTTCCGGCAGAGTTTCGTGGAAGCGGAAGTCGTCGAAGTTGAGGTGTCCCCAAGGGCCGGCGCTTTCATCGACGAGGCGAACGAAGATGGGTTTGCCTTGGTGCGAGCGGAGGTCGACGGCGGTACGTTCCATGGATTCCGACTCACGGCCGCTTGCCGTATGGAGGATACGTTCGGTCTGATCGGGTTCTTGGAGGACGATCTCGACGCGAATCGAGGGCTGGGAGCCACCCGAGACGAGAAAGGAGGCGAAGGGGTGAGTCGCCTCGAAGGGGAGGGAAGTGAGGGTTCCGACGGGCGCATCCCGGAGCTTTTCGTAGCCTCCAATGAAGTAGCGGCCGGCTTTGTTGCTGGATGGACCCGGCCAACGGCCGGCGATGCCGTCGCGGTCGACTGGTTGGCCGGCGAAGGCTTCGCCCGAGGTGGTCCAGTCCTTCAATGTGCCCTCTTCGAATCCGAAGTTCAGTTCCCGGCCATCCTCGGCGCGCGGCCAGGCGCCCTCGCCGGTTTCAGCTTCGGACGCAGCCTTCTCACGGACGACGACGGTGTGCTCGCCGGGGGCGAGTTTCCGGTAACGGATGTGGCGAAAACGGACGCGGGTTTCGGGGCCGCTGTGCAATTGCAAGGCGAGGCGGCCTTCAAGGTCCGACTCGCCGGCTTGCAGATCGACGAGTTCGCCGAAGAGCGTGCCGTTGATTTCTACGGAAATGGAAGGTCCACAGGCGCGAATCCGGTAGTCGTTCCAGGTGGATTCGCGATAAAGAACGCCGAAGGCGTCGGCAGCGGCGAAGGTTTCGGCGCTGCGTGCGCCGTCTTCCGCAATGCGCACCCGTTGTCCGCGTTCGGCAAGGAGGGCCCGGCCGTGCTCGTCGTAGATCCTTCCGAGCCAGACGGCGCCCATGTCGAGGTCGGCTTGGTAGCCGGAAACGCGGGTGGGATCCTGGACCTGGCACCGGAACTGAATGCCCGAATTGGCGGCAGCCGCTCCCTCCAAGCGGAATTGCAGGCGCAGTTCGAAATCATCCAGTTCCCCGCCTTCCCAGATCAACCAGGTGTTATGGTCGAGGGTTTGTCCTGGCGGAATCTCGCCAACAATGGCTCCGTCTTGGACGCGCCAGTGTTCCGGTTCTCCGCGCCAACCCTCGAGTGAGGCTCCATCGAAGAGAGAGACGAAACCGGTTTCGTGGTGGCTGGCCGGTTCTGCCGCGGCGGAGAGGAAGGGGAGAGAATAGGCCAGGGCGGCGGAGAGAATCCAGGGGCGCATGGTTAGCGGATGGGCTGATCCCTCTTCGCAGCGGATTGCCCCGCCATATAGCTGGTGATGAGGCAGCGATAGGACGGCAAATGATTGGAAAAGAGCGCGCCCAGCCCCTCGACGTCATTGCGCCAGTCGCGGTGCAGTTCGCAAGCGATGCCGAACCAAGTCATGAGCTGACATCCAGCGGCGGTCATGCGGGCCCAGGCCGCGTCGCGGGTCGTCTTGTTGAAGGTGCCCGAGGCATCCGCGGCGACGAAGACCTCGTAGCCTTCCTCCCGTGCGGAAAGGGCGGGGAAAGCGACGCAGACCTCCGTCACGATGCCGGCGACGATCAGTTGTTTCCTGCCCGTTTCCTTCACCGCCTTGACGAAATCCTCGTTATCCCAAGCGTTGATGTTGCCGGGACGCGCAATGTAGAGCGCATCGGGGAACATCTCTTTGAGTTCGGGCACAAGCGGACCATTCGGACCGTCTTCGAAGCTCGTGGTGAGGATTGTGGGCAGCTCGAAGTATTGAGCGGCGTCGGCCAGCGCGAGGACGTTGTTCTTGAAGTCGTCCGGCGAGAAATCCTGGACGAGGTTGGTCAGTCCGGATTGGTGGTCCACGAGAAGGACGGCGGCGTCGTTTCTGTCGAGGCGGTTGTATTTGAATGGGCTCATCACGATGCCTAGGCTTTCGGAGAGCATGGCTGATGCCCCGCTGTTTTCAACAGCCATGCGGCGTCGCAGCCGTTTTTTCGAATGCGGGCGGCTCAGAGAGCATCCTGAGCGAATGAGCCGGTCTCCGCGGTGAGTTCGGAATGCAATCCGCGATGGAGCAGCGCCGCGATGGTGGGGGGGCGGACATTCTTGTCCGTCTTCTAGCCGCAAGAGTTTGGGGGCAGGAGTGCCCGCGCCTGGAGTCTCTACATTTCTGGCCTGCCCGGGAGGCCGAAGATGCGGTGATCCCGAAGGGATCTTGTAGCCGGTGGTGGCGCTGCGCTTCACCACCGGCTACAAGCTGGGAAGCCTCCGGCTTCTCCCGAGGCTCTGCAAGCTCCTCCCTTGGCCCCCGCATCGAGGGGATTGCAGCGCTCGAAAGTTTTTCTCCCCGGAGCGCATGCGGATGGGTATCGGTGAAGCCCGTGCATACTTTGCTGCGCATCTTTCGCTACGCCCTTCGCTATCCCTGGCGAGCGGCTTCGACCTTTGCTTTGGCGGTGCTGACGACCGGGCTGGTCCTGGTGTTGCCGGCGGTCACCAAGGTCTTCATCGATGAGGTGATCCCGGGAGGGCAGTTCGACCGGGTCGCGCCGTTGGCTTTTTTGGGCTTGGGAGCAATCGCGCTGCGACAGCTTGTGAGCGTGTTGCGCAGTCTGGCCAACAGCGCCTTCGAGCAGCGCATCATCCACGATTTGAGGATGGAGCTTTACGGGCGGATTCAACGTCTCCCTCTTCGGTGGTTCGATCGTCAGCCGACGGGGGACACCATGCACCGGGTGGCTGCCGACGTCCCGGCCATCGAAAGGGTGGTGGTCGGCGCCATCGATCAGGGAATGAGCGGATTGCTTCAGTTCTCGGCCGTGCTGGCCTACCTGCTGTGGCTGGATTGGGGTCTGGCGCTGCTCACAGTGGCGCCTTTGCCCTTGGTGGCGGTGATCATGCGGATCTATCAGCGTTATGCGGAGCCGGGCTACAAAGCGGTGAGCGAGGCCAACAGCTCCCTGCAATCGGTGTTGCACGACAACGTGGCCGGGATCCGGCAAATCAAAGGATACACGGTGGAACCTGAAGAGTTGCGCCGCTTCGAGTCGATGAGCGGGGAGGCCGTGAATGCGCAGATGAGAGTCGTGCGGATCGGGGCGCTGGCCTGGCCTTTGGTGTCTTTGGCGGCGGAATCCGGCATCGTTCTGACCATTGCCTTCGGGGCGTGGTGGATTCTGGAAGGAAAGACGACATTGGGCTCTTTGAGCGCAGTGCTGATGTCCTGGGGGTTGCTCTACGATCCCATTTCCCGCGTGAGCCCGTTGGTGCAGTTGTTTGTCGCCGGGATCGTTTCGGGCCGGAGAGTGTTCGGGATTCTCGATTTGGCCGAGGAACCGAACCTGACCGAGGGATTGCGACCGGACGGAATGCGGGGACACATCCGATACGAAGGAGTGACGTTCTCCTATGCCGGCGCCGCCCGCGCTCCGCAGTTGGCTGGGATCAATCTGGAGATCTTGCCAGGGCAAACGGCGGCGTTCGTCGGAGCTACGGGAGCGGGAAAATCCACGTTGTTGAATTTGTTGACGCGTTTTTACGAGGTCACCAAAGGCCGAATTACGCTCGATGGAGTTCCGCTGGAAGAATTGTCGAAGGAATGGTTGCGGGACCGGATCGGGTATGTCACGCAGGAGAGCTTTCTCTTCAACCTTTCGATTCGCGACAATTTGCGGTTGGGACGGCGGGACGCGACCGAGGAACAGCTTTGGGAAGCGTTGCGCGCAGCCAATGCGGAAGGATTCGTGCGGGCTTTGGAACTCGGCTTGGAGACGGTTCCCGGAGAACGGGGAGCGCAGTTAAGCGGCGGGGAGCGCCAACGTCTGGCTATCGCGCGGGCGCTGTTGAAGAATCCGCCCGTTTTGCTGCTCGACGAGGCGACCAGCGCGGTCGACAACGAGACGGAACGTTTGATTCAGGAGGCCTTGGAACGGTTGCGGGCGGAGCGGACGGTGTTGGTGATCGCCCACCGTTTGACCACGGTTCAATCAGCGGATTGTATTTATGTTATGGAACAGGGCCGGATCGTCGAACAGGGAGACCACCGGTCTCTGCTGGCGCGGGGAGGCGCTTACGCCAGGCTATGCGAGGCGGGCCTTCGAGAGGAAACGGCCGAAGAGGATGATCCGGGTGAGAAAGGGGACAACGCGCCGGCGGCAAAGGGTTGAGCCGGGTTTCTCACCCCCGTTCTGCCGTCGCGCGCCGGGCCCCATCCTCCTAGGGTTCCGCTTGTCCCGGCGTTGACCCAGTCGATTTATCCTGCAACGCCGAGTCGCCGGGCCGCGCACGGCAGGGAGACGCGCAGTCCGTTGGCGTGGAGCGGAGCCGTCTTGCCAGGGCGGCGCGGCTGAGGTACAAACCGGCTGCGCGGGCCGCAATCGAATCGAGCGGCGACTGTGTGTTCCTCATGAAATTCGCTATTTGCAACGAAACCTGGCAGGGATGGGACTTCGCCCGGGTGTGCGACCGGATTGCCGCGCACGGATATGCAGGCGTCGAGATTGCGCCTTTCACATTGAAGGACGATCCCCGCGAGTTGGATGAGGCGGATGCGGCATCGGTGGCGCGAGCGGCGGGGGACGCGGGGCTTGAGGTGGTGGGATTGCACTGGCTGCTGGTCAAGCCGGCTTGGCTGCACTTAACGAGTCCGGACGACTTGCTGCGGCGGGACACGGTGCGATTTGCCGCGCATTTGGCGCGGTGGTGCCGGGCGGCGGGCGGGACGGTGATGGTATGGGGGAGCCCGAAGCAGCGGAATCTCGAACCGGATTGGAAGTATGAGGAGGCCTTCGACCGGGCGGCGATGGCGCTTCGCGAGGTCAGCGAGGCCGCAGGCGAAGCCGGGGTGACCATTGCTCTGGAACCGTTGGGACGGAAGGAAACCAACTTTTTGAACACGGCCGCGGAGGCGGTCCGGTTGATCGAAGCCGTAGACCATCCGGCCTGCCGCCTGCACCTTGATGTCAAGGCCATGAGCGACGAAGGGAAACCGATACCCGAGATCATTCGCGAGAACGCGCAGTGGCTCGCCCATTTTCACGCCAATGACCCCAACTTGGGAGGCCCCGGGACCGGCGAAGCGCGTTTCGAGCCCATCGCGGCGGCGCTGCGGGAGGTGGGCTACGGAGGTTACGTCTCGGTGGAGGTATTCGATTACAGACCGGACGCGGACACGATAGCGCGGGACAGCATGGCCTATTTGAAAAGCGTATTTGACAGGGTCTAATTTGCTGTATTGTGAGGAGATGAAGACGCGAATCATCCGGATTTCCCCTGGCTCCCTGGCGGCCCTGTTGGGGGTGGGCTACTTCGTGGCCGGCTGCCTGATGACGGTCATGACCTTTTTGGGAGCCTGCACGGGCCTCACTCTGGAGATCAAGGGGCCGCTGTCGTTTTCGGGGTCCAGTTCAAGCCTGGCGACTGTACTACTCTATCCCTTTTTCTTGGCGCTGATGGGGATCGTCTCGGGCTTGATCACGGCCTGGATCTTCAATTTCGCCGTTGGATTCACCAAGGGTCTCTTGATTTACACCCGGGACGAGTGTGGATTGCACCCGGGGTAGCCGCGTGGGAGACGGATCATGGAGATCCCGCGGGCCGGAGAAGCTCGCCCGAAGGGAACGGGGCGGATCGCGGGTCCGGATCGGGGCGATTTCGAGTTGTGCCTCAGACCGCTTTCGCAGACGATGAGACGATGAAAAAGCCCCCATTTTCCGCGTCCGGCCTGGCCGTGCTGGTGTTCTTTGGAGCCTTGGGCGCCGCGAGCGGTGACCTGGGAATCAGGCGAGAGGGAGAAGTTCTCCATGTCGAGGTCGACGGCGCGCCCTTCGCTGATCTCCGGCATGAGGGATTCCGCCGTCCCATTCTCTATCCCATCATCGGGCCGCACGGCGTCGAGATGACCCGCAACTACCCGATGAAGGAAGGCGTAGCCGGGGAGGCGGCGGATCATCCCCATCATCAATCGCTGTGGTACGCGCATGGAGACGTCAACGGCGTGGATTTTTGGTCCAACCGGGGAAAGATCGTGCAGATTGAGGTGGAAGAAGCTTCCGCCAACGGGAATGAGGCCCTCATCGTCACGCGGAACCGTTGGGAGACGCTGGACGGTAAGGAGGTCTGCCGGGACAAGCGGCGGTTGCGGTTCTCGGTCTTGGAGGAAGGAGCGCGGGCGATCGATTTTTCCATCACGTTGGAAGCGTCAAATGGGGACGCGACGTTTGGAGATACGAAGGAGGGGACGTTGGCGATCCGGACCCATCCAGCCTTGCGCCTCAAGGGAGAGGTGGCCACGGGCCGGGCGGTCAACAGTGAACGTCAGCGGGACGGAGAACTGTGGGGCAAAGCCGCGAAGTGGGTGGATTATTGGGGAGAAGTGGGGGGAAAGACCGTGGGTGTGGCCATCCTGGATCACCCATCCAATCCCCGCCATCCCACGACCTGGCATGCGCGTGACTACGGATTGGTTGCGGTGAACCCCTTTGGATGGAACGATTTCTTCGAAGGCAAAAAAGGGAGGGGCGATTTGACCATCAAGGGGGGCTCCTCACTGACCTTCCGTTATTTGTTCGTCTTTCACGAGGGCGATGCGGAGACGGCAAAGATCCGGGAGATCTACGCGAAGTTTTCGGACTCGTGACCGGGGAGCGCCTGCTCCCCTTGGGGAGTGATCAAAACGTGCCCTCCCAAGCCCCGTTGGCGCATAGGCAGTGCGTGGCGATGTTGCCGCCAATATCGCGCTTGCGCTGCCAGAGAGGGACGGCTAAACCTTGGCACTCTCAATCCTCGCTTGGAAACATGATCTTCACCTCCGGATCCGCCTTACGTCGAGCCCTGCCTCTGCTGACTCTCATTGCCGTCGGCATCCTTTTCGCTCCCTCTCTCTGGGCTCAGGATCAGCCCATTCCCAAGCGGACCATCCTTGACATGATCAAGGAGGGCGGCTGGGCCATGATTCCGCTGGGGCTCTGCTCGCTGGCCATGCTGGCGCTGATCATTTACAATTTCCTCCAACTCACCCAGGGCAAGTTCGCTCCGGCCGAGCTGAAGGCGGCGCTCTTGGAACATATGAGTCATGTGCGCGTGCGCAGCGCCATTGAAGTTTCAAGCACCAGCCCATCCTTTCTCGGCCGGATGATGTCCGTGGCTCTTCCCAAGGTGGACGCCACAGACGCCGAAACCCTCGGACGCGAGGCGGTCGAGGATTCCATGGCCGATTTCACCTTGCGTGAAAATCGCAACTACATGTCGATGATCGGGTATCTGTCCCTCATCGCCCAGGCGTCGCCGATGCTCGGGCTTTTGGGGACGGTGTCCGGGATGATTGGAGCGTTTAGCACCCTGCGCGACGTCAAGGCGCCCGACGCGACGCAATTGGCGGGCAACATCTCCGAAGCCCTTGTCACCACGGCCACGGGTCTGATCATCGCCTTGCCATGTCTTTTCTTTTACTTCTTCTTCCGAAACCGCTTGAACCGGTTGGTGGCCGACTGCCACAACGCCGGTTCGGAAATGATCGACGCCAGTCTCGCGGCCGTGCATGCCGACACGCAATTGGCCAAGGTGCCTGAAGGTCTTGCCGGTTGATGGAGTCCGGGCTATGCTGAAAACGGCGTGGAAAGCCGTAGGAAACCGCGGATTTCCTTGGGAAACCGGAAATCCAACTTGACTAAAACGAATCATGGCTTCGGCGAAAATGCGCATCGCGATGCGTGGTCAGCTTGAGGAACTCAAGCTGGAGCTGTCGCCGATGATCGACCTCGTCTTTCTGCTGCTGATCTTTTTCATGGTGACCTCCCGGCTCATCATCATCCGCCAAGACCCCGAGGTGCAGATTCCCGTGGCCGAGCACGCGAAGGAATTGAGCAGCGCTGAAGGGCGGATCGTGGTGAATGTTCTGGAGGGCGGGATCGTTCGCGACATCGAAGGGACGGTCCTTACCGAAGAAGACATCGAGAACCTCTGCCGCGATGTCCGCCGGGAGTACGAGCCTTCGGGCATCAAGACGCGTCTTCATCTCCGGGCGGACCGCCGGGCCACAGTCCGCGAAATGAAAAAGGTCGTGCAAGCGGCGGCGCGGGCGGGAGTCAACGAAGTGGTTTTCGCCTCGTTCACGTTCAACAAGTACGAAGATTAAACAAAGGATCCGGTCATGGCGCGAAAAAGCCGGCTTGAGTTGGAAGAGATCGATGATCCGGCCTTGGACATCGCTTCGCTGATTGATATCGCTTTTCTCCTGCTGATCTACTTCCTCATCACCTCGACTTTGCAGCCGAAGGAAGGGGATCTGAACATGACTTTTCCGACCGTGCAGGCGCCGCCTGACCGGGAGATTCTCGTCGATCACCTCAATGTGGAGTTGCAGGAGGACGGCGTCGTGCTGGCCGGAGCCGCCGGCTCGATGGAGGTCATGGACTCCGACCCCAGTGTGCTGAGACTGCCCCTTTTGGTGCAGAAGCTCAAGGAATACAAAGCCGCTGTGGCATTGGCCGGGGCCGAACCGCTTGTCATCATCAAAGCCGACGACGCGGCCAAGCAACAACGTTTCATCGACATCATCGATTCGCTCGCTGAAGTCGGAATCGCCAACGTCACCATGACCGGCTTCAAGACGGAGGAACAATAACCCCAGCACCCAACCGGCCGGCTGGCCCGACTCATGACACCGATTCTTCTCCTTGGCGGGACGCTCCTTCGCCACTTTCGCTGTCTTGCCGCCGTCTTTGCCCTCGCCGGGATTCCTTGGAGCGGGAGCGCGCAAGACTCCGAGACCGTCACCAGCCTGTTCAACAGGGGGGTTTCCCACATGGAGAGTGATGAGTGGGAGCAAGCGCACGCCAGTTTTTCGCGCATTGTCGAAGTCTTCGGCACCGACGATCCCATGACTTTCTACGGTCCGCAGTTCGGGGTCATTTACTATCACAAGGGGCTGTGTGAAATGCGGCTCGGAAGATACGACGAAGCCATTGGCTCATTCGAAACCTGTCACCGGCAGTTCCCGAACCGGGTATTGGACGATGCCGAAACGCCCTCCATCAATAAGTATTGGAAGGTTTCCGTCTTTGAGTGGGCGGCTGCGCTGCAACAGGTGGAAGACTACGAAAGCGCTCTGCGCAAGTACAAGGAGTTCCTGGAATTGAAACCCGAGCCGGGCAGCTTCAAGCCGGCGGCTTACTTCATCAACATCGGGATTTGTTATATCAAGTCGAGGAAAGTCGTGGAGGGCGAAACGGAGATCGCGAAAGCCTTCGACAAGAAGGATGAATACGGGGCCACGGCAGCGGATTTGTGGCGCGCGCTCGTGGTGCTGGCGCGAGGCTGGATGGCGGTGGAGGAAGGCGAGCGGGAGGCGACGCAGGCGCGAGGCGTCAAGTTTCTGAATACCTACAGGCACCTTCTCGCGCAAGACCACTTTCTGATGTCTGGATACACCAGCACCCTTCTCGTGTTGGGTCAGGAAGCGACCAAGGCGGACATGTCCTCGCTGGCGCTGCAACTCTACAGCTATGTTCCCGATTCCCAGCGAGCCATCCTGGAGGCGGATGTTTTTCACACGCCTGGCGGCAGGATGGCTCCGGCTGATCAGAGAAAACGCGATGGTCTCAAGGCCGCCGTGGATTCTGGGGATCCTCCGGAGATCAACGCTTTCTTCGGCATCGCCCAGGCGTATCAGAACCGGGGCGACAACCGCGCCGGGATGGTCATATACGAACAGCTCGCCAACAGGTATCTGAAAAGCAAGAATCGCCCCGAGATTCTTCATGCGGCGACGGCGATGGCGGCGGGCATTGGGGAAATGCTCAAAGCCCAGAAATATGGGCTCATCTTTCTCGAGCAGTACCCCGAGCACGAACTGAAGGACGAGGTGGCAAGCCTCTTGCTCAGTTCTCTCTTCTACAACCAGGAATACGAGAAATGCGTCGAGATTGCCGGTCAAATCCGGGTCGAACTCACGCTCGGTTCCCGGGAGCGGGATCTTCCCGATTTTGTGTATGGCGGATCGATGTATTACCTCGGGAAGTACGAAGAGGCTCAACCGGAGCTGGACCTGCACGTCGAGAATTACGAAGCCAGTCCCTACCGGGAGAACTCGACTTACTATCAGGCTAGCAACCTGGTGAAACGTTTCTATTGGAAAGAAGCGGCGGAGAAGCTGGACGCGTGGCTGGTCATCTACGAGCCCAAAGACTCCGCCTTGCTTGACGTCGCCTACCTGGACCGGGCGAGCTGTCATTTTGCATTGGCCACCGAGGCGAACGGAGGCATGACCATGGCGCTGGATTTGATTGAGAAGGTGCTGACGAAGTTCCCCGATTCACAGGTCCTCGACCGGGCTCACAATCTCGCCGGAGACATCCATCAGTCTGAGCAGCGCTTCGCTCCGGCCGAGGAAAGCTATTTGAAGGGACTCGAGACGGCCGAAGCCTTGGAGCATGCGGAGATCGCTGCCGGAGGTCTCAGCCAACTGGTTCCGGTCTGCCTCGCTCAAGAGAAATACAAGGAAGCCATTTCTTATTATGACGCGTTCTTCTCGAAGTATCCGAACTCATTTCATGCTCCCAACGTGGCCGTGACCGGCCTGCGCGCCTTTCGAGAAGGCGATCCCAAGCGGCTTGCCGAAGCCGTGGACCGGGTCATCGAAATCGTCGTCGCTTTGGGAGAAGCAGGGGACAGCGCAGGATTGGAACAAGCCATCAATTCTTTCATCCGCTTCCAGTTGGAGGACAACAAGCCGGTTGATGTGATCGATCAGCTTGACGCCATCCAGCGTCAACATTCCTACCGGACTCTGCAAGCCTGGCTCCTGGTCGCCAAGATCGGGATCATCGAGGAACATCTCACTCAGCAAGGTCCGATGCGGGCGCGCCTCCAGGTCTACTACGACGAGCTGGAGAACAGCTTTAAGAAGGAAGAACTCGGCAATTACATTTTGGCCAGGGTCGGCATCAACATCGCCGAAGCCAACCTGTTCCGGGCCCGGCCCTGGTTCGAAGAGATTCTCAAGCGGGAGAATCCCGACTTCCAAGCCCATGCCGCGCTCTGGCTGGCGAAGATGGACGCCAAATCCACGGACCCGGCGACGCGGCAGCAAGCCGTCGAGAAGTTCCGCCGCGTTCGTGACGACTTCCAAATCGCGGAGTTGGCGGAGGACGCCACTACGGGACTGGCCCGGCTCTATCATGAGGACGGAAAGTGGAAGGAGGCCAACGTGGAATGGGAGCGTTACATGGCCAACCGGCAGTGGACGCGCGTCCGGCCGGAAGCCGCTTTTTTCTACGCCGAAAGCTTTGAGAAGCTCAATGAGTTGGACAACGCCGTGCGCGCCTACACGGCGGTCTACGCCCTGCATGCGCCGGTGTTGGACTACTCTGCGGAAGCGGTGCTTCGCGTCGGTCAGATCCAGTGGAACCGGGGCTTCCAGGAAGAAGCCTTCAAGATCGTCAATGAGGCCTACCGACGGATGAAGACCAACAAGCACAGGCTCGTCGAGGCTTTGGGACGGAAAGTCGAAGAGTTTCGCGCCGGACTCAAGCAAGCCGGGAAGTGGAAAGCCAGCCTCGACCCGTTTTCCGGTTCCTGATCCCTGACCACCCCAATGACCGCGACGCCTCGCCCAGTTTTTCTCACCGTCTGGCTCTCGATCGCATGGAGTCTGCTCCCTGCCGGACTTTGGGCCAAACCCATTTCCGCACGATTGCTCCTCGAAGGGAGAGACGTGCCGGAGCCGGGATTTGTCGTCGGAGTCGAGAGTGGAGGAATCCGGTTTAGCGCGAATGCTTCAGGAGCCTCGAGCCGCCTCTATCCCTTCGATCGGGTGAAACAGGTCGACCTCCAGGAGCCGGATGATTGGCGAAGGGCTCTTGAGTTGATGCATCAGAATAAGTTCGACGAAGCCGTCCGCCTTTTCGACGGCATCGCGGAGACGTACCGGGATGTCCGCGCCCTCAAGGACGGATACGGAGCCCTGGCCATGTACTACGCCATGGAATGTCTGCGCCGTTCCGGCAACTACGGCGATCTCAGCAATCGCATCGCCCTTCTTAGAGAGGAATATCTCAGCGAGTTGTATCGTCCGCAGATCCGCATGTTCGCCTTTTGGTCCGCCCTGGGAAGCTATCAGACCGGAAAAGAGAATATCGATCGCCTGGCCCGGCTGACCGATGGGATTGAAGATCAGGAACTGCCGGGCGACCAGATGGCCCAGGCTTCTTATATGGCGGGGGTAGTCCGGGAGGCGCAGGGGCAACTCACCGAGGCATTGTCCGCTTATCACCGCGCTTTCACCTTGAACATGAGCCGTGACCGGCCCTTGATGCGAATGGCCATGGAAGCCGCCCTGCGGGCCTACCTGAAGGACCCGGATCTCGAGAAGAACCGGGTCCGCCTGCGCGAAGCCCACGGTTTGGGAAAGGTCTACCAAGCCCTGATTCTCGAAGGAGGGCGGCCGCCTGCCGACATCGCGCGCTTCAGCGAGCCGCTGCCGCCGGAGCCGGCCGCGACGGAACCGGAATCGGAACCGGAATCGGAACCGGAATCGGAAACGGCGTCCTGAGTGAGAGGCCGGGCTTCGTCCTGCGCCGGCGGAGCGGCGAACTAACAGGCTTCTATCACCACGGATTCGCCCTGACGCAGGGTGCGAAATGCCTGACCCAGATTGAGGCAAGTCTCCTCGAAGAGGGCCGGCGGTTCCGTATTGAAGCGGAACATGCCGTAATGGCAGGGAATCGCCAGACGGACTCCGAGAGCGCGAGCGAGTGCTGCGGCCTCCGCTCCGTTCAGATTGCCGGCGACGCCGCGTTCCGGTTTGTTCCCGTTGATGGGCAGGAGCGCCACGTGCGGGCGGTGGGGTAGCACTTCCGCGACAAGATCGTCGTGCCATAAAGTGTCGCCGCTGTGGTAAATGCGCCAGGGTCCGATGCCGATGACGTAACCCAGGAAGCGGCAGCGTGCCTGGGAGTCTCTTTCAACAGCGTTATGGGCGGCGGCGACGCCGTGGAAGACTATTCCTTCCACATCGGCCATGCCGCCCCGGTCCAGGGTGAGAAGCTCCGGGGCGCCGGAACCCAACCGTTCTCGGACCGCTTCCAGGTTCGCCGCGGGAAGCACGAGGGTCAGCGATGGATTGGCCTTCGTCAGGGGAAGCAGGGTGGCTGCGTCGCAGTGGTCCGTGTGCAGATGGCTGGAGGTCGCGGCATCGATTCCTTCAAGGAAGGCCGGATCCACGATCCGTTCCGTGATGCGGTCGTGCGGCTTGTCCGTGCCGGCATACTTCTCGGTGAGCGAGTCGGAAAGATAAGGGTCAATGATCACCGATCGACCCCCGCTTCGAACGAGAAAACCGCTTTGACCGAGCCACCACAGCGCCAAGGCGTCCCCGCAAGCCCCATGCGCAGCGACGTCTCTCAAAAAGGCTTCGCCTTTGAGGTAAGCTGGCTCGAGCGGTGAATCCGGCATGGCTGACTGGGATCAGGACGCCAGGCCGAGTTCACGACGGACGATGCCAATGCCCTCGACCATGTTCGTGAGCTTCTGGCGCGCCACCCAGCGCGCCGTTTGACTCAAACCGCAGTCCGGAGCAAAGACGAGGCGGTCGGCAGGGGCATACTGAAGGCAGGCGCGGACACGGCCGGCAATCTCTTCAGGAGATTCCACGTAGGACGTTTTCACATCGACGATTCCCACTCCGGCATCCATGCGTCCGGCGACGGGGGCGATGATCTCCAGATCGCGAAAGGCGGTGGTTGTCATTTCAATGTGCATTTCGTCAACGTTCAGATCGAGAAAGGCGGGAAACAGCGGCGCGATTTCTTTGCGGCCGGCGGAGCGCCCTTTGTAGTTTCCAAAACAGAGGTGGGCATCGAGCCGGCAACGTCCGGCGACGGGCTCGACGGTACGATTGAAGATGTCGACCAACCGCGCCGGATCTTCGCGCCAGCCATAACAACTCATCGACGGTTCGTCCAGACAGATCTCGGGACAGCCTGCGGCCTCCAGGGCTTCCAGTTCCCGGCGCACGATCGGAATCAGGGCTTCGGTGATGGCGTAACGGTCGGGGTATTGGGGGTTTGGAATGAGGCGGCCGCTCAAGGTGAAGGGACCTGGGACGCTGCATTTGAGCGTGGGACCCGCAGGAGCCAGTTTCCTCAGAACCTTGAATTCCTCAACGGCGCCGAGGCCCCGCGGCGCTTGGAGTTCAGCCAAGATCGCGTGCCGTCCTCGCTGATCGTGAGCCGGAGGTCCGAAGCGCCGGGGCGAGTCGTTCTCCAACGCGATGCCCTCGATGTAACCATAGAAAGAAAGATTGAAATCGAAGCGTCCCTGCTCTCCATCGGTGATGACATCGAGACCGGCTCGGACCTGATCCATAATGGCGGCCGTCGCCGCGTCTTCCTGCATCTCGCGAAGATCGGCTTCGCGAAAGGCATGGAGGTGTTCGGTGGAGAACTCGAGCCAACCGGGAAATGGGTAACTGCCGATGACGCTGGCGCGGAGGGGACATGCTTGCATAACCGGAAGAAGGATGAGGAAGACGGTGAAGAACAGGTCAGGGTCCGGGGTGCTCGAAACAGCGAGCCAGACGGCGGCTGTGCTCGTCGTAGGCGGCTTCGAAAAGCTGTCGCGCGCGTTCGCGGCCCGCCACGCAGGCGGCGGTGAGAACCAGAGGCGGGCACCCCGCTTCGGTGAGCAGTCGAGCCGTTTCCGCCTTGATCGCGTTGATCAGAAGGACGCCGCCTACCGTCGACCCAGGCGCGACTGGAGTGTCGAGGCCGGCTATGGCCACCATGGCGTCTCCCACTGGAGCGCCGGTGTCGAGCACCCAGTCCGCTATCTCATGCAGTTTCAAGGATCGGGGATGATTGGATGCGCTGGCCTCGGCGTGACTGCTGCTCACGATGGCCACCACGGGAACAGAGCGGCGCCGGAATTCCTCGGCGACTTCCACCGGAAGCGTGTTGCAGCCGCTCGAAGAGACCACGAGCGCGGCGTCATCGGGAGTGATGTGGAAATTCCGGACGATGCGTTCGGCGAGGCCGGACACGTTCTCGAGAAACATCGCTTGGCGCTGACCGTTGGCGCCGACGACCAGATTGTGGAAAGTGACCGAGAGTTCCACGATGGGATTGAAGCCGGGAAAGGAACCATAGCGCGGCCACATCTCCTCGACCAAGATCCGGCTGTGTCCCGACCCGAAGGCGTGCACCATCCGCCCCTTTTGTATGGTTCGGGCGAAGAGTTCCGCAACGGACACGATCGTCTGTTGTTGGGCGGCGACATGATCCAAGAGAACACGGCAACGCTCAAGGTAGATTTGAGAGGGAGAATCCATGGTGCGGATCAATACGCTTCGGGATTGGCGGCGAAACAGGCTGCCCCATAGCTTCCCGCGGCATCTCCCAGTTGGCAGGGAGCGACGCGAACCCCGCGTCCGAGCGGCCGCCATTCTATGGATTCGAGCCGGTGGGCGAGGCCGTCGAAAAGGAGGTTGCCGGACACGGCGATTCCCCCGCCGATGAGCACGGCTTCGGGGTCGAGGATATTGATGAGTGAGGCGATAGCGGCGGCAAGTGCGTCCAGGGATTGGTTCCAAACCGCCGCGGCGGCGGGATCGCCCTCGCGGCAGGCTCGGGTCAGCGCGTCGGTGCTGGCGAACCGGCTGCCGGACCGGGTCTCGACGTTCCAGTTTCCGATGGCGTCTTCCAAACTGCCGGGCGTGCCGCAAATGTCGGGCGGTCCGGCGGCGTCGACGGTCATGTGTCCGAAATGACCGGCTCGGCCGATGTGCCCGCGCAGAAGCTTGCCCTGACAGAGGACAGCGCCGCCGACGCCGGTCCCCAAGGTGAGCAGCACGACGTCTTGCAAGCCGCGCGCGGCGCCGAGCCAGGCTTCACCGAGCAGGGCGGCGTGACCATCATTGAGAACGCGAACCCGCCCGGGCATGTCCAGATAGCCAGGCCAGTCAAAGCCTTCGAGGCCGCGCAAGCGTCCCGGCATGAAGGCGATCCGTTCCGACCGGGCGTCGGCCAGCCCTGGGCTCGACAGCCCGACTGCGTCCGGTTGACCTCCCAGTTGCAGCGCTGCTGTATGGATGGCGTCGCCAATCTCACAAGCGAATGCCGGAACATCGCCCACCAACTCGCCGTCGCGCGTCTCCCGCCGCCAAGTCCCCAGGGAGGCGCCGGATGCGGGATCGATCGCCTCGACTTTGATCCTGGTGCCGCCAAGATCGATCCCGAGAATATAGGTCATGACGGCGCCGAACCTTCGGTTGGGAATACGGAATCGGTTCGCTGCCGGGAAGGCAACTGAAAAACAGGGGATTGAATCGGACAGCTTCTCGCCCTTTCCTGGAATTGGCGATCGAGAAGCGTCAGGAGAGGAGAATCTTGTCTTGCTCGTGGGCGTGATCCTCTAGATCGAGACGTCCAAGCCCGTCAGAGCTGCCCGACGGGCGGAGCGAAGCGACGGCAATGCCGCGCGCTGCCGAGTGCGCAGGGCCGGGTGAGAACAACCTTGTTCAAGCCCGAGGTAACCGGAATGCGGGCAGCATGGGGTGCAGCGCGCCGCCGCAGAAAGGCTATGAGAAAGGCGGGGTTGGCGCACACATCCGATTGGACATGGCTTCAACGGCAATCTATGGACCGCGTCATGGGCATGTATGTCATCGACCCTCGCCAACATCACGCACTCGTGCAGGCCGCCTTTCTCAAACGCGGGTTCGCGCAGGACGAAGCCGCCGATGCCGCGAGAATATGCGACTTGACCGCGCGGCACGGAATCCGGACGCACAATGCGATCAAAGCGTTGCATCTCGATGAACAGCTTGGCAGCGGCTCCGGCGGTTGTGTTCCCGGCGCAGAAGTCGAACGGCTTCCCAGCCGCTTTCCCGCCAGCGAGGTTTGGGACGCTCATCGCAAGTTCGGGCCATCCGTGGCCTTTCGCGCAATGGAACGTTCCATCGAACTGGCCGGCGCCTATGGGATCGGTCAGGTCGCCGTGGACAACGCCTTTCATTACCTGTGGGGCGGCGGTTACGTGATGGAGGCAGCCCAGCGCGGATTCATCGCTTACACCAACTGCACCGCCGCACTGGCCGAGGTCGTGCCGCACGGAGGCACGTATCCCACGCTGGGAACCAACCCGCACAGTTGGGCCTTTCCCACCGTGGAGGCAATTGGATATCCGATCGTCGTCGATTGGGCCACTTCGGTCACGGCCATGGGCCGCGTGCAGCAGTTCAAACGGGAAGGAAAAACGCTTCCTCCCGGCAGCGCGGTCGACGCCCAGGGGCGGGAGACGACCGACCCATCGGCGGTGGTCGCGCTCCTCCCCTTTGGCCAGCACAAGGGCTATGGGCTCGCGCTGCTCAACGAGTTGTACAGCGCGGTCACCGGCGGTTCACTGCCTACGCTCCGTTGTAAACCCGATGCATCGCCCGGAGAAAAGACCGCGCCCACGTTTTATTTCCAAGTCATTCATCCGGAGGCCATCGACGCCGGCCGGCATGCCGGCGGAAGAGACCGGACCGAAAACCTGCTGGCAGTAATCCGCGATGTCCTCGGCCACGGGAATGAAGCCGCATTGCTCCCGGGGCAGCTCGAAGCGGAGGCCGCGGCCCGGTCTGATCGCGTGGGCGGTTTTATCTTCACGGAGGCGGAGATCGCTGAGTTCCGCGAACTCGCGCGATCTTGCGGTCTTCCGGACTGGACCGAGGAGGATCTGAAACCCTGCGATTGAGCGGCCTCATTGCTTGCCGGTTACTTGGTTTTTCTGTGACGTGTGGATTTGCGGTTTTCACGCGAGACCGGGGTTGGTGCGTCCGCCGGGCGCGGGGGTGAGATTGGAAAACATGCCCGGAAAGTTAGGGCCACACCCAGGAACAGGCCGATCGCGCCGGCAGGCACGAGCACAATGCCCAATCCGGGATCCCCGCCCTTCACGCCGTAGCCGCCGAGAAAAAACCCGGCCGGCACGAGGATCAAAGCGGCTGTCAGAGACCGCGAAGACAACCGGAGCGCTCGCTCCCCTTCGGCCAGCCGCGGCAAGGTTGCGGCAAAGGCGATGTGAATAATCGAGAAAAGAGCGCCATGTGCGTGTGCCAGGGTCCACATCAACCGCCGGGTGCTGTTTCGCACGTCCAGATAGAAATCCAGCTTCAGACCGTGCAGCGTCTCCAGTAAGATTCCCAGCGACAGGAAAACGAGAAGCCCTCCCCAGCCGATTCGCAGATGTTTTTGGATCAGGTGATTCACGGGAAACGCAGCGCTGTGATGTTGGCGCAGGATCGGGAGGAAATCTTGACGGCCTATTCCTTGATGTCGACGGGCCGGTCGTCGCGCCTCCGCAACAACTCGCGGATCCGCAGTTCGTCCAGACCGTGCTGCGGGTCAATGAGGAGGTGGTCTCCGTTGCGGCTGAGGTCGGCTGGCCGGGTGTCATTCCAATGCTGCACTGCGCGCACGACCGCCTCCTCGCGCGCGGCCGGGGGAGCCAGAAAGTCGAAATCGAAGCCGGAGAATCCCGGAAGACGCTGCAGATTCTTGTGGGCGACGTAGCGAACAGCTCCGTAAGGGTCCGTGAGGAGTTGCGCCTGGAAGGGAGGCAGCCAGTCCTCGCCGGAAGCTTCCCGGGCCGCTTCCCATCCGGCATGCCAGGCCAGGATCACGCGCTGAGCCGCATGACCTCGAAGCATCCACAAGAGGGCGGCCGAAACGGTTTCTTCCTCCTCCGTAAGCTCAACCGCAGGATGCCCGTAGCGGAGCGACAGTTGGTCAGAGGTCCAGCCCAGAGGCTTGTCGAGATGGCAGAGGTTGCAGGCGTTGGGAGCGCCAAAGCCGGCGCCGGCGGCGACCCGGGGGGAGGCGATCTGGTGGCTGCGGATGGCGCTGAATAAGGCGTAGGTGGTGTGAGGCATGTGACAGTTCATGCAATCGCTACCGGCGGAAGTTGCGGAATGCTGCGTATGGCTGCTTACCTCCGAAGTGTAACGGGCTTCCGAGTGACATTGGATGCAGGCCGATGACCCGGGCCGGTCGCGTCGCAACTGATCGTTAGGATCGCTTGCATGCATGGAATGACACGACAGGCAGGATACCTCACCGCGTGTGAAGCAGCCCGACACCGCCAACCCGGTGTATTCGCGTCCAGCGGCGAGAATCGCTCCGTCATCCCACCAGCGCTCCCGAAAGAAATCGGGATTCCTTTGGAGATCCTCTTGCCGCTCGGGCGGAGCATCTGGCCCTGGATGAAAGATGAGGTAACGGCTCTCTTCCAGGTCTGCTCCAGGCCGATAGGGATCGCCTTCGCGGGCATAGCGCATCGCCGCATCGCCCTCGCGAATAAACACTCCGTGACACTGTCCGCAAACCTGACTGGACTTCCGATGATCAAGGCGAGCGGGGTTAACGATGGTCGGGTCCGGTTCGTTCCCCATCCGCTGGGCATAGCGCCGAAAGGGTTGGCGATGCGCCTCAATGTGATCCTTTCCCGGACCGTGGCAGGCTTCGCAGGCGATTCCCAGCTCGCTGACGCGGGTTTCAAACCGGGCCTCGCTTCCCTCGCCGTGCAGGCCGGGAATGGCGCCGGTGCTGTGGCAGTTGATGCAGTGGTGATTCCATTGGGTGATGAGACGGGTGGAGTCCCCCGGAGTGTGCATGAAGGCGGCTTCTCGAGGAATCCAACGGCCTTCGCCGAGAAGGTAGACCAAGGGAAGCGTCTGGAGGAGCGACCCGTAGCGGGCGTCGCCCGTCACCCAGTAGGTCTGGTAATGGTGGGACCCGGTGGACATGACCACGCGGCGTCGAACCCGCGGAATATCCGGCAGCGCCAGGGGTTTCCCTCCTTGAACAACGTACATCATTTCTTCTGGGTCGGGCATCTCGGCCCAGTAAGCGTTTCCATCTTGATAGACCCTGTAGGCGAGACCTCCTGCGTTCACGGTGGTTCCGTCGAAGGCTCCGGCGACTTGGCCAGGGAGAGCTGCCTGGGTCATCGTCCGGTGATAAGTGGCGTGCCAACTTGCGTGCTCCGACGGATGGCATGAGCGGCAGGTGTTCGAGCTGACGTAGTTGTCGTCCCGTCCCTGAACGGGGAGGCGGTTCTCCAATGCATTCCTCTCCCGGGCATCCGAAATGCCGCGGTGGATCGACCAAACGGAGGTGGAGGCCAGTGCGATGGCGAGCAGAGCCGTCGAGTAAACCGGAAGGCGGAAAAGGAGGCGCGACCGCGACGGACTGTTGGGCATAACAGCGGCTGGTTCTGGTTCGTTCTTCAGTCGATTCGCGATGCTATGCGCTCGGCCCCCCGCAGTCCACCATCGAGTCGACGCGCCGGAAACTGGGACCGGCGCCGCTTCCTTTCCCACGGCACGTGTCCACAATGGGAAAGCGGCGTTGGGTGAGACCGCATCCGGCGACGTCTCACCGGCCTCGAGACCGGGTCAACCTCGGACTCCCAACTGTGCCGGCGCGGATCATCTTCCGCGCGGAGTCCTATTTCAGTCGTTTTGCTGCTCCCGCTTGCTCTCGCGGCGCATATCGGGATAGTTTCCCGGACTTCCCGGAGAGTGATGGGCGCCTGGTGGCCTCCGCGGTCTTCAAAACCGTTGTCGGCTCGCAAGAGCCGGGGTTGGTTCGATTCCTTCCCTCTCCGCTTTTTC
>DATKCT010000099.1:0-4537 GCA_035513055.1 Verrucomicrobiales bacterium | reverse complement strand
TTGCGTCGGCCTTCACGCAATGCATGCCATCCTCCGGCACGATATCGTGCCAGCCAATTGAAGACTGTGCGCTGGGGAACACCAGAGACTCGCACGACCGTGGCGATCTCTTCGCCTCTGACAACAATGGCTTCAACAACTGCTTTCCGGCGTAGCTCACGCACTTCCGATCGGTTCATTCTTCAAACATGGCATGACGCAAGCCAATATGCAAGAACTTTTGCAACGCTTAATAGGCGGCGCTCCATGAGCGCGGGCGCCCGATTACCGCTTACTCGATCCGCCGCACTCGAATGCCATGGGCGTCGGCCCTTTGCACGCTGGAAGAGTCAAGATTGCTGATCGGGACGATAGCCTTCATGAAGCCGGTTCTGCCGCCTTGGGTTACTTGGATGATTCCCAATCCCGGTATTGCGCCGGTCGAAGCATGCGGATCACCGGAAAGCGGATTCGGTCCTCGCAGGGACGTGAAGATCCGGTTTCCGGATGGAGAGATGTCGGCAAGGTCGGGAGTTGGGTCATCGAGACTCAGCCCCGCCAGAGGGACGGTGTTAACGTGGGCTCCGGTCTCGGTGTCGAAAACCTCGGCAACATTGCCCGCGCGGTCGAACACCCATGCATACCGCTCGTGCTTCGTGGCAAGAATTCCGTGGGCGTCCCGGTGGTCGCTGGGGTCAGAGTAGAGCCACTGAATGTGGCCGGGTGCAGGCGGAATGGGGAATGGACCTCCAAGGCTCGCCAAGGGAATGCGGTAGAGATCAAAGCCGTACAGATTCGAGGCGAGTCCCCCCCCGGCGTCGACGTACATCCAATCGCCGATCTGCTGGGTACCACACCCGACCGGTGCGAAGACAGTGGCGTCGTAGAGCGCAAAGACCTCCATCGGGGTGGCCTGAACATCG
Organism: Verrucomicrobiales bacterium; assembly: GCA_035513055.1. Taxonomy (GTDB): domain Bacteria; phylum Verrucomicrobiota; class Verrucomicrobiia; order Verrucomicrobiales; family DEV007; genus DATKCT01. The sequence goes on along the minus strand of DATKCT010000099.1, from coordinate 3,635 downwards.
ACGATGGCGAGACCACCTCCGCGCAATGTGACAAACGCGAAGCGGCTGGATGCCTCGATGGCGGCGCAAATGGGCGCGTTGTCCGGCAACAAGCCCAGAACCTCCAAGGATTCGAGCGGCAGAAGCTTGTCGTCTCTTCGAACGTAGGTGTTGCTCGAGTAATCTGTGTCGATCCACTCGAGTTGTTTGCCGTTCTGATTGCAGACCAGGATGCCGCTGTCGTCTGGAGCCGGGACGGCGGCATGGGCCTGCTGGACGCCGCCTGCACCCGGCAGGGTGCGGATCGCGCCGACGGGTTCGCGTGTCGCACCATCAAATACGACGACGTGGCCGCTCGCAACAAACGCGAGGATGCCGTGCGAGTGCGTTGAATTGAAAAACAGCATGTGGGGGCGAACGGGATTGGAACCGGTATTGGCCAGGCAGAGGGCAGCCGTTTCCGCGCCTAGGTCCAGGATGTCGGCCGGCTCCGCCTTGGAAGCCGCCTTCCCTTCCAGCCGGGCGCCATCCCAGATGTGGACGTAGCCGCCGTAGTTCAGTCCGAACGAATTCGACTGGTCGACAAGCCAGACCTCGTAGTCCCTCGCCCGGGAGGCGCCGGCGGCGAGCGCCAGGAGACCGAAGACGGGCATCGCGAGACCGCGAAATGGAAAGACCCGGAATGCAGCATGATGCCGATGACTATGAGTATTCATTTAAGAAGGGTCTTAATGAAAAGCCGTCCTGCACTGCAAGCGAATTCTCCGGGCGCCCTGGATCTCGAACAGGGCCGTTTCATCTGAGTGGAACCTGGGGAGTGCGTTTCTGCTTGGGACGGGCAGAAGTTCGAACTCCGGCCCCAGGGGCGGGCGCGCCGCAACCACATGAGCAATGCCAGGACGCTACCAAACAATGACATCCCCGCATCGCCGCCACGGGCCCTGCCGGAGAACAGTCTGCCGGAGAACACTTGCCGCCAACGGGCCATCTGGTAGGGTCTTCCCATGAGCTACAGAACACTGGAAGTGGAACTTGAGAACGGGCGCGTTTCGCCGGTCGGTCCCGACACGCTGCCCGCCAAGGCGCATGCCTTGCTGACCATCCTCGAACCCGCGCCAAGTGCCGGGACACAGGAGGGCTCCCTTGCTGATCGCGTGCGCCACCACGCCGGCATTGGCCGGGGCGAATACACCGACCTCTCGACGAACAAGGCCCACCTGGACGATCTCGGGAAGTGAACCCGGTGATCTTCGACACCGGGCCATTGCTCGCCTGGCTCTGTCCCGGGGACCAACATCATCGGTGGGCACTCCGCGCTTTCACCGGCATCCAGCCGGCTGGAATCGTGTGTGAGGCCGTGTTGACTGAAGTTTGCCACCTCGCGGCCAAGGAGAGCGTTGCTCGCGGCAGGGTCATCGAGTTCGTGCAGGATGGCGACCTCCAGGTCGTTTCCCTGGCCGGCGCCTTCCGCCTCCGCTCCCCTTCAAAACGTGCCCTCCCAAGTGCCGTTGGCGCATAGGCAGTGACAATTCCCCTTGCGCCTCGGATGACGGGTTGACTATTTTTGACAGTAGATGAAATCCCTCCTTCCCCTCGCCACTTTGAGCGCCGTTCTCGCCGCAGCCGCTTCGTCGCAGGCGGGAGAGACTTACGTCGCTGCGCCGCCTATGGCGCCCATGACGCCAACGCCGGAGGAGAAGGCTTGGACGTTCGGGTTGGCGATATATGGCTGGGGCGCGGGCCTCGAAGGCGACGTGACCCTCGACGGATTTTCCGCCGATTTCGACAGCAGTTTCTCGGATATCTGGGACAACCTCGATGTCGGAATCATGGCCACCGTTTCGGCCCACTATGATCGCTGGGGTTTTTATGCCGATTTCATCTACCTAGCTCTCTCCAACGACGCCCGGCTCTCGCGCGCAACCGAACCCGGCTATGATCACGCCGAACTGGAGCTAGATACGTTCATGGCTACCCTCGTCGCCACTTACCGGGTGATTGACGAGCCGGGCGGGTATCTGGAGCTGGGCGGTGGAGGCCGGGTCCTCTACACAGACACCGAACTCACTCTTCGGGACCGCCGTCATTTTGACGAGTTCCCAAGGCTGCGGCCGGTATCCTTTGGAGACTCTCGGGACAACTGGGACGCCGTTGGAGCGCTGCGAGCTGGCGTTAACTTCGGCGGGGGCTGGGCTCTCAATTTTTACGGCGATGTCGGGGCGGGCGATTCGGATCTTACCTGGCAAGTGCAAGCCACCCTGGCCTATTGGTTCACGCCAAGCTTTTCCGTCGCAGGAGGTTACCGGCACCTCGCCTATGAGTGGGATGGTGACGGCGATGACGAAATTGATCTGGAGTTCTCCGGTCCCGTTCTGGGCGTGGTTTTCCGCTTTTGATTAGGCAGGCGCAACCAGAGCCTTCACGCCGGAGTGGAGAAGCGCCGCCTGAAGGGCGTGTTGATTTATTCTGCAACGCCGCGCCGCGCGAGCGCCAGAGGGAGGGAAGTGTCGCTTCGCGAATGAAAGAGGGGCGCGGCCCTTCGGGCGGAACGTGTTGACAGCGTTGGCTTTGTTGCTCGCCGGTCACGAATTTCAAATCGATCCCTCCTCGTGTCGCGCCAACCCTCCCAACAAGTCACGCTTCTCAGACCTGGGCCGGCATTGCGCAACTGAACTGGTAAGACCGGCAATCGCATCCCTAGCGCTCCCCTCTGTCCCGGGTTGCCGTCCGGCGCCGCCGCACTTTCCCGTTTTCGCGCGCCCCTGTCGCAGAAAACGGGTGGGAACTGGCGCCAAACGCGAGGAGATGCGGCCGCGCTGGGACCCCTGCCGGGGTCCTGTCGCGAGGGTGACCGGTGGTCCGTTGGTCCTTTGGTCCGTTGGTCCGGTGGTGTCGCTGCGCTCACCACCGGCTACAAGCTGGGAAGCCTCCGGCTTCTCCCGAGGCTCTGCAAACTCCTTCGATTGAAGTTCGGGGCGACGTCCAGTCGCAAATGTAAAAACTCCAGGCGACGCCTCCGGCGCCGGCAAGGGGAGAGCGCCAAGTGGGCTCAGGCGGGGAGGAAGGGCCATCGTCTTGCCTCAACAGGGCTGCCGCAGTCCGCGCGCTGGATCCTCTGTACGGCGAAGGCTGGAGCTGGCCAGCGAAGCTGCCGGGGCCCTCGTGCAGGGAAGGGGCTCCGGCACGTCCTGGCTCGGAGAAGGGGCCGGCGGGGTCAAAGGGAGTTTTCCATTGCAGTATTCACAATGAACATACACTGGTGTTCCGGGAAGGAGAATGTGGAGGGACGGACAGCGCTTTTCCTGCGCCGAATGAGATGGTCGATTCCCGGTGGGGCCAGCACCGGCGCGATCCCAGGTTTTGCCGTGTACGGCCCAGTGATTCAAGCTGAAAAGCCGGATTCAGCCGCTGCTGGGAGAGGCGCCGGAATCGGGGGACGGCCCTCTCGGAGGAAGGGGTGGCAGGGTGTGCTCGAACAATTTTCCTGCTCAGAACGCGTTTTTTGTTGCGTCACAATGTAAATGCAATGTATTTATCGGTCATGATCGCGGAAGCGCGTGGTGCCGGGCTGGTAAACGGCGTTTCGCGGCTTCCCGGGATCGCAAAGAGATTCGGCCCGGTCTGATCGTTATGAAACTCCCTCGAATTCTTCGGCA
>DATKCT010000098.1:0-52905 GCA_035513055.1 Verrucomicrobiales bacterium | reverse complement strand
GCGATTGCCGCGCTTTGGGCGATTCCGTTCGTGGCGATGGCGGGTGCGGGTTGGTGGTTTTGCCGGGGTGTTCCCCGGCCTGGCAGCGCTTGGGTAACGACTCCTGAACCCGTCGAGTTGAAGGCGGCTCCCTTCGAGGAGGCAGGGAACACCGGACGGCTTCGTCCGGCGCAATGGGCAGAGATCGCCGGGTCAGACGGCGGCTGGATTTTTGTCCGCGCTGGGACGGAGATCGAGGGTTGGGTTCAAGGCGAAAAACTGGAGCGGGTCATGACCTGGCTGCGGCCGGGGCGGGAATGAGGGGCCCTCCAGGTCTAGTGAGCGGGGGTCTGTCAGGGGTTCCGCCTTGATTTATTCTGCAACGCCGCGGGCTCGCGCCGGTCTTGCGTCCGTCACATGGGCGCCTCCTGGGGTTTGGCTTCGACGGTCGCGCTTGCGGGCGCGACCCGGCTGCCGAGAATGGACGCCGCAGCGACCCCACCCAGCAGGACACAGGTCCACCACAAGGCGTCCGGGTGGATGGCGTAAATGCGGGCGCCGGCGAAGGGTGAAATGATCAACGCCAGCGAGAAAGTCATGCCCAACAGACCGAGGTAGCGGCCGCGCATATGCGCGGGCGCTAGGCCGGCGGCATAGGCTCCTTGGACCGGGAAGGCGATCATTTCGCCGATGGTGTGCACGCTCATAGCCGCGGCAAGCGCTATGAGTCCGCCGGAGGCGCCGAGCGCATTCATGCCGAATCCGGCGCCCAGCAGAAGATAGCCCAAGGCCATGGGACGCAGCGGATTCATGCGGCGCGTCCAAAAGGTGAGGGGAATCTCCAACAACACGATAAGGACGCCATTGAGGGAAACGAGGAGACCGTATGTCAGCTCCGAGTAGCTCAGGTGCTCCGTGACATAGATGCTGTAGCTCGATCCGGTCTGGAAGAATATGAAGGCCGTGGCAAAGCTGGCGATAGACAAGAGAATGAAGTTGCGGTCGCGGGCCACGTGCCGCAGAGCGGAAAGGAGTCCGTGAGAGCGGATCTCGCCGCCGCCGCGCACGCCCTTGGGAAGGGCAATCCAGGCCAGAAGACCGAAGAGGACGCTGGCGAGAGCGTTTCCCGCGAAGATCCAGAAGAAGGACCAGGCGGCGAGAAGACCGGCGGTGGCCGGACCGAGAGCCCAGCCCGCGTTGATGGCAAAGCGCAATACGCCGAAGGCGAGAACCCTTCGGGAAGGCGGCACCAGATCGGCGATCAGTGCGGACGAAGCCGGACGGTAGAGTTCCGAGGTGAGACCGGCCAGGAAGACACAAGCGAAGATCGCCGGGAGCCCTTTGGCGGAATACAGAAGCATAAGGGCAGCCGCGCTCGAGAACATCGAGATGACAATGGTTTTGCGCCGGCCGATGCGGTCGGCCAGATCGCCTCCGAGGAACGCCGCGCCGAAATTCCCGGCGCCATAGCAGCCGATCGCCAGCGCGGCGTGATCCAGGCTGTAACCCAGGCGCTTGAGATAGATTGTTAGGAAGGGAAGGACGAATGCGCCAAAGCGGCTGATGAACATGCCCGCGAAGAGAATCCAGACGGTCGCAGGAAAGGCCCGGAACTCTGAGATAAAGGCCGAGAACCATCCGCTGCGAGGGGCAGGCGGCGGCTGCTTGACGCTTTTTAGTGGGGGGGTTGACGGCATGGGCTGAAACAAAAAGCCCCGTCTCCGGGTGGAGAGCGGGGCCGCGAGAAATCCTGTGAGGAAGGGATTGGAACGGGTCTCAACGCTCTCCGGCGGCGCCGGTGCGGCCGATGCTCGATTGCCGGACGTTGACTCCGGCGAGCATGCGAAGCGCTTCGTACCGGAGGGAATTCTTCATGCGGAGAGGTCTGATTGCGTGAGAGAGGGATAAAGGAGAGGGGAACCCGCTTGTCAAACAGTTTTTCACTTTCTGGCGCTACGCCGCTGCCTATGCGCCAACGGGTTTTGGGAGGGCAGGTATTGGGTGGAGGGGGAGGGATTATCGCCTTCGCCTACCACGGCGCTTCGCGCCCTGAGAAAGAGCGGCAGTTCTCGCCGCAGTCTAGGAGCCTCCGGCTTGCCTTGGGCGTTGATTCCAAACGCATGACAATGTTGCGCGCCATCCCGCGTTTCCGAACGCTCAAGGGTTTCGCATTTCCTCCAGGGTAACGAGCCGGCGCTTCTCCGAAGACCGGTCCGCGGCGAAAACGATCTCGAAGCTGCGATAGGCCTCGCGCAGACTGGTGAGGGGCATGGGTTTGTTCTCGCTCAACGCAGTGAAAAAAGCGCGGAACTGCGCCTCGTAGGGATGATCGGAAACGTCGCCGGAGTCGAGCAGCTTCATGGACAACTCCGACCAGGAGGATTTGTCGAGGGCGAGTTCTTCGGAGTGCAGGCGCCGGTCCAGGAGAGAGCCGCGGCTGCCGACGAGGTGAGTGTGGAAATAATAGGGCTGGAGGCAATCGATGACCGAGGCAGCCTTTCCTACGCGGCCGTCCGTGAACTGAAGGATCGTCGAGCTGGTCGTGGGATAACGATAGGGGGCGAATATGGCGCTGCGGGAGGCGGTGGCGGCGCTGAAGACCGATTCGACTTCCCCGTTCAAGCAGAGAAGGAGGGCGTCCAAGGCGTGACAACCGGCGGAGAGAAGGCTGCTGCCGCCTTCCTCCCGGGATATATTCCAGCGGAATTGTCCATACCACGGACCGATGCCGTGGTAGTAATCGACTTCCCCGTAATGGATCTCTCCCAGGAGCCCGGCATCGATGACGGCGCGGGTGACCAGGAACTGGTTGGAGTAGCGGCATTCGAAACAGACGCAGGCCTGGATTCCCGCCGCTTCCACGGCCTCGAGTATATCCGTGCAATCGCGCAAACTGAGGGCCAGCGGTTTTTCAATGATGAGATGCTTTCCCGCCTGGGCCACAGCCAGCGCTTCCTCGCGGCGCCGGCTCGGGTAACTGCAGAGCGAGACGACGCCGGCTCCGGATTGAGCCAGCATCGGTTCCAGACTGGTCCAAACCTGGATCTTCCCGCCGTGCCGCGCGCTCAGTTCGGCCGGGTCGAGATTCCGGGAGGAACACACCGCCGTGACCCGGGCCAGGCCAGTGGCGTTGATGGCGTCGATGTGGGCGGCGGCGGCCCAGCCGTAACCCACGACGGCGGCGGAGAATGTCGGTTCCGGATGCATGAAGACTTGAGAGCCTAGTGTGGCGTTTTCGAAATATGTAGACAAAACGGTTTGTATGCGTTTCAGAAATTCTGCTCGCTGCGCTCGATGCTTCATGAGAATCGCGGGCGCCTCGCGACGAAACGGTATAAGGAATCCGGGCTAGTGCAGAGCGGGGTGGGAAGCAAGGACACAGCCCGCGATATCCATGGCCTGCGGAGGCGAACAGTTTCTGTTCAACCTGAGGGACGGTTTCTGGGAGAGAACCGCAGTATGGCGCGTTGGCGACGGTTCCGAGGTGGTTCGCAAGGAATTGCGCCGTCTGGGCCGGGACGGGCCTTGGGCACAGAGCGCTCTGCACGAGGAGATCCTCTATTTGCGTTCCCTGCCGGAACCGGCCCGCAGATGGTTCCCGCCGCTGCTGGAAAGCTGGGATGACGGCAAGGGGCTGGGATATTCTGTGCCCTACTTGCGAGGCGCGCGTGACGCTGCCGGCCTGGTCTTGGAAGGTTCGTTGAGTGATGCGGAAGCCGAGGCGCTTCAAGACTGCGTGGTCCAGGCGGTCTTTGGGGATCTCCATTCGGAGAGTTGCCGAGGGGATGAGCCGTTTCTCAAGCATTGGCGCGTCATCATGGAACAGTCCATCGCGGCGTTGGGTCAGGTCGAGGATGTGGTGCTTCTGGTTGAGGCGCCGCGGCTGAAGGTGGATGGGGCCAATTGCCTCGGTTTGCGCAGGGCCTGGACGGCCGTGCTGGACAAGGGACTCCCGGAGGCATTCGACTCGGAACCCTGCGTCCGGTTGCACGGCGATTTGATCCTTGAGAATGTGTTGTGGGACCGGTCCGCGGCGCCGGAGCCGCGCATGTGGCTGATCGATCCGGTATCCGTCGCGGGACTCTGGCGGGGACCACCGCTTTTCGATTTGGCGAAATACGAGTCTTATGCCCGGGGCGGGCTTTATGCATTGCGAGCCGGCCTCTTCGAGGCCGGTCCAGAGCCAGGAAGTTCCACCGATTGGAGATTCTCGGTTCAGTGGGAAGCGGAGCCGATGCGGGCTTTTCGGCGGATCGATCTGTGGCAGCGGGTGCGGGCGGCCTATGTGCAGCATTGGGGCGAACCGCCGGCGCCTCTGATGTCCCTCCTGGATGCTTATTTCTCGTTGGTCATGGCCCGGAACACGGAGGGGCGGCAACAACTGGCGCGGGTGCTTCAGGCCGTGCGCAGATTGAACGAGGCGCTGGGCGAGGGTGATGTTTTCTGACGCGCGATGGGCGGCCGCGCCGACGTCCGGCCGTTCAGTGAGAAATGCGGGTTAACGCTTCATCTTTGTTGACAACAGGAGCGGCATATCGGAGAATGCAGAGCGCCCGCGGAAGGCTTCGTGAGACGCGGTTCGCGGCGCACGGATCTTTGAAATCTGTCTGCTGTGTTCGCCCACACGAGGATACGCGAGCCCGAACCGTTGAAATGTGTATGGGGGTGGCCCCGGTTGACTGATGTCAGGCCCTTACTGGAAGGCAGATGTCAGGACGGAAGCCCCCAATCTAATGAGCCGCGGGAACGTGCGCTCGAACCTCGGACGGCACGAGCGGGGATTCAAAGGTGCGTCAAGGCATTCCGATCCGGTCTAAGCCGGGCCGGAATGCCTTTTTTGTTGGTCAGACGTTTCTCGGCGCCGGGACTGTTTCAGTCGCATTTCTCATACCATTTCGTCGCGAGGCGCTGCGAACCCCTTACTTGCCCAGGCCGCGCGCAGCAGAGGGCGCCGGGCTGCGTGAGAACACCTTGTTCAAGGCCGAGGCAAGCGGAACGAAGGCAGGATGGGGTGCGGCGCGCCACAGCAGAAAGGGCAGGAGAAATGGATTAATCCTTTTCCTCCGCCGGCAGTTCCCGGATGCGGGCGTTGCGGATAAGGATTTGTCCGTCGCGGCTGAGTTCCTGAAATCCAATGTGGCCTTTGCGCGGACGATCCCGGATGGGAGGGGCTTCGGAGCCGTCATGACGCAGAACCTTTTCTTCTTCGCGGGACAGATCGAGTTCGAGGATGCGCGTTCCGTTGAGGTCAACTTCGATCCGGCTTCCGGAGAGGCGAATGTGGTAACGGTTCCATTCCGTGGGACGGTAGACCTGTTCTTTCGGCGCCACGGCGCGATAGAGTCCACCGGTGAGTTCTGAATCCTTGGCCGAAGGATTGTAGCGCAGGTCGGCCATTTGCAGTTCGAGACCATCGAATGCGGGGTCGCCGCGGAGCGGAGCGCGCAGGGCGCAACCGCTGTTGCCGGTTTCGCCGAGTTTGAACTCGAACTCGAGTTCGAAGTCCCCGTATTCCATTTCGCTCATCAGCCATGAACCGCGTGGTTCGGCGCCATGAAGGACGCCGTCGCGGACGATCCAGACCGCTCCTTCGGGGCCGGGCTGGCTGACATCGGACCAGGCTCGCACCACCCAGCCCTTGGGCGGTCCGTCCTCTGGAAACAAGGGCGTCCACTCCGGTTCCTCGCTGCGGGCGGACTGAGTGAACAGCGCGGCCAGAACGTAGAGGGCGGGATAGACTCGAAGCCGGTGAGTGCGGGAGGATGCGCGTTTCATGACGCTCCTAGTGAACACCGGAAGGGCGCCGAGGTGAAGAGCGAGTTGATGGTTTCTCCGCGCGACATCACCGAATGAATCAACACGTCCTCATGCCGGAATCGGAGTTTTTTCGCATTTTTTCAGAAGCGGGATCGCTTCAAGAGGGAGGGATCGGCTGCTCGATGCCCAGGGCGCCGCGGATTTCGGCGGGAATGAGTTCTGGGTAGATTCCCGCTGCTTCGCGGATGCGCGTTTCGAGCCAGGCCGGACCGAGCCGGGACGCATCGGACTGAGCGAGAACGCGGTCGGTGTAGAGAGTTGCCAGCGAGGGATGAGCGGCGATCGCTTCGAGGGGGCCGGGCTCGACTATTACTCCGGGAATACCTACGGAAGAGAGGGGCCAGCCGCCGGAAAGCTGCAGCAGGGATGCGGTCAGAGCCTCCGGGGCGGCGGTGCGCCGGGCCATGGCGACCACTCCGGGGAGGAATTGCAGAATCACGTCGGCACTGAAGCATGCCTCTGCATTTAAGGGGAGGGGAGCGGGATTTCCCAGATGAGAATCTTCCGGGATATCCCGGCCCGGCCAGACCAGGAGTCGACAAGCTTCATAAAGGGTGAGGGCGGCCCAGGCGGCCACATCGGGGCGGTAGCCGGGAGCAGTGTGCGGCATTTCCAGTGAGAGCGCGGCAGCCTGCTCCCGCAGGATGGAAAGGGCGGCTTCGGTGGGATCGACCCGGGCGAGAAAGCCGGATTGGGGATCCGCAACGGGGTCGACCGTCACCGATCCGCTGTCGAACAGATCCCGCAGGAACGCGGCCAGCGCGTCGCTACCGGGGAAGCGCGAGTGAGAGCACATTTCTCATACCTTTTCGGCTATGGCGCGCCGCACTCCATCCTGCCTATGGTCCGCTTGCCTCGGACTTGACCAGGGTGTGCTCAGCCAGCTCTGCGCCCTCGGTTGCGCGCGGCGCCGGCGTCACTGCGCTTCGCGCCCTTCGGGCAGCCCCAAGGGCTGGCTTTCTCGCTTCGCTCGGCTGGCAGTAAGGGATTCGCAGCGCCTCGCGACGAAACGGTCTGAGAAATGCGGGCCGGCCCGGGGCTAGAACATGGAATCAATCCAGCCCATCTCAATCATCGAATCCACGTAGACGCCAAGGGCGTCCATGCCGTAGATATCGCGGGCCGAGTTCAACCACATTTCGGCATCTGGAGTGTCATCCGCCTTGTAAGACAGGGCGGCGTGGGCGCAGTAATAGGCGGGTTCATCGTCGAGGAAATCGAAGGTGGCGAGGATAGCCCGGGCTTTCTTGTCCATGGCGTCGCCGGGTCCGTTGGACTGCATCAGGCTGCACAGGAATCTTTTGTAATCGATCATCTTGGCCGTGCTCGCTTCCATCTGGGGATAATCCCGTTTGAGTTCCTCGAGTTGCTCGAAGGCGATCTGGAATTTCTTCTCGACGAAATCCAATTCGGCGAGGTTGAACCGGGCTTCCATCAGGCCGGGCCGCAGCTCGAGGACTCTCCGGAAAGAAGTGCGAGCTTTGTCGAAGCTGCGCAGCTTCGTGTAGATGGCTCCGCGCAGATTGTGGGTGACGTAGTACTCCGAGGTGTGGGCTTCGATTTTGTTGAGAGCGTCCATGCCTTCCTGCAAACGGATGCCGCGAATGTAGCTCGTGGCCTTGTTGAGGAGATCGACAATCTCGTTGCGTTGTTCGCGGGTGAGATTCTGGATGGATTCGGGAAGCACCCACGTTTCCTGGGGTTGGGCGTCTTCGGGACCGATCGTACTCGGAAGCGCGCGGGAGCCGGGACCCAAGGGATCGGCCGCCGAGCGGTTGGGGTCGAGCGACACGGCTGCGTCCGGATCGGTGGGGTCGTCGAGGTCGAGAAGTGAGCCGGATGACTCATCGGGATCGAGCAGGGGGCTGCCTTCTTGAGCTTGCAAAAGGGGCGCCGCGCTCCAACCGGCCGAGAGGAGCAGAAGGACGGTGAGCTTATTGATCATGGCGGAAAGAATAAGGAAAGGAGGCCTGTCTGTCAAAGACTGAGCGCGCAGTTTCGGCTGAAGGGCCTGTTGATTTCTTCGGTGATGCCGCGCAGGACTTGTTGGGAGGGGTTGGCGCGACGCGAGGAGGGGGTGAATTGCCATTCGTGACCGGCGAGCAACAAAGCCAACGCGTTCAACAAGTTCCGGCCGAAAGGCCGCGTCACCGGCCGAGTCCCATCTTGCTGCTCCGTACTCTCGCGACGCGGCATTGCAGAATAAATCAACAGGCCCTTCAGCCGGAACTGTAGAGGCCTTGCTTTCGGATGTAGTCCGCGACCGCCCCAGGCAGAAGATGGTCGACGCTACGGCCATCGCGCAGCGATTCCCGCACTTCCGTCGAGGTCAAGTCGATCCGGCAGGGAACGCTCTGCGCGCGGTATCCTTCGCGCGGGAAGTAGTCGTATCCAGCACGGGGAACCACGAGGAAAGTCACGAGGCTGGCCAGTCGGCTGGCCCGGGCCCAGCGATCGATCGTCTTCCACTGGTCCGCTCCGAGGATCCAGCAGAGTTCGCAGCGGGGCGGTGGAAAGCGTTCTGCGAAGCTCTCCGCCGTTTGCCAGCTAAAAGATGGGGGCGGACGATCGAGTTCCATCCGGCTGACTTCGGCCCAGGGCAGGTCTGTCAAGGCCATCTCGAGCATGGCCAGGCGGTGCTGCGGTTCCGCAGCCGCATCCAGAGCTTTCCAAGGAGATTGGCGGCAGGGAACAAAGAAAATGCGGTGCAGAGAACCGCAGCGCCAGGCGGCCTCCGCGATTTGCAGATGTCCAAGATGAACCGGGTCGAAGGTGCCTCCAAAAAGGCCGATCCGTTCTTCAGGCATGAAGCGGGACCTCGATTGCGCGCGAGGCACAACAGGAAAACGCGGCGGATCGATCAGTAGACGTCGCGCCGGTAGCGTTTGTCTTTGCGCATCTGTTCGATGTAGGCGGCGGCGCCATCTGTTCCGAGCCCGCCCTGCGTAGCGGCAATCTCGTGAAGGGTCCGGTCCACGTCGACGGCCATTCGCGCGGCGTCTCCGCAGACGTAGACGATGGCGCCGTCGTCGATCCAGCGCCACAAATCGGCAGCCCGGTCGCGGAGCCGGTCCTGGACATAGATTTTGAAATCCTGATCGCGGGAAAAAGCCGTGTCGAACCGGTCGAGAGTGCCGTCTGCGAGGAAGTCCTCCCACTCCCCTTTGTAGAAGAAGTCGCAGGCCTGGCGTTGTTCGCCGAAGAAGAGCCAGGCCTTGCCCTGGGCTCCGGTGGCGCGACGCTCTTGAAGGAAAGCGCGAAAGGGGGCGATCCCCGTGCCCGGGCCGATCATGATGATGGGAGTGGGATCGTCAGGGGGTGGAAGGCGGAAGCCTTTTCCCGGTGTGATAAAACAGGGAATGGGATCTCCGGGTGAGACGCGTTCCGCCAGCCAGGTGGTGCAGACGCCTTTGCGTTTTCGTCCGAAGCTTTCGAAGACGACGGTGGCGACGGTGAGGTCGACCTGATTAGGGCAAGCGCGCAGGCTGGAAGCGATCGAGTAGAGGCGGACTTGCAGTTTTTTCAGGAGATTGATGAAGTCTTGAGCTGTGAATCTCGCTTCCGGATAGGCGAGGAGAAAATCGATGACCTCGCGTCCCCACAGATAAGCATTGAGTTCCTGGCGGCGCTCCGGGTCGAGCAGCGCGGCCAGGCTGGAGCCTTTCTCTCCGGACTGCTCCGCGATGGCGGCGAGAAACTTCCGGTCGGGCTGGGTGATGACGCATTCGTCGATGAGGGCGGTGCGGAGGCTCGCCGGGGCGCCGGAGGGCGGGGTCACCGGCTCATCGGCCGAGAGACCGAGTGTGCGGATGATTTCTTCGACGAGGTCTGGGCAATTTTTGGGGAAGAGGGCCAGGGAGTCTCCGGGTTCAAAGGCGAGACCCGAGTGGCGAAGGTCGACCTCGTAATGGCGCGTGTCCTTTTCGGAACCGGGCCGGGTGAGGAGGCGCACGCTTTTGAGCTGGGCCGCGCAGGGGTTTTTGCGGCTGTAAACAGGTGGCGCTTCGGACATCATAATCGGTTCGTAAGAAATCAGCGTCCGCAGCATTGTTTGAACTTGCGCCCGCTGCCGCAGGGACAGGGCTCGTTGCGTCCGACCTTCGGCAGATCACGCCGGACGGGAAGCGTGATTTTGGGACGGAGGTCCTCGTCTTCGTCTCCGGGGACGTCGAGCCCGCCGGGACCGGCTCCGGAACTGGCCGTCGAGGTGGCCCCGCCGCCCTCGACGGTCATGGAGCTTTCGTTGGTGCGGAGATGGCGTTGTAGTTTTGCCAGGAAAGCCTGAAAGCCCTCGATGCTGGTGGTGCTGCGGAAGAGGCTTTGGAGGACGTCCTGACGGATGTTGTCCATCAGTTCCACGAAAATCGCGTAGGCCTCGTTCTTGTATTCGATGAGGGGATCTTTCTGGCCATAGGAGCGGAGAAAAACGGCTTCCCGCAAGGAATCCATCTTGAAGAGGTGCTCCTGCCAGAGTTTGTCCACGGCATTGAGCATGATGTGACGTTCCAAGGACTTGACGTGATCGGGATTCTCGTGCTGCGACTTGAGGGTGTAGGCCTTTTTCACCTGTTCGACGAGGTAGTCCTTGATGGCCTCGTCGGTTTTGTTGTCCAAATCGGCGGCTTCCTCGGTGAGTCCGAGGGGGAAAGCGCCGTTGATCCAGTGGAGCAGGCCGCTGGTGTCGCGCCGCCCTTCGTCGTCGGGAACGAGGAACTCCGCGGCGCGGGCCGGGAGGGCATCGCGAATGACTTCGTCGATGAGTTCATGCGGATCCTCACTTTCCAGAATCTCGTTGCGGTAGCCATAGACCACGGTCCGCTGCTGGTTCATGACGTCGTCGAATTCGAGGATCCGTTTGCGCGCCTGATAGTTGCGCGCCTCGACCCGTTTTTGAGCCGTTTGCACGCTTTTATTCAACCAAGGATGCTGGAGTTCCTCGCCCTCGTCAAGCCCGAAACGTTCCATCATGCGGGTCATGCGCTCGGAGGCCCCGAAATTGCGCATGAGGCTGTCCTCGAAACTCAGGTAAAAAACGGAAGCTCCGGGGTCGCCTTGGCGGGCGCAACGGCCGCGCAATTGCCGGTCGATGCGGCGGGACTCATGGCGCTCCGTGCCGAGCACGAGCAATCCGCCCAGGTCGACGACGCCCGAGCCCAGTTTGATGTCGGTGCCGCGCCCGGCCATGTTGGTGGAAACGGTGACGGCTCCGTTCTGGCCCGCGCGCGCGACGATTTCGGCTTCCTGCCGGTGTTGTTTGGCGTTGAGGACGTTGTGAGGAATGTGGGCTCTCTTGAGAAGGCGGGAAAGCTTCTCCGAGGTGTCGACGCTGGCGGTTCCGAGAAGGATGGGCTGCCCCTTTCCATGGGCTTCAGCAATGCACTGGACTACCGCGTTGAACTTTTCCCGCTCCGTCTTGTAAATGCGGTCGTTCTCATCCGACCGCCGGACCGGGCGGTTGGTGGGAATGACCAGCACGTCGAGCCGGTAAATGTCGTGAAACTCGCTGGCTTCAGTTTCTGCCGTCCCGGTCATGCCCGCGAGTTTCTCGTAGAGCCGGAAATAGTTTTGGATCGTGATGGTGGCCAGGGTCTGGGTTTCGCCCTCGATCTTGACGCCCTCTTTGGCTTCCACGGCTTGATGCAAACCGTCGCTCCAGCGGCGGCCGGGCATTTTTCGCCCGGTGTGTTCGTCAACGATGACGATCTTGTTGTCCTCAATGACATATTCGCGATCGCGCTCGTAGAGGCAGTAGGCTTTCAGTAGTTGGGAAATGTTGTGGATGCGCTCGGCCTGAAAATCGAGTTTGCGCTGCAGCTCCGTTTTCTGCTGAATCTTCTGTTGCGCGTCGAGAGAATCATCTCCATCGATTTCACTGTAGGCGGCGGCCAAATCGGGAAGGACGAAGGCATCGGGATCCTCGGGATTGAGGAAGGCCCGGCCCTTTTCCTGCAAATCGGAGTCGTGCGATTTTTCTTCGAGAGTGAAGTAGAGTTCTTCTTTGGCCGCGAAGAGTTCGCGCTTCTGACTGTCTTGATAGTAACTCAGCTCGGTCTTGTCGATGAGGCGGCGGATCTCCGGTTCCTCGAGCATGCGCATGAGGCCCCGGTTGCGGGGTTGCCCGAGTTTGACCTTAAAGAGGACGCGGCCTGCGGCGGCCTGGTCTCCGGCTTCGAGCGCGCTCTTGGCTTCCGCTACCAGTTCGTTGCAGAGAGTGGTCTGTTTCCGGACCAGTTGATCGACGATCGGCTTGTAGCGCTCGTATTGCTGATTGGAAACGGTGACCGGACCACTGATGATCAATGGAGTGCGGGCTTCGTCGACGAGCACGGAGTCGACCTCGTCGATAATCGCAAAGTAATGACCGCGCTGGACTTGAGCCAGCTTGGACTGGGCCATCCCGTTGTCGCGCAGATAGTCGAAGCCGAACTCGCTGTTGGTGCCATAGGTGACGTCGCAGCCGTAGTGCGCCCGGCGAATCGCCGGATCGTGCTGACCGTTCTGGATACAGCCGACAGTGAGCCCGAGCATTCCGTAGATCTGGCCCATCCACTCCGAATCCCGTTTGGCGAGATAGTCGTTGACGGTGACGACGTGGACGCCCCGGCCGGTGAGGGCATTGAGGTAGACCGGGAGAGTGGCGACGAGAGTCTTGCCCTCGCCGGTGGCCATCTCCGCAATCATCCCCCGGTGCAAGCCGATGCCGCCGATGAGTTGGACGTCGAAATGAACCATATCCCAGGTGAGAGGCTGATCGCAGACCCGGATGTCGCCGCCCACCAGACGGCGGGCGGCGTTTTTCACCACGGCGAAGGCTTCGGGAAGGATAACTTCCAACTCCCGGGCCAGGACGGCGGGATCCTCGATGGCGTAGAGCTGCTCCTTCCAGGCCGCCGTTTTCTCGCGGAGGACCTCCTCCGGTTGACTCTGAAGCGCCTCTTCCAGCCGGTTGATCTCTCGAACCGTAGGCCACAACTTCCTCAGCGTGCGCTGGTTCTTGTTGCCGACGATTTTCTTGATGATCCACTGAAGCATGGTCGGCTAATGTGAAGAGAATGGCCCAAAACGCAACCGGCCGCTGGGTAATCCGGGACTCCGGCCGGGAATCGATGAGGAGGACTTTCGCCCCGCCGCCGGCTGCGCGAAACCAAACGCGAGCCCCAGCTTAGGTAATCCGGTAACGGCTGCGGCGGTCGACGAACTCCCCGGCCAAAGCCCGGTAAGCTGCGGCTCCGGCCCCGGAAGGGTCATAATGAATGATGGGCAAACAGTGGCTGGGCGCCTCGCCGAGCTTCACCGAGCGCGGAATCACCGTGTCGTAGGTCTGGGCCGGAAAATACTGACGCACGTCTTCGATGACGCTCCGGGCCAACCTGGTCCGGGAATCGTACATGGTCAGCACGATGCCCTCGAGGCGTCCGTTGGGGTTCGCTCCGGATTGCCGGAGGGTCTCCAGGATATCTTGGATCCGGAGGAGCCCCTGCATCGAGAAATACTCGCATTGCACCGGGATAAGCAGGTCGTGGGCCGTCGCCAAGGCTGCGGTCATGAGAATTCCCAGCGAGGGCGGGCAATCAAGGAAACAGTACTCGTAGTCCAAGCTGGCCAGCGGTTCGAGGACTTCGCGCAGCCGGCTCCAGTGATTCCCTTGACGTGCCAGATCGATCTCCGCTCCGGCCAGCTCGAGGTGAGCGGGGATCAGTTCGAGGTTGGCAATGGCGGTCTGGACGATCTTGGACGCCGCCTGAACCGAGGGATCGACCAGGCATTCGTAGAGACTGTCGCCTTCCTCGGCAGCGAAACCGAGCGCGCTGGTGGCGTTGGCCTGCGGATCGAGATCCACCAGCAAAATGCGGTGTCCGTCCTCGGCCAAACACGCGGCGAGATTGACCGAAGTCGTCGTTTTTCCCACTCCGCCTTTCTGGTTTGCAATGGCGACGATCTTCATCGAAGGGCGGTCCCGCTTCCGCAGTGCATACGTGAGGCGGCAGATGCGCGCAAGCCAAAGGGGCCGTGACGGATTTTCAGATCAACGAGAAATGGCTGGGTGAAACGGCCGGCTGGAAGGCCTTGCGTGAGGGCCGGCGGATAGAGGAATCGGGCGCGGTGCAGCGCGCCGCCCGCTCGGGTCCATCGTTTTCCGGTTCGGTGATCGAGGGAAGGCGGACTCTTCGCGCGGGATTGGTGGCCCGAACGCGAAGCGACGTCGAGAATCTTTGCCCCTGCCGCGATTCGCGCAGCACGGGGGCTTTGTGCGCGCATTCGGTGGCGGTCGTGTTGGCTGTGTTGCGAAGCGAAGACATAGCCAAAATCGCGCCGAAAAACAAGGGCAAGAAAACGCCGGAGACGCCGGCAGCGGGCGCGGGAAAAGCGATCGGGGGCGCAGGGCCCCGACTCCCCAGGACGTTCCAGATCCGCTTCACCGGGGACTGGGAGAAACTGCTGCCGCGGGGGCGGCTCTCCGTCAGCGTGACGGAGCCGGACGCGGATCCGTCCATCCAAGATCATGCCCTGCGGGAGTGGCTGGCGCGGGCGGGTGTTGCCCGTGTGCCGGTGGCCCTCCTGCTCGATGGCGGGACAGCTCCGGAATTCCTGGCCTGTCTCGCAGGCCATCCGCGGGTGACGAGAGGGGAGGAGCGCATCCAGGTTCTTTCGATCCCCGTTCGGCCGGTGCTGCTTCTCGAGGAAAGTGCCGGAGCGGCGGCGCCGGATCGAGAGATCACGCTCCGGCTCCTGCTTCCGGACAATTGCGCAGTTCTGGGAGCGGGCGCGCAGGATGCCGGATACTGGTTGTGGTTGGGAGACCGGCGTTGCTTCGCTCCTCTCGGCCGGGACCCCGGCATTTCCTCGGCAGAACTCCAGCAGCTCGTCGCCGCCGGTTCGCCGGGGGCTCGCGCTTTTCACCGTAGTCGAAGCTGGGTCGCGCGCCGCCTGGAATCATTGCAGGCACTTTTTCGCCTCGAGTCGAGCGGGTTGGGCGCCCTGCCCGCTGTCCGCCGGATCCCTCCTGCCTTGCAACTCACTCTTGAGGGCTCCTTGAATCATCTCGCCGGGAAATTGGTCGCCGTCTACGGCGAGCGGAAGGTGGTCTGCGGACATGGGGCGGAAGGATTTCCGGCTCCGGATCCTGAAACGCCGGGATCTTTTCTGGCTCGCGACGTCGAAGCGGAGCAAGAAGCTTTGGGCGCGTTGCGTCAGGCCGGGTTTACGGAGCCCGATGCGTCCGGACAACTGGCGTTGCCTGGGGAAGGTCAGGTGCTACGCTTCTTCGCGTCGGTCCTGCCGCGCTTGAAGGCCGCTGGATGGACTGTTTTGACAGGTTCTCGTTTCGCCGCCCTGACTCGCCAGGTTCAAGTAATCCGGCCCGTGCTCGAAGTCCGGGGCCGGGAGGCGGGCTGGCTCGACGTCGATATCGGATACGCCGGAGAAGACGGAACGCGCTTGCCGCGCGACGAAGTCTTGCGTTTGCTGCGCGGCGGGAGAGCGGACGCTGGCAAAGGCGACCGCCGCCGCTGGGTAGTCGACGAGGAGGCCTGCGCTGAACTCGAGGAAGTCCTGCGCGACGTCGATCCGGAGCAGCGCGAGGGCCGCTTCCGCATTGAAGCGGTCCAGGAGGGCTATCTGGCCGAGGCGGTGGGACTGCGCGACCCGGATCCCGGAGCGGCGCCGCTGTTGTTAGACGAGGAAACCTTGCGCGGCGAACTGTGGGAGCGGCTGCGCGTTTACCAGAGGGAGGGCGTCCAATGGTTGTGCCGGCGGGCGAAACAAAAACTCGGCGGCGTTTTGGCCGATGAGATGGGCTTGGGAAAGACGGTCCAGGTGTTGACCTATATGGCGTGGCTGCACCGGCGGCCGGGAGGAGAGTCCAAAGGATCTCTGGTGATCTGTCCCACCAGCCTCTTGGGCAACTGGGCGGCCGAAGCGCGTCGCTTCGTGCCGGAACTGCCCGTGCATACCTACCATGGGAGCGGGCGGGAGCTACCCGGCGAGGCTTTCGATGGGCTCCTCCTCACGACCTATGGCATTCTTTTGCAAGACGGCGCGCTGCTGCGCCGGCGCTCTTGGCGTTGCGCCGTGCTGGATGAAGCTACGGCCATCAAAAACCCCGATACCCGCACCGCGCGCGCGGCCCGCCGCCTTACAGCGGCGCTGCGAGTGGCTGTGACGGGCACGCCCGTGGAAAACACCGTGCGCGAGTTGTGGTCGCTGCTCGAGTTTGTTTGTCCTGGATACCTGGGTAGCCGTCAGGATTTCCGGGTCCGCTACGAACTGCCTCTCAGCGCGGACCCTCCGCCCGCGGCGGCGGCGCGCAGGTTTCACCATCGCATCGCTCCCTTTCTCCTGCGGCGGACCAAGCGGGAAGTGGCGCGAGATCTGCCCGAACGCATCGAGCAAGTCCGTTCGTGTGAACTCCATCCCGCCCAGCGCAATCTCTACACGGCGATCCTGCGCGCCGGGCGCGAAGCCATGGAAGCGGAGACCAAGGGGGGCCAGGGCGCCGTCAGGATGCTCATGTTGACCACGCTGTTGCGCTTGCGTCAGGTTTGTTGTGATCCGAGATTGGTGGAAGGCGACGCGACTCGGAACGACGGCCCCGCCCAACCCAAAGCGACCTCTGGCAAGCTCGACGCCTTGGGAGAGTTGTTGGACGAAGCCTTCGAAGGCGGACACCGCGTTCTTTTGTTCAGCCAGTTCGTGGGTCAGCTCCGGCTCCTTCGGGAATGGTCCGCCGAGCGGGGATGGCCGTATTGTTACCTGGACGGCCAGACCGCCGGCCGGGCCGCGGAAGTCGACCGCTTTCAAAGCGATGCGTCGATCCCCCTTTTCCTCATCAGCCTCAAGGCGGGCGGCTATGGCTTGAATCTCACCGCGGCCGACACCGTTGTGCTTTACGATCCCTGGTGGAATCCAGCGGTGGAACGTCAGGCCGCCGACAGGGCCCACCGGATCGGGCAGGGTAGGACCGTTGCCGTCTACCGGCTGATCGCCAAGGGCACCGTGGAAGAGAAGATCCTCGAGCTGCAACGGCGCAAGAACGCCGTCATCGACGTCGCCCTCGACGATCAGCGGCCCGTGATGAGCGGCCTGCGCGACGACGATTTGCGCGAGCTGTTGCAATGAGGCCCGCGGCGATCCACCGGGCCGGCAGTCGAACCGTCCAAAAACCCGGGCGGGTCGACGACGATGACGGCGTTCTTGCGGCAGTGATTCGTTGGCTCGAGAGATCTCATCAAGGCAAGGAACAAGGAAGGCGGTTGACTTGACTTCCCGATGGCGACCCGCCAAGTTCACGCGCGGCGCACGTAAGTCGATTGTGTCATACGACTCCGGACATCGCAGTCGCGCCCCTCGGAGTTGGACACCGCCAAGCAAAGGCTTGCGGCAAGGGGCCTGAACCGCGAACATGATCGTATTACACACATAGGAGGTCGACCATGCAGATCACACGAATGCTCACTGCGGTTCTCTGCGTCATGGCGGTCGTTACCGCGGCGCGGGCGGATGAGTCCGCAGCCGGACGCATCGCGGCGCGCGCCGAGGCGCTGCGGCCCAGTGCTGACCTGCTCAAGTGGCAGCGGATTCCTTGGATGACGGACCTGGCCGAGGCGCTGAAGGTCGCCAAAGAGGAGGGCCGGCCGGTGCTGTTGTGGGGCTCGGACGACGAGCCGCTGGAGCGGTGCTGAGGCTTTGCCGAGAGCCTCCGTGCGAGGCTTTTGTCCCTCGATGAAGTCATCGAGCGCATTGCCGCCACGACGGTGCCGGTGGCGGTGAACCTGCACCTGATGCGGCGCGGCAAGTACGCTTGGCAGACGGATGAGGACGGCAAGCGGATTGAGCTGATGCATGTCCCGCCCGATGCGGACCAAAAGATGCGCGATCAGTATCAGGGGATCTGGCTGCTGGCCCCCGACGGCCGGGTGCTGGCGATCTACGGCAGCGGCGATGCCGGCCTGCACTGGGATCCGAAGATCAACGAGCCATTGGTGAAGGATTTTCTGGCCCGCGTCGATGGCGCCGTCAAAGAGGTCGGGCAGGCGGCGCCGCGGAAGGTCGAGCCGGTGAACACGATGCCTTACCGCGGGGTGGGTGTGCAGCCTGATGGCAGCGTCACCCTGGCGGCCTACATCAACAGCCGGCTGCTCGACAGTTTCACCTTCGACAAGAGCGAGTGGCCGGCCTTCGCGCCCGCCCGCGCTGAGGCCGGGGCGGAGTGGACGCTCCCGGCCGCGGCACGCAAGTTCGCCCGCATCATGAGCCCCATCGGCGACCTGGGCCACCTCCCGCCGGGCCCGGACGACGTGACCGATGTAGCCCTCACGGCAAAAGTGGTGGCCATCCGCGAAGGCATCGCGGAGATTGAATACACCGGCCGCATCGCAGCCACGCGGCGGCGGGAGGATACTGCCGTAAGTGAAGCGGCGATGACGGTGAAGGGCGGGGGGACCTACGGCGTCGCCGCCGGCCGCATGGAATCAGTGACGCTGATCTTCGAAGGCACTTTCACGGGCTATCCGCCTTACAACAAGCCGGTGGAGACCGCGGCGCTGGCGGAGTGGCGGCGCGCCGATGAGTAAAACGCCGGGCGCTGCGAGTGATGATGAAGCAGCGAATTCCCGCACTATCGATTAACAACGAAGTTTAGCGCAGCCGGCGGAAGAACCCGCTGATGCTTTCGTGCGTCGTTGCAAGTTCTCTCAGGACGCGCACACACACAAAAATCATCGCCTCAGGAGAAGGATCTGTCAAATTGCGTTTTAGATGCTGACCCTGATCAGTGCCTATGCACCAGCGGGTCGCGGCTGGCACTTTGAGCGCGGGAACGCCCAACTTTCAAACGCTTCTCCAGCTCGCCCAGACGCTCTTCGACTCCCTGCACTTACTCGTGGCGCAGAAAATAGAGTATGGTCATTCTGCCTAATTAGGAAGGGAACATTCTTGCCCATGAACCCATCGTGAAGCGTCTTCTTCTTGTCAGTGGTTTATTGGCCGCGTCGATGGGCGCCGCCTGGCTTATTCCTGCCGTGGCTGAGTGGCTGAGCCGTGGATCCCTCGATCGGCAGGATTACACCGTGTCTTCAGCCGGGCTGATTCTCCTCTTGGGCGGCGTGATCGCAATCTGGCGCGGGTTACCGGCCCCGCGCCTCGGTTCGATACCGGCGCCAGTCAGGGCAGTGATTGCCGCCAACGGCCTGTTCCTGTCGTTTATGCCCGCAACAGGGACCTTTCCACAAACATGAAGCAGCATATTCCCACAGTCATTGAGTTCATTGGCAGGGGAGGCGCTTGATCGAACGCGATTCGGAGACCGCACGTCGCTTGGAACCGGGGGGAATGAGCCGTTGCGTCAGACAAGACCGCCAGCGTTCGATGCTACCTTTTCACACAACAGGCCGATTTACTTCGGCTGGTAAGGAACGTTATCTGCCGGGAGCCCAGCCTTGAGGATCTCCTCGGCGATGCGGATCTGGGTGTCGACACCGCCGAGCAGGTCCGCCGGACTGTATGGGGTGACCTGGTTCGGCGGCACGCCCAATCCTTCGATGCCCTTGCCACCGTTGAACCGGGCCTTGTTGCTGGCAACGGAGTAGAACACCTTAAACAGCCCGCTCGGCACTTCGAGGCGATCCTTCGAGGAGGAACTCCCTGCCGTCGGCGCGTCGCCGATCATCCAGGCCCGGCCGTCCTCTTTGAACTGGCCCGCGATGGTTTCCCCGGCCGAGCGCACGCCGGCATCGACGATGACGACCATCGGGCCTGGATAGGGCGCCGGTCCGGCGCTGGAATACTGACGCCACCGTTCGCCCTTCGGTAAAAAGCGGCCGAAGACGGCGTCGTGGTCGCAACCGCCGCCCCCGTTTGCCCGGCAGTCGAGGATCAAGCCGGGCACATCGCCGATTTCCTGCAACATGTGGTCGAGCTGCTCCGGGAGGTCCCCGGGCACGTCGCGCAAGTGGATATAGCCCATGCTGGCTGCGGTCTTCCCATAGCTCTGCCGGCCCACGGTCTTTAGATCTTTGGGTGGAAATCGCTTTTGACCTCCTTTACGGCGCTCCTGAACTCGGCGCTGACTTCCTTCCAGTCGATCCCCTTGGTCTGGAAAAAGCGTCCCGCTTTCTTTGGAAGTTCCGCGAGCAAGAACTCGACATCCCGCGCATAGAGGTCTGCCTCGCTTTGAGCATGGAGCGGCAGGATTCCGGCCGCGAGAGCGGTGATTCCGGCCAACGGGAAGCGGGGGCGCCTGGCTGTCATCCTTGCAGGTTGGGACATTCGTCCCCGTATGGCGAGGACGGAGTGTGAGCGCAAGCGCCGTCACTGCCTTGCAAACGCGCCGGCCGGCACAAGGTATTGGCGTTGAACGTGTTCATGCGTTTGGAATCGACGGCCAAGGAAAGCCGGATGCTCCACCGATTCTGAAAACCAATCCGCCGAAAGGAAGTGCAGGCTTCCCACTTGGCGCTTAGGTTGAGTATCTTTCCGCTCGAAATCGTCCCGAGACCTTGTTTGCCTTCCCGGAATCCCGCGCCCCAGACGCCCATGCCTCGACGCTCCCTTTTGTGCTTCCTGGCCGCTTCGGCGGCTTTCTTCGCCGTCCCGGCATCGAGTCTCGCCGGCTTGACCATCACCGAGATGGTCGCCGTCAATATCGACGGTCCTCCAGATAAAGACGGCGATTACTCGGCGTGGATCGAGGTCCGCAACGACTCCCCGGCCGAGGCCGATCTTAGGGATTGGTTTCTGACGAATGATCCCGACGACCTGACGATGTGGAAAATTCCCCTCAAGAAAGTCCCGGCCAACGGTTACGCTCTGGTCTACGTCTCGGGCAAGAATTTCGGATCCCTGTTTCAGACGGAAGTGCACGCCAGTTTCAAGCTTTCGACGGACACGGAATATCTTGCGCTCGTGGAACCCGATGCCGCCACGGTCGCCCACGCTTATGAGGGTATTCCCCGGCAGCGGCCGGGGTATTCCTACGGCCTCGATGAGAACGGCGAGCCTGCTTATTTTCGGACGGAGACGCCGCTGGCTCCTAACGAGAACCGGATTGATGGATTTGTCGCCGACACCAAGTTCAGCGTTGATCGCGGTTTCTACGACGAGCCCTTTGAAGTGGCGATCAGGACGGAAACGCCGGGCGCCACGATCGTCTACAGCACAAGCGGCCGGGACCCGTCGACCGGTTCGTTGTTCACCGGTCCCATTGAACACATTTATGACGGACCCATCACCATTGACAAGACCACGGTGCTGCGAGCGGCCGCCTTCAAGACGGGACTGGGCCCCACCAATATCGACACGCAGACCTACCTTTTCGTGGACGACGTCATCAAGCAACCGAAGATGCGCGCGGCGATAACCGAATCCGCCCAGTATAGCCCGTTGATGGCGGACGCACTCACATCGATTCCTTCCCTTTCCATCGCTATTAACAACACCGAGCATTTGGTCAAGCGAGGATTGGGCCAGACGCTTTTCAAGGATGGCCTTTCCGTCAATGACTACGAGTCCGAGATCTCGATCGAATGGCTCAATGCGGATGGCGCCGACGGGTTTCAGCTCAATGCCGGCGTCTCTCGCTTCGGCGGCTACTATACGGATCTTGAGAAGTACTCCTACCGCCTCCAGTTCCGCAAGCGCTATGGAACAGGGATGCTGAAGTACCCCATCTTTCGGGGTTTCGAAAACGGGGTTGCTCCGGCCGAAGAATTTGACGCGTTCAATCTCCGCTCCGGCTCCCACGACATGAATCAACGCGGCGCCTACCTGTCGAACCGGTTCGTGGACGACACCATGTTGGAGATGGGAGGCATGGCGCCTCACGGGCGTTTTGTGCATCTTTATCTGAATGGGGAGTACTGGGGCCAGTACCACTTGCGGGAACGCTGGAATGCCGCGATGCACGCCTCTTATTTTGGCGGAAGCGAAGACGACTACGATGCCATCAACGGCAATGATAACTTCACTTCCGACTTCGGAGCGTACGATGGCGACCTCGTTTACTGGCGAGAAGTTGAGGGCCTGGCCCGGGGGGACAGTCCCTGGGAGGCTCTTCAGGGCCATGTCGATCTGGCGGATTACTACGATTTCATGATGGTCTGGGCGGCGGGAAACTCAGAAAGCGAATTTCAGGCCGTGGGCTCAAAGCCCCTGGGCGTGCCGTTCACCTTCTATATGAAAGACGCCGACGGTTGGCTCCTTGAGAGCGCCTTTAGTTCCGCTGCCGGCCGCAGCCGTTTTACGATGAGGGGACCTGGCGGATTCAATACGGAACTGGCTTCAGAGAAGCACCCTGACCATCAGATCTTTCTGGCGGACCGCATCCACAAACATTTCTTCAATGGCGGCGCGATGACGCCTGAACGCACAATCGCCCGCTTGCAACGCCGCGTCGATGAGATTGAAACCGCTTTCATCGCCGAGTCCGCGCGTTGGAACAGACACAGCCCGAGCCGATGGCGCAGTTTCCAGCAAAACGTCATGGACAACCACTTGATTACCCTGACCGAGGCGATGATCAAGGCCTTCAAAGACTCTGGCGCCTATCCAGACGGTATCCAGGCCCCAATCTTCAATCAGCATGGCGGCGCGATCGAGAAGGGCTTTGAATTCAGGATGTCGGCAGGCACCCTTTTCAAGCCCGAAGCTGGAGCGCTCCTTTACACGCTCGACGGCGCCGACCCCCGCCTGCCGGGCGGCATTCGCTCGGAGAACGCCATGGAGTACGAGAAATTAGGCCCGGGCCTGAGACTCGATGAGAGCGTGACCGTCAGGGCCCGCACTTGGCGTTCAAGCATCTTCAGCAGCGGGACTTGGAGCGCTCTCACCGCAGCCACCTTCCAGATCGGGAAACGCCCCACTGTGGGCGATCTCGTCATTTCGGAAATACACTATAACCCCGCCAGACCCACTGAGGAGGAGTTCGCCGCCGGTTTCGAATCTCGGGGTGAGTTCGAGTTTATCGAACTCTACAACAAGAGCGACGTCACGCTGAGTCTACTCGAACTCGCCTTCACCTTGGGGATCCATTTTGACTTCAAGAACGCGACCATTCAGGAACTGGCCCCAGGCGAAGCCGCGGTTCTCGTGGGCAATCCCGCCGCCTTCGAACATCGCTACGGGACCGGCCTTCCTGTGGCGGGCAGCTTCGCGGGCTTCAAGCTGAGCGACTCGGGGGAAACCCTGCGGGTCAGCTTGATCGATGGCGTGGTTCTCCAAGAGTTGACCTACAATGACAAGAAGCCTTGGCCGGTTGAGGCCGACGGGGATGGCCCCAGCCTGACGCTGAAGGATCCTGGAATAATGGACGGGAGCGAGGCGACTCATTGGAGGGCGAGCGCCAGCATGGGGGGAACCCCCGGCAGGATCGAGACCGATGATCCCACTACCATCGATCAAGACGGTGACGGGCTCTCGGCCTTTTTGGAATACGCCCTGGGCACCAGCGATACTGATCCCGCGTCGGGACCAGCAAGCTTCTCCCTGCGCCAGGAACTGCTTGAGATCGACGGGCAGACGAGCCCCTATTGGATCTTCGAAACCTCACGCAATCCCGCGGCAACCCACGTTGTTTTCATTTTGGAGGTCTCCTTTGACCTCAAGACCTGGGAGGATGCCGTCGCGCTTTTTGACAGCGCCGGGCTTGGAGAGCCATCGCCCGGCGCCGTGAAGTGGCGGAGCCGCAATCCGGTCACAGCCGGGGACAGCGCCTTATTCCTCCGGCTTCGCGTGAGCCGGGACTGAAACGAAGCTTCGGTCGTGATCTTTCCCACGCATGGATCGAGATTGCGCCTAACCCACATATCGCATACCCTTTCCGCTGTGGCGCACTACGTTCCTTCCTGCCTTCGTTCGGCTTGCCTCGGGCTTGCACAGGGTGTGCTCACCCAGCTCTGCGCCCTCGGCTGCGCGCGGCCTGGGCCGGAAAGGAAGGGGTTCGCGGCGCCTCGCGACGAAACGGTATGAGAAATGCGGGCTAACGGAAAATGCGCTTCGACATCAAACTGCTCGGGAGGTATTGCGGCATAGGGATCGCCCTCAGTCCGGTTCTCCTTGCCGCTGAACTCCGGTTTCAGCATCATTTCATTGACCGCGACCTTCCCGGCGACAGTTACGGCCAGACCGCTTTCGTGGATTTGGACAGGGATGGGGATTTGGATTTTGTCACGGGTGGAAAGGGGCCCAACAAGTCTGTTTACTGGTTCGAGTTCCGATCGCCGGACGACTGGGTGCGGCGCGTCCTAGGCGAGAATCACCCGTCTGATGTCGGCGGAACAGCCGTGGACGTGGATGGCGATGGCTGGCTCGACCACGTGGCTGGCGGCGTGTGGTATCGCAACACGGGAAAACCGCGCAGCGAACCCTTCGAGCGCATCGTATTCGACCCGGACCTGAACGCGGTACACGATCTGGTGGCCGTGGATGTAGACGGTGATGGCCGCCGCGACATCATCACGATGTCCGACAAGAACAACCTTCGCTGGTACCGCATCCCGAAGGACCCGCGTCAGCTTTGGAAGAGGCACGACATCGGCTCCGGTGTGCACGCGGGCGTGGCCGCGGGCGACATTGATGGCGATGGCGATCTCGACATTGCTCGCTCGAATGTATGGTTCGAAAACGCCGATTCCAAGGGGACAGGATGGATAGAGCATCCGATTCCTTTCGGCAGTTCCAGTGAGCCCTATCCCTTCGCGACCCGCTGTGTGATCGCCGACATCAATGGGGACGGAAAGCTCGATCTGGTGATGACCGAGAACGAGATCCGCGCCGGCAAGATCGCTTGGCTCGAGAACACCGATGGCAAAGGACTCAATTGGAAAGCGCATCCGCTGACTGCTGGCGATCCCGCTGCGCGCGGCGCTTACCATTCGCTGGCCGTCGCTGATTTCGACCGGGACGGGGACCTCGACATCTTCACCGTGGAGATGGAGGGCATTGCTGGGGCCCGCCCGCCGCGTTGGTTTATCTGGGAGAACATGGACGGAAAAGGCGCAGAGTTTGTGGAACGGGTCATTCTGGACAATGCCCTCGGCGGTCACGAAGCCGTGGTGGCCGATGTGGACGGGGACGGCGATCTGGACATCGCCAGCAAACTCTGGCGCCCGCGCAAGGACAATGGCAACGGCGGTCGCAACCATGCGGACTTTTTGGAGAACCTCTTGATCACAACAGATGAATGAGCCCTCCGTCAAGCGTGAGGAGCCATCTCCTGCTCAGTCGGGATTTCTCCTCATAGCGCGCCTTCACCGCCTTGCAGACAGGAATGCCGCCCATCGTCGGTCTCGAATTGAAGGGTGACGTGGACAATTTGAAATCGTTCCCGCAGTTCGCGGGCGGTTTTGACCAAGAGGGCGTTGTCCACGCGTGGATTCGTCCGCACCAGATGAGCGGTCAGAGCCGTTTCTGTGGTGCTCATACCCCAGATATGAAGATCGTGAACTGCCGTTACTTGAGGCAGGCTCGTCAGGTAGCCGCGGACGGCTTCCAGGTCAATTCCCGGCGGAACGGCGTCCAGGGCCAGGTTCAGTGAATCGCGCAGCAGGCCCCAGGTTCCAGCGGCAATAACAACCACGATCAGAAGACTCACGGCCGCATCGATCCATGGCCAGCCAGTGAGTAGCATCATCAAGCCGGCGGCGACGACCCCAAGAGAAACGCCCGCATCAGCGGCCATGTGCAGGAAGGCGCCCTTGATGTTCAGGTCCTTTTCCCGGCCTTTCATGAAGAGCAACGCTGTGAATCCATTGATGAGCACCCCGGTTCCCGCGACCCACATGACTGTGGCGCCTGCAACCGGCGGCGGATCGGCGAACCGTTGCACAGCCTCCCAAGCGATCGCGCCGATGGCGATGAGCAGAATCATGGCGTTGGCTAGCGCTGCGAGAATGGATGCCCGGCGCAGCCCATAGGTGCGGCGCCCGGACGGCGGCCGCCCGGCCATGTAGGCCGCTCCCCAGGCTAGGAACAGACTGAAGACATCGCTCAGGTTGTGTCCCGCATCCGCCAACAAGGCCAGCGAGTCTGTGAGGAATCCGAACACGACCTCCACCGCGATGTAGGCACTGTTCAGGAAGATGCCCAACGCAAAAGCCTTATGATGGCCTGCCTGAGAAACTTCGCCTACGAGATCGTTGGTGATTGCTTTCATCTCTCAGTAAGCGATGATGTCGGCCTCAAAACTAGTCCGCATATCTCATACCCTTTCTGCTGTGGCGCGCCGCACCCCATACTGCCTTCGTTCCGATTGCCTCGGGCTTGAACAGGGTGTACTCACCCAGCTCTGCGCCCTCGGCTGCGCGCGGCCATGGCAGCAAAAAGTTCGCAGCGCCTCGCGACGAAACGGTGTCAGAAATGCGGAATAGCCGCACTGCGGCATCCACGGAATCGCGGAGTTGCCAACATACTGAGCGCGTGGACGCTCGTTGTGGAAGCTCCTTTGACTTGACGCACACAGCACACTCACGATGAAAACAAAGAAACCGGAAAGTAAGAAAGCTTGGCGATTCGAGAAGCGTCGCCGGGCGGGAACGGCCGCGACCGCTGTGGCGATTGCTGCATGGGGCGGGGCGGCTGCGTTTGCAGACGGGGTCTGGCCGCAATTCCGGGGTCCGGGCGGCATGGGCGCCGGAGAAGGCAATCCGCCGGCGCAGTGGGACACGGCCAGCCACGTGGCGTGGAAGGCGGAGTTGCCGGGCGCGGGATCCTCCAGCGCCGTGGTTTGGGGCGACGCGGTCTATCTGACCTGTCACACAGGATATGGGGCATCGCCGGAGAATCCGGGGAAACGCGAGGATTTGGTGCGCCATCTCCTTTGCTTCGGGCTTGAGGACGCTCAACTGCGCTGGAGCCGGGAAGTTCCCTCAACCAAAGCGGAAGCGGTTTACGAGAGCCGTATGCACTGGCATGGTTACGCCACGAGCACGCCCGCGGTGGATGAGGACGGCGTTTACTGTTTCTTCGGCAGCTCGGGCGTGTATGCCTTCACCCATGACGGCGAACCCCGTTGGACTGCATCGGCGGGGGAGGGGTCGCACGAGTGGGGTTCAGCGTCGTCGCCGGTGCTGCATGAGGATCTGGTGTTGTTGAACGCCTTCGTCGAGAGCGGGTCGATGGTTGCATTGGATCGCCGGACAGGTAAAGAAGTGTGGCGTTATGAGGGGCTGCGGGAGGCGTGGAACACTCCGGTGGTGGTTCCGGGCCCGGGTGGGAGAAGCGAGGTGGCGCTTGGGGTTTGGGGCAAGATAGTGGGCGTGGACGCGGCGACAGGCTCCGAGCTGTGGTCGTGCGCCGCGGCGGATTGGTATATCGTGGCCAGTCCCTTGGCGCGGGACGGAGTGATTTACTCGTTGTCAGGCAAGGGATTTGAGGCGGCTACGGCGGTGCGTGCGGGGGGCCAAGGCGACGTCACAGAGACCCGGCGGCTCTGGCAGACGCGCAAGGGATCAAACGTGTCGTCGCCGGTGCTGGTTGATGGTCACTTGTATTTCGCGCATGATCAAGGGAGTTTCTTCTACTGCTTGGATGCGAGCACCGGCGCGCTGGTCTATCAAGAGCGATTGCCGGGCCGGTTTGGCGAGGTATACAGTTCGCCGGTGACGGCGTCGGGACGGATTTATCTCTTTTCCAGAAGGGGAGGCTCGGCCGTCATCGCGGCGAAACCGGAGTATGAGCTGCTGGCGGCGAATCCGCAGTTGGATCCGAGCCCAGTCAATGCGAGTCCGGCTGTCGTGGGGGACTCATTATTGATTCGATCAGACCGCTTTCTTTACCGTTTGGCGGAGAAGAAGTGACGCAGATTAGCCTGGGAGTTCCATGGAGTCACACGAAGTCATCCGGCGCGCATTAGAGAAACGAGGTCCAAAGGAGATCGCCTCTGAAATGGGGGTGTCACTCTCGATGGTGTACAAGTGGGCTGAGCCCAAGGACGCCCGGGGCAGCGGCAGCCGCAATCCGTTGGACCGGGTCGACCATCTGCGGGAGTTGACCGGGGATCCCGGTCTCTTGCAATGGCTCTGTCAGCGCGCCGAGGGATATTTCGTCCGGAACCCCAAGAGCTACTGCGAGGAAGGCTACGAGGTGATTCCCTCAACGAACGAAATCGTGAGGCAGTTCAGCGGGCTGCTCTCGGCGATTTCGAGAGCGGCGGCCGACGACAGCATTTCGGTGGATGAGGCCAAGCGGATCCGGGCCGTGTGGGAGCGGCTCAAAGGATTCGCGGAAGGTTTCGTGCGCTGCTGCGAGGAAGGGGATTTTGATCAGATCCGGCACGGGTTGCGAGGGACGGAATCCTAACCATGATCACGGGGATAGCTTGGCTAGTGTGGCGTTTGCGAAACACCACACTAGCGCTTGACTTGACGTTTCATTGCGTCGAGCAACCTGCGGATGGCGACGAGTTCCTCGGAGCTGGTTTTGTTTTCTGTGCGGCCACGGTTCCGGCAGAGCGAATCAGCGGGCGCAGCGCTCAGCCTGTTTCGCGCGGGACGCGGATGTGCTCGACGAGTTGCTGGATGTGGGGCGGCGGAGGCGCGGTGAAGCGCGACACCACGAAGGCGACCACGAAATTGAGGGCCATGCCCACCGATCCGATGCCTTCGGGGGAGATGCCAAAGAGCCAATGCTCCGCAGTGTTCGCGGCGGGATTGATGAACTTGAAGTAGCAAATGTAGGCGGCGGTGAAGGTGATGCCCGTGATCATGCCGCTGATGGCGCCTTCGCGGTTCATGCGACGATAGAAGATGCCGAGAAGGATGGCGGGAAAGAAGGAGGAGGCGGCGAGTCCAAAGGCGAAGGCGACGACCTGGGCGACCCAACCGGGCGGGTAAATGCCGAGCACACCCGCGATGACGACGGCGACGGAAGCGGCGAGCCGGGCTGCGGTGAGTTCTCCTTTCTCTGTCATCCGCGGCATGAGCGTTTGCTTGAGGAGATCGTGGGCGATCGAGGTGGAAATGACCAGGAGCAGGCCGGCGGCGGTCGAGAGGGCGGCGGCGAGACCGCCGGCGGCGACGAGACCGATGACCCAATTGGGCAGCCGGGCGATCTCGGGATTGGCCAGGACCATGATGTCGGGATCGACGTAGAGTTCGTTAGGCGATGCGGTAGGCGTATTGAGAAGGACCCGGGGTTGCCCGGGAATGGGGGGAGTGGGATCGAATGCGGGTTTGTCCAGGAAAGGTTCGCCTGGATGATAGTCAACGCGTCCATCGCCGTTTTTATCCATCCAGGCGACGAGACCGCTCTGTTCCCATTTCAAAAACCAGTTCGGGATTTCGGAATAGGCTTTGCCTTGGACGGTGGTGAGAAGGTTGGTGCGGGCGAAGGCGGCGACAGCGGGAGCGGTGGTGTAGAGAATAGCGATGAAGAGGAGTGCCCAAAAGGCGGAGGCCCGGGCATCACGAACGCGCCGGACGGTGTAGAAGCGGATGATGACATGGGGCAGGCCCGCGGTTCCGGCCATGAGCGCCAGAGTGATGCAGAACACGTCGGCGACGCCTTTGACACGGGAAGTGTAGGGAGCGAATCCGAGTTCGGTGTTGAGGCCGTCGAGCTTGTCGAGCAGGGTGACCGAGCCGCCCTCAGGGGTGAAGGCGCCGCCCAGGCCAAACTGGGGAAGCACGTTTCCGGTGAGCATGATGGAAATGAAGATGGCAGGCGCCATGTAGGCGAAGATGAGCACGCAGTATTGGGCGACCTGCGTGTAGGTAATGCCCTTCATGCCGCCCAGGACGGCGTAGAAGAAAACAATGACCATTCCCACGGCGACGCCCCAGTTGACGTCGATCTCCAGGAACCGGGAGAAGACCAGGCCGACTCCGCGCATTTGGCCCGCCACGTAGGTGAAGGAGACAAAGACGGCGCACAGAACGGCGACGACGCGGGCGCTGTTGGAGTAGTAACGGGCGCCGACGAAATCGGGGACGGTGAATTTTCCGAATTTGCGCAGGTAGGGAGCGAGGAGGAGGGCGAGGAGCACGAAGCCGCCGGTCCAGCCCATGAGATAGTAGGATCCGTCCCGGCCCAAGACAGAGATGAGACCGGCCATGGAAATGAAGGAAGCAGCGGACATCCAATCGGCAGCGGTGGCCATACCATTGGCGACGGAGTGGACGTGGTTGCCGGCGACGTAGAACTCGGAGCGGGACGAGGTGCGCGACCAGACGGCGATGCCGATGTAGAGAGAAAACGAGAGTCCGACGATGATGAAGGTCCATAGCTTGACCCCGGAGATGGCGAGAATCCAATCCATGAGAAGGGAGCGGTGAAGGGGCGGCGCCGGATTAGCCTTCTTCTTCGACGCCGTAGCGGCGGTCGAGCCGGTTCATGAGCACGACGTAGACTCCGATGAGGAGAACGAAGGTGTAGAGCGAACCTTGTTGAGCGAACCAGAAGCCGAGCTTGAAGCCGGTGCCGGGAATCCGGAATTGGTCGAGCCAATCGACCCAGAGGATGCCGCAACCATAGGAGACGCCAAACCAAATGGTCAGGAGGACGGCCACGAGGCGGAGGTTTTGGCGCCAATAGAGCCGGTGGCGTTCGGCGTTGGACGAGGGTCCGGCAGGAAGGCCGGGGTCATGCGGTGGAGGGGGGTCGGAGCCGGGCATGCGTTGGAGAGATTGGCGGCGGAGTGGGGCCACACTAGTGTGGTGTTTGCAAAATACGTAGACAAAACAGGTGTTGTGATTTTTAGGAAACTTGCTCGCTGCGCTCGATGTTTTTTTGGAATCCCGGCGCTCTCTTTCCAAAAAGATGGGCTTGCGATAGCCGGTGGGCGAGGGAGATGGTGAGGGATGGCGCGGGACGGCAGGCATGGGGAAAGAATCGAGGAGCTGGTGCTGGGTGAGATCCCAGTTCGCGGTCCCGTCTTTCTCGTGCCAAATCGCTTGGGACCGGGTGATGTGGCTACGTTCGAACGGGTCCTGGGAGCGCCCCTGAGGCTTGTCCGTCTGGCTGGGATGGATCTGCCGGCGGATATTCGAGACGAGGTCGAGGGCAAGCCGCTGGTGACTGTGCTGGAGCAAGCGGCCGACGCCGCCCAGCAGATTGGTGGAAGTGAGGACCCGGCCCTTTGGCTCTTTCTACCACCGGCGGTGCGCAGTTTGCCGGACCTGGCGGTGACGGCGCCCACGGAGATCCTGCGCGGACTGCTTCGAGCCCCGTGCCCGGTGGCGCCTGTATGCGTCGAGACGCAGCCGGGGAGGCGAGTCATTGCTTTCGGCGACCGGGTGGATCCGGACCGGGAACCGCGGATGGGGGCGTTTCGGGAAAGCGCCTTGGATGCGGCGGAAGCCGCATTTGGCGCGCGCCCGGAACTGCAGCGGCATCTTGGGCGGGCGGTATTGGAGGGATTGAAACGCGGCCGCGCCCGAGTGATCGACGGGGCCGATCACTCGGAGCTGTCGGCCGAAAGGCTCTTGGCGGCGGCGATGGTGTTGGCGAGAAGGATCGCATCCAAGACCCAAAAGCCCCGGGCTGGAATCCTGTTGCCGCCGGGGAAGGGGGCCTTCCTGGCCAATGTGGCGGTGGTCTTTGCGGGCAAGACTCCGGTGAATTTGAATTTCACGGCCACCAAGGAGGCGGTGGAGTCGGCCATCCAACAAGCTGGACTCGATCTTTTCATCACGGCGGGCGCCTTTATGGAAAGGCTTCCGCGCTTTTCCTGGCCGGAGGACGAGCGCTTGCTGCTTCTCGATCGGGTGCTGCCGCCGTTGCGCCTGCGCATCCTTATGCAGTCGTGGTTGAACCGCTTGCGCAGCGCTGAAGCTTTGGCTGGATCGCTGGGCTTGCCGGAGAAAGGTGGAGACCGCGAGGCGGTGCTGCTGTTCACCAGCGGCACTTCGGCCGAGCCGAAGGGGGTGGCCCTGTCGCACGCCAACGTGCTGGCCAACGTCGAGCAGTTCGGAAGCCGGTTGAACCTCACCGGAGACGACGGGATCCTCGGTTCGCTCCCGGTTTTTCACAGCTTCGGCTCGACGGTGACCTTGTGGTTTCCGCTGATCGCAGGTCACACGACGGTGACCTATCCCTCGCCGATCGAGGCGGCGACGCTGGCGGAACTGATCGAGCGGTACCAGTTGAGCTTGCTTCTGTCGACGCCGACCTTCTTGCGCGGGTTTCTGAGAAAGGCCAAGCCGGAGCAACTGGCCTCGCTCAAGTTGGTCGTGACCGGCGCGGAAAAGCTTCCCGCGCAATTGGCGCAACAGTTCGAAGAGAAATTTGGGATTCCGGTGATGGAAGGGTATGGGCTCACGGAAACTGCTCCGGCGACCAACGTCAATCTCCCCGAGCCGCCGGATGACGGCAGCGGATGGCCCTTGGTGCCTTCACGGCGTTTGGGCTCGGTGGGTCTGCCATTGTTTGGTATATCCGCGCGGATTCGTGATCCGGAGACGGACGAGCCGCGATCGCTGTTGGAGACGGGGATGTTGTGGTTCCGGGGGGCGAACGTATTTCGCGGCTACCTGAACCGGCCGGAGGGCGCCCGTCCGGCCGTTTGCGATGGGTGGTTCCGCACGGGTGATCTGGGACGATTCGATGAAGACGGTTTTCTTTACATCGAAGGAAGGATGTCGCGTTTTTCCAAGATCGGGGGGGAGATGGTTCCGCACGAGGCGGTGGAGGAAGCGGTAGAGCAGGCTTTGGGACTGGAGGGAGATCACGAACGCCGGGTGGTGGTGGTGGGAAGGCCCGACGAGCACAAAGGGGAGGCGTTGGTGTTGCTTGCAGCCTTCCCTGGGCTGGATGCCGGCGAGTTGCGTCAAGCGCTTTTGCGGAACGGGGTTCCGGCGCTGTGGATTCCGCGCCAAGTCGTCGAAGTCGAAGAGGTGCCGCATTTGGCATCGGGAAAGCTTGATCTGCGTGCTTGTCAGGAGATGGCGTCGCCTGGCTGATGTGCGGAGAACAGGCGGCGCAGGGCGACGGCTGGGCGGCCGGAGGAAAAACGGGCTGGCGACCGGCAAGTTTTCTGGTCCGCATCGGGGGAGGGGTGTTGGACGCGGCATTCCGGCACATCATTCTCATTCCCATAACTGTTCCCGTCACGGACTGGGCGTTCCGAAGTTCCTCAGCGCTTCCGGCGTTGGGTTTTGTGGCCGGTTACTTTGGTTTCCTCGCGGCGTTGTTGCGGTGTGGCGGTTTGACTCCGGGAGGGTTTGTCCTGGGCTACCGGGTCGCGGATCTCCAGGGCCAGCGGCTGCGTTGGGGAGCGGCATGGCGGCGCCTTGCTCCGTATCTGGCGAGTCATTTGCTGTGGCTGTGGCTTTTGGCGAAGGTGATTCAGGCGATGCAGAACTCAGGGGATGCGTATGCGCTGGAACTGGCACCCAAGCTGATGAAGGACCACGGAGGCTGGCTTTTTTCGCTATGTCGCACCGCCCAACTTTTCCTGATCGTCGATCTCGCCTTTATTGCCCGGACTCAACACCGCCGGACGCTCACCGATTTGATGGCCGGATCGGTGGCGCTCTCCCGGCCGTCCTAACCGGCTAGTCATGTCGCTGCGCTTGCATTTGGATCACTTGTTCGTCGAAGAGGGCGGGTTGATCAGCTTCGAGCGTTTCATGACCGAGGCGCTCTACCATCCGCGCTTCGGATATTACAGCAGCAATATCTGTACTGTGGGTCGCAGAGGAGACTTCTCGACGGCGGTGACGCTGCATCCGGCCGTGGCCGAGGCGGTGGCGCGCTGGGCATTGCGAGAGCGGCGCGAGTCGCTGGGCCTGACCCGCTTTCACCCCTGGCGCGTGATTGAAGTGGGCGGTGGCGACGGGGCCATGGCGCGGGATTTCCTGGCCGCTTTGAGCCGGATCGACCGGCTGCTGCTCACCTATCATATCGTCGAGATCTCCGAGCCGCTGCGGCGGCGTCAGCAGAAGGTCTTGGGGCGGGCCGTGCGTTGGAACCGGACGATGGAGGAGGCGCTCTATTGCTGCGGGGGCAAGGCGTTGATTTTCTCCAACGAGTTGGTCGACGCCTTTCCCGTGGTGGTGGTGCGTTGGAACCACACGGCGGGGCGCTGGGAAGAGTTGTATCTGCGCGATCTCGGCAGGCAGGGCATTGACGAGGAGTGGGCCCCCATTGCGGAGACGCGCCGGCGCGAACTGGAATCGACGGCGTTTCTCGAAGGACCGGACATGGCGCCGCGAAAGCACCTGCAGCGCTACGAAGTGCACGCGAGTTACCGCTCCTGGCTGGAGTCATGG
Source organism: Verrucomicrobiales bacterium (assembly GCA_035513055.1). GTDB lineage: Bacteria > Verrucomicrobiota > Verrucomicrobiia > Verrucomicrobiales > DEV007 > DATKCT01. The sequence continues at coordinate 18,910 of DATKCT010000098.1, read as the reverse complement.
GTTCCGCAATGGCGCAAAGGTTCCCTGCTCACCATTGATTATGGGGAGCGGCTTCCCGAATTGTCCAACCGGCGGCTGGAAGGAACGGTGCGGGCTTTTTTTCAAGGCGTGCGCTTGCAAGGGGCGGAAGTGTACGACCGTTTCGGGCATCAGGATCTCACGGCCGACGTGAATTTTGGAGATCTTATGCTTTGGGGCGAATGGCTGGGGCTGGAATCCGTGCGGCATCAAACCCAACGCGACTTCGTCCTGGAACGAGTTTCCTGGGCGCGGGACGCGGCGCGAATCCGCCTCGATCCGGCGCTGGAGTTTATTTTGTCGCCTTACGGAGCTGGGGATGCCTTCAAGGTCTTGTGGCAGCGGCGGCGGGAGCAGTGAGGATTCTCATCACACCCAGTGGTCTTGTGAGGCCAGCTTTGCGAGGGCGGCGCGATCCAGCCGCGCGATGCGCCAATCGGGCAGGATGCGGGCCCCGATGGTTTCGTAGAACGCGATGGCGCCGGAATTCCAAGCGAGGACGCTCCAGTCCATTCGTCCGCACTGGCGGAAATGGGCGATGGAGGCGACCTCCCAGAGAAGGCGCCGGCCCAGGCCTGCGCGGCGGAAGGCAGGCCGGACGTAGAGGTCTTCCAAATAAATACCCGCGCGTCCAGCGAAGGTGGAGTAGTTGGTGAAGAACAGGGCGAATCCAGCCTCCTGACAATCCACCAGACCGATCAAGGCTTCAGCCGTGGATTGAGGACCGAAGAGCGCGGCATGGATATCTGCTTCGCGAGCTTCGACCTCATGTTCGAGTTGCTCGAAGCGAGCCAGTTCCCGGATGAGATCGAGGAGGAGTCCGCAGTCGGACTCGACGGCGGGACGGACGAGCAGGGGCTGGGCAGTCATGGAACCTAGGGCGGATCAGGGAAACTCGGGAGGCGGCGCCGCATTCGTCCACGGATGGAAGTCAGGGGGAATCGGGCTGCGGAACTCCATTTCTTCGCCGGTGAGTGGATGACGGAAACCCAGAATCCAGGCGTGGAGAAGGAGGCGGGAGCCGGAGGGATAGCGGGGAAGGATGCCGCGGCCATAGATAGGGTCGCCGAGGATGGGATGTCCTATGTGATGAAGATGGACGCGGATCTGGTGGGTGCGTCCGGTCAACAACTTGCAGACCACCAGCGTGGCTCCGGCATAACTGGGGCCGAGGCGAAATCCGGTGATGGCGGATCGGCCGTGTCCGGGAGGCGCGACGCTCATTCTCTGGCGGTGGACGGGATGGCGGGCAATGGGCAGATCGATGCGTCCGGCGGCTTGAAGCGGAGTGCCCGCGACCACAGCCAGGTAGATCTTGCGGACTTCGCGGGCGGAAAACTGGGCTGCGAGCCGGCGATGGCTCAGATCATCCCGCGCTACAACGAGGCAGCCGCTGGTGTCGCGGTCGAGCCGGTGGACGATGCCGGGACGTTCCACGCCTCCGATGGCGGAGAGGTTGGGAAAATGATGCAGGAGCGCGTGAACGAGGGTGCCCCGGCGATTGCCTGCTCCGGGGTGAACGACGAGGCCGGCATCCTTATCCACAACGAGGAAATGGGGGTCGTCGTGCAGGATCCGGAGCGCAATGGGCTCTGGTTCGAGGCAGGAAGGCTCTGGCTCCGGAATGCTGAGAGCGATGCGATCACCGAGTTTGATCCGGTCCTTGGGGCGCGCTGGTTGATCATTGAGGGAAACGGACCCCGACCGGATGAGCTGTTGGAGGCGGGAGCGCGAGAGATCTGGAAAATGGCGGGCGAGAACCTGGTCGAGACGCTGACCGGCGTCCGAGGGAAGGTCGATTTCGAGTTGGAAAGCCTGCACGGGCGGCGGGGCGGCTGCGGAGGGATTGATCCGGTGAATGCCTGTGGTAGGGTGCGCGCGAAGATGGCGGAGGCGAAAACTAGCCAGACGGTGAACAAGTGTCCAGCCTGCGGGGCGTTGATCGACGTCACGCAGGAGGCGCCTTTTTCGCGCGTGGCTTGTCCTGCCTGCCGGAAGGTGATCCGGGTGCGGACCCTGTTCGATCATTTTGACATCGAAGCCGAGATCGGACGGGGCGGCATGAGCCGGGTGTTCCGGGCTCAGGACACCTTGCTGAAGCGAAAAGTGGCGCTCAAGATTCTGCACCAGAATCTGAGCAGCGATTCGGAGCGGATCCGGCAATTTGAGCGAGAAGCCCGGGTCACCGCTTCGTTGACCCATCCCAATATCGTCAAGGTGTATACGGTGGGCCGCGACCAGGGCCATTTTTACATCGCCATGGAGTTGATCGAGGAGGGCAGCCTCGACGACGTTGCGGCCCGGAGAGGAGGGATGTTTCCGGAAGGGGATGTGCTGGATTTGGCCAGACAGATCGCGGGCGGACTGCGCACGGCGCTCCAACAGGGCTTGATCCATCGCGACATCAAGCCCGGCAACATCTTGTTGGCCGACAATCATACCCCGAAAATTGTGGACTTCGGGTTGGCCTTGATGCTGCACAGGGAAGTCGAGAGCCCGGCAGAGATCTGGGCGACTCCATTCTACGTGGCGCCCGAGAAGCTGGAAGGCGCGCCGGAAGATTTTCGCTCCGACCTCTACAGCCTCGGAGCGACTCTGTTCCAGTTGTTGGCGGGGCGGGTGCCGGTCGAGTCGAACACCACCTCGATCCAAGAACTGAGGCTGCTGAAGCGACGGGTGGTGAGCCTGGAATTGTTCGCGCCGCATGTTTCCATCGAGACCTGCAATCTGATCGACCGGATGTTGCTGTATCAGCCGCAGGACCGGCACGGGTCCTATGACGAGTTGCTGCAACACATCGAGCTGGCCTCGCGTTCCTTGGAACGATCGCGGTTGGGGGTGAAAAAGTCTGCCTCGGTGGCGGTCTCGGCGCAAAAATCGGTCCGGATGCGGCGCCGCCTGCTGGCCGGGGGAGTCGTGTTGGGGGCCTTTCTGGCCACAGCGGGTTTGTGTTCCTACCTGTTGCGAACGCCGGAGGCGGAGGGGCCTTCCGATCCGCTTTCCCTCGGAGAGCCCGAAGAGCGGGAGTTGGGAGCGACGACCTCGGAGTTCTTCCTGCGGGCGCGCCAACTGATGCTGGCGGGAGAGGTCGTCGAGGCGGAGGAATTGTTCCGGCAGCTTTACCAATCGCCGAGCACGCGTCAACCTACGGCCAACTGGGCCATTTTCAACAATGGGATCTGCCATCTCTTGCAGGGGAATCTGGAGGGGTCAGCGCGGGCGTTTCAGACCCTGCGCGCCGAAGCCGTTTTTTCCGGCGCGGAAGAGGACCGGGCTCTGGTGCAGAGCTTCCGGAAAGCGGGGAACTTGTTCTCGGCGCCGGATCTGTTGCGCGAAGAATGGGCCGGGGACCCCGGAAACGATGCGGGACAGTGCCTGATCCTGCTGGCGGGCGGCTTGCAGAACTGGGCCTTGCAACGATTTGAGGCGGCCGGTCCGTTTTTCCGGGCTTTCGCGAACTGCCGGACGCCTCCAGAGGCGCCTTGGCTCTCGGAGTACAAGAAGCTCTTGGCCAATTATGACGAGGACCTGAAACTGCTAGCGCGGGTTCCGGCCTTCCGCGAGGATGCGGACGAGACTTCCCTGAGACGCGATTTGGCGGTTTTGGATCAGTTAGCGAAACACGTTCTCACCGGAGCGCCCATGTTAGACTACCTCGACACGCGGAAGGCCGAGTTTTCGAACGCCCTGCGCGTCCGGGCACGCGCGGCCTCCGGCGAAGTGGCGGAGGCTTCGGCGCGAGTCCGGCAAGAAGAGATGCTGCGGCTCGAAGCCCTTGTGCGCAGTCTCTATCCGCTGGGCTACACGTTGGCTTTTGACGAGGCCTTGGCCAAACTGCAAGAGGAACGTATGACTTCGGCCGACGCCCGGACTGCGCTGGGCGACCAGGTTTACCTGTGGAAAGGGGCCCGTGATTTCGTGGACCATCTTCTAGAGCGGTTGGACGAGGGTTACGAGGGCGAGATCCCGCAGCGGCAGGGAAAGGCGGTTCAGGGCCGGGTCGTGCGGGCCAACCGGGATGAGATCGAGGTGGAAATGCGCGCCGGGCGCACCAGCGTGCCGACGCGAGAGATTCCGCCCTTGGGTTTGCTTGCTTTGGGCGACCAAGTCGCGGCCAGGATCGAGGATTCGAACCTCTATTACCGGAACATGGAGGAAATGGTGGCGTTCGCCCGGCAGACCGGACTCAAGGGGGAATCGAGCGCGCGCGCCTCCGATCTGGCCCGTGAAGTGGCGTCCTTTCGAGAGCGCTGGAAACGCATCGAAGGGCTCGGGTTTTAATCCACAGCTCGCCTACCCCTTCTGCTGTGGCCCGCTCTTCTCCATCTTGCCTACGTTCCGCTTGCCCCGGCCTTGAACAGGGCTCTACTTACACGGCTCTGCGCCCTCGACGGGGCGCTGCCGGGGCAGTAAGGAGTGTGCGGCGCCTTGCGATGAAACGGTATGAGACATGCGAGTTAACTCAGGCCTCTTGGCCGCGACAGCAGGATGAGTGACGACGATCCCAAGCCGCCGGCGCCGGACGAAGTTAGCCGGACGTTGACCGAGTTCTTGCGCCAGCATTTTCCGGGAGCGACGGCCTTCGCTTCCTATGCCGCTCCTGGCTCGCCCGATCCGGGACCGGAATCGGGCGGTCCCCCCGAACCGGAGACTGACGAGGAAGACGACGCGCTTCCCCGGTTGCTGGACTTCCATTTCATCCCGCGAGAGGTCAAGGAGCACCTCGACCGTTTTGTCATTCGACAGGAGGAAGCCAAGCGGGCGCTGGCCATCGCCGTCTGTGATCATTATCATCACGCCCGGCGTTTGCGGGAGATAGAACGAGACGACCCCCGGGCGCGAGACCGGATCGAGTATTCCAAGCAGAACATCGTCATTGCCGGTCCGACGGGAGTGGGTAAGACCTACCTGGTGAAACACATCGCCGATCTCGTGGGCGTACCCTTCGTCAAAGCCGATGCCACGAAGTTTAGTGAAACCGGCTACGTGGGCGCCGACGTGGACGATCTCGTGCGCGAGCTGGTGCGAAAAGCCGATGGAAACGTGACCTTGGCGGAGTTTGGCATCATCTACATCGATGAGATTGACAAGCTGGCGACGCCTGGTCAGGCCATGGCTCGAGATGTCAGCGGGCGCGGAGTGCAGACTGCTCTGCTCAAGTTGATGGAGGATACGGAAGTTCCCCTGCGTAGCCCCATGGATTTTCAGTCGCAGATGCAGGCCTTCTTCGGCCCGGGCAGCGGCGCAGGCAAACAGCCCGACAAGATCCGGACGCGGAGCATTCTCTTTATTGTTTCAGGAGCCTTCGGGGGCCTAGACCGGATCGTCGCGCGGCGGATCGGGAAGAAGGCCATCGGTTTCGATCGAGAGTCGGGGCAAGATGCCGATCAGGAGCGGATTCTCGAGCGGGCGACGACGGCGGATTTCATTGAATATGGATTCGAGGCGGAGTTCGTGGGCCGGCTTCCGGTCCGCGTGGTCTGTCAACCATTGGAAGCGCAAGATCTCTTGGAGATTATGGAATGTTCCGAGGGCAGTTTGATTCGCCAGTACGAACAGGATTTCGCGGCCTATGGCATCGAGGCGCGCTTCGAACGCGCCGCTCTCCAGCGCATTGCGGATCTGGCGGTTGTGGAAAAGACCGGCGCGCGCGGTTTGATGACGATATGCGAGGGTCTGCTGCGGGACTTCAAGTTCGAGTTGCCTGGAACGTGTGTGGAAGAGCTGACGATCGATGCTGACCTCGTGGAGAATTCGCGAAATGTTTTGGATGGCTATCTGCGGCGCGCGGCGGCGAATTCGCGCGACCGTCTGCGGGGAGAGGCCGAGCGATTTGCCAAGCGATTTCACCAGCAGCACGGTCTTCGGCTCCATTGGACCGAGGAGGGCTTGGACGCATTGGCGCAGGTTTGCCGCGAGAAGGGGTTGAGCGGACTGGCGCTTTGCGAACACGCCTTTCGCGATTTTCATTTTGGACTGCAGTTGGTGAAGAAGAACACGGGAGCGACGGAATTCAGTCTGGGCCCGGAGGCCATCCGCAAGCCGGACGCTTATCTGAGCGACTTGGTGGTGCGATCCTATCAGGGCAACCAGACGGGAGCGGATTCGCAAGCTTAGGGATGGAAGCGCGACCGCCGTTGCTTCCCGTTCTGGCCGTGGCGCTGTCCATCGGCGTGCTGGTTGCTTTCACCATTTTTCTCGGAGTCTGGGATGGGCTGGAGCTTTTTCTAGAGACACAGTACCGGCGGCAGGGGTGGGCAGGACTCCGGGCGACGGACCCTGCCCTGCGCGGCCTCTGGGTCATCGCCGTGGCCATGGTCCTGGCGTCCGTTGGCGGCCAGTGGGGCATCGCTTGGGGGGCCCGCATTCTCTATCTTATGGCGACCGGCGTCTTGCTCCTGAGTTTCTCCTGGATTCTCGCCATGCGGGGATGGGCATTCGAACCAGGATCGTCATTGATCGCGGCGCTCTTGGGATTTGCCGCCGGCCTGATCATGCGGGGCAACCCAAGCAAGGGGAGAGAGCCCCGGAACTCCGGCCGGTGAGAGATTCCGGGAAACTGGGCGCGTCTACTTATTCTCCTCCTTGCTCGTGGCGTCGCCTGACGGAGGATTTCCGCGCATCAGGTCCATTTGACGACGCACGATGAGGGCATCGGCGGCAAACTGAAGGGCGCGATCAATGCGGGGCGGCGAATCCGCAGGATGTTCATGGCCGCGCGCTCTGTGCAAAAGATAGGGAAGCTCGGGATTGACTCCGGCGACGAGCGCAGCCTCGTTCATTCGGGGCCGGGGACGTTCCGCGACACAATCCTCAAGACTTCGGGTCCCGGAGTCGACGGCCTGATACAACTCGCGCTTCAGCTCTGAGCGGGCGACGGCGCGCAGCGGCGGCTCGACTCGGAGCCCGAGTCCAGAGGTTCCGCCGGGAAAGACCACGGCCGCCACCGCAAAACGCAGGACGGCCGTAGCCGAGAGAGGATGATCTTCGTACTCGAGCATCCGCCCCGGAGTGGGTTCGCCCACTAACAAAGCATTGGCTTGCTGCCGCAACACGGAGGCGATGACCTCGCCCGCGGGCGACGTTTCCGAGTCGCAAAGCGCGATGAGGCCGCCGTTCCAAGCCGCGGAGGAGCGACTGCTGTAAACGCGGGGAACCGCGGAAGGGTCCAGGACTCTCAGCTCGAAGAGAACCCGGCCGGCCGGCACGAAACGGTCGATGACTTCGGCCGCGAAAGGGAACGCGCCCGGGACAGACGATTCCGGGCAGCGCAGGTCGAGAATCAACTCCTGGCAGCCGGAAGCCTTGGCGGAGGCGAGGGCGGAGTCCAGCGCCTCCAGGCAGGATTCAGGCGCGCCGGCGATGCGGACGTAAGCCCGGTTCGCGCCGAAGACGCCGGATGCGAAGGCGATAGAGGGGACATCGGTGGCGGCGGACGGGGGAGGGACGAGTTGGACGGCGCCGTCAGGAAGCACGTGCGGCAAGCCGGCGAAGGCGGCACGATTCCAGGTCAGTGGATCCAGACGCTCCCGGTCGAGGTAGCGTTCCGAGAGAAGCCGGAAGGCCTGCTGAAGCTGATTCTGATCGAGCGAATCCCAATCCTCGCCCCGGGCTTCCTCGGCGAGCCCAGGGCCGGCAGGAGGAAACGCCAGAAGCAACAGGGCGCCGAGCTTGGCGCCGAGCCGGGCTTTCCATCGGCGCGGGCTTCGGGGCCGGAGGATCCGGTGGTAGGGCGGGATCACGCTTCGTCGCTGGTGTCCGGGTAACTGCCGAGGATTTTCAGAAAACTGCAATGTTCGCCGAGTTCATCGAGGGCTTGCACGATGGAAGGATCCTCGCAATGTCCTTTGAGGTCTACGAAGAAGAAGTATTCCCAATCGCGACGCTTGGAGGGACGGCTTTCAATTTTGGACATGTTGATGTCGAACTCGGTGAAGGGGCGGAGGGCATGGTAGAGCGATCCCGGGCGGTCGCGCACGGAGAACATGATAGAGGTCCGGTCTGCTCCAGTGGGCGGGCACGTCCGGTGGCCGAGCACGAGGAAGCGGGTGGTGTTGGTGGGCCGGTCCTGAATGGAGGTCTCCAGAATGTGCAGCCCATAGAGTTCGGCCGCGAGCGGTCCACCCAGGGCGGCGGCGGCGGGCTCTTCGGCGGCAATCTGGGCGGCCCGCGTAGTGCTCGACACCTCCACGGTCTCGACGCGCGGAAACTGCCGCTGAATCCAGTCGCGGCACTGGCCGAAAACCTGGGGATGAGAGTAGATCCGGGTGATCTGCTCTCGGGGGCCGGTGGCCATGAGGGCGTTATCGATGCGGAGAAGCACCTGGGCGCAGATCTTCAGCGAGGAATCGGCGAAGAGATCCAGGGTATGATTGACGGCGCCCTCGGTCGAGTTCTCGATCGGCACAACGCCGTAATCGGCCCGTCGCCGGGCGACTTCGTCAAAAACCTCGACGAAACTGGCTTGAGGCGCGTACTCGACGCTGGCGCCGAATTTTTTGATGGCGGCCTGATGCGTCCAAGTGCCCTCCGGTCCGAGGTAGGCGATGCGCAGCCGGTGTTCAAGGGCCAGCGCTGCGGACATGATTTCGCGGTAGATGGCCCGGATTGAGTTCTCCGGCATGCGTCCCGTGCTGCGGGCGACGAGACTTTGGAGCAGTTTTTCTTCCCGTTCTGGAGCGTAAAAATCGAGCCCGTCTTTCCTTTTGATCTCGCCGACTAGGTGCACGAGATCGGCCCGTTCATTGAGCAGCGCGAGCAGGCGCGTGTCGACAGCATCGATTTGACGGCGCAGTTCTTCGAGGGACACGGTCGGAGGTGGAGGCTGCAATGAGAACTCTCTATACGGTCTGCCAAGCGGGGTTTCCAAGGAAAAACCCGGCAGAATAACCCTGAGGACCGGGGCGAAAGTCCCGGAAAGAGGGGTTGGTCAAAGTGCTTGCCATTGCCAAGAGCAGCTCCTAGCGTTGTGGATGGCGACAAACTCCTGCATGCGGAGGATGGCTGTAGTCATCCTGGGATCGATTTTGTGCCTGTCCATGGGCCGGGCACAGACTGACAGCGGCTTTACCCCCCGCGAGTTGAAGGAACTCTTGGAAGAGTTGGGGAAATTCCGGAAGAGCCTCAATGCGCGTTATGAAGCTCAACACAACATCGCGCTTAAAGCCTATCAGGCCGCCGCGGCGAGTGATGTGAAGGCCTACGATTTCTTCTTGGAATGTACTAAGGAAATGCGCTTCAAGCGGGAGGACAAGCGGGAAGAGGCTTGGCGAACCTGGAGGGAACAGAATCTTGAGTGGCTGCGGAGTCAGGAGCACATGAAGGCCCGGCGCTTGCAGTTGCAGTATCTGATACTGACGATCAAGGCGGCGCAGGCCGACGATATTCAGCCGTTGGTGACCCCGGTTCTCCAGCTCCTCAAAGAGATGGCGACAATAGACGCGCAAGGCCATCGTTATCTGCGGGAATCCGTTTCCGAATGCGTGTTCGCGGAAACCTACGAGCTGAGCAACACCTTGGACAGTTCGGCCTGGGAGATGACGCCGCTGAATATCGATGGCGTGTTCGAGAAAACGGTGCTGCCCTTGTATCGGAATCCGGGAGATGTGAACTTGATCCGGGCCTGGGAACAGCGGATCGACCTCCAAGTGCAGATACATGAGCAACGCAAGAAGGCTCAGGAACGGGCTGAACGAGAGCAGGCGCGAGAGGGCACGGATCCGAGGCGGCGGCCGGAGGCGAGGCAGGAGAGATACGACTACCTCGCTTTCGACGAGGACATCTTGCCGGAGTTGAAGTGGTCGATGGCGTCGGAACTGATCGACTACGCGTTTTTGAAGCTGGGAGTGGAAGGGATGATCACCGTGCTTAAAACCTATCCAGGTCACAAAAATGCGCGAGACTGGCTGGTCGAAGTGACCAAGATCGTGCAAGAAAAACTTGGAGAGCTGGAGCCTTCCGAGGGCGCCACCGCCGCCGCCGGGAGTGGATCCTGAGGGAGACGCCGGATCGCGGCGCCCGTCCAGCGCCATGCGGGCCAGCGGGCTGGGTATGACCGTCTGGGTGGAGGAGGCTTCGGCGTCGAACGGATTCTTGCCGCTCACAGGCACCCGCCCCTTGGCCGATTGTTTGGTGGCTAACCGCACATTGCGCGATTGGCGAGAGCAAGCGGTCCTGGAGGCAGGCGCGCAGTGGGCGGCGTCGCGGGAAGCGGCGACGATCTGGCTCGATGGATCCGCCTGGTTAGATGCGGAGGAATTGCGAGCCTTGGATGCAGCGAAGAAGCCGGCGCAGCTCGTCGATTGCCTGGGTGCTGTCGTGGCCTGGAGCGGCGAAGCCCCGCGCCCGGGTGCGGCAGACGGGGGGCGTCACCGGATTCCCGCACGACGGAGCCGGCTTCTGCGCTACTCATGGGAGCTGCTGAACCTGCAAGAGAGAATACTGGCTGGAGTGGCGGAATCGAGGATCGAGGGCGAGCTGAGCGACAAGGCTACTGTGGAGGGGGTCCTGATTCTGGGCCGGGGTTCCCGCGTGCTCCCCGGCGTCTTCATCGAGGGAGTGGTGGTGGTGGGTGAGAACTGCCGGATTGGCCCCAATTGCTATATTCGCGGCTACACGGCTATTGGCGACCGCTGCCGCGTTGGGCAGGCCGTCGAGATAAAGAATTCCATTTTATACGAGGACACCTGGATCGGGCATTTGAGTTACTGCGGCGATTCGGTCATCGGCGCCCATGTAAACTTTGGCGCAGGCACGATTGCGTCCAATTTCCGGCACGATGGCCAGGAACACCGCTCGATGGTCGATGGGATTCTGGTGGCCACCGGGAGAGACAAATTCGGCACGGTGATGGGCGACGGCGTGCATACGGGCGTGCATACCTCGATCTATCCCGGGCGAAAACTTTGGCCGGGAATCACCACCGCCCCCGGCGCGGTGGTGCGGGTAGATCTCATGGAATAGGGAGGCGGCGCGCTGGGAGCGGGAAGCCGTCCGGGGTTCCGCTGGTCACGCGGCCTTGCCCAAGGCGGCCTTGTGCTCTTTATTGCCAATGACGTCACCCTCATCAGGGAAAGCCCCGCCATCGCCATGAATTCGAAACCTCCCAGCCTGGTGCTGTGCCTGGCGTTGCTTGCGTCCGCGTTTCGGGGCGCCCCGGCGGATGAGGGCGGTAGGGACTTTTGGTCCTACCAACAGCCGATTCGGAATCAGCCGCCAATGGTGATGGATTCCGCGTGGGCCAGGCGCGATCTCGACCGCTTCGTCCTCGCCAAGCTGGAGGAGAACAAGCTCGCGCCCTCGCCGGACGCCGATCCAATCACGCTGTTGCGGCGGGTCTACTTCGATCTCATCGGCCTGCCTCCCTCACAATCCGCCGCGGCGGCGTTTGCCAAGAGCGCAGATGCAGGCGCCCTCGATGCCGCGCTCGCCGCCGAAGTGGACTCGCTCTTGAAGTCGGAACACTTCGGTGAGCGCTGGGGCCGGCACTGGCTCGACGTGGCGCGCTTCGCAGAATCGAACGGCCGCGAATCGAATCTCGCCTACCCCCACGCCTGGCGATACCGCGATTATGTGATTGACGCCTTCAACGCCGACAAACCCTTCGACCGGTTTATCACCGAGCAACTCGCCGGCGATCTTCTGCCTGCGCAGGACAGCGCCGAGCGCGCCCAGTTGCTCATCGCCACCGGCTTCCTGGCGTTCGGCGCTAAGGGGTTGAACGAAATGAACCAGGCGCAGTTCACCGCCGACTTGGTCGACGAGCAGATTGACTCCGTGACCCGCGCGGTGATGGCGAGTTCCGTCGCCTGCGCGCGCTGCCATGATCACAAGCACGATCCTTTCGCGATGGCGGACTACTACGCGCTGAAAGGCATCTTCCAGAGCACGAAGACTTATTTCGGCGCCTGGATTGATTCGGAGAACAACAACGCCGGCGATCTCATCCGGTTGCCGGACTTGCCCGGCCAATTGATTCCCAACAAATCCATCCCGGCAACGAAGGTCGCGCAACTGAAGGAGCAACTCGCGAAACTCGACCAAGAGGAGGCGGACGGGAAAGCGATGCTGGAAAAGGCGATAGCGGAGAAGAGGGACCTGAGCGGCGATGGTTTCATGATGTTGCAGAACGCCATCCGCATCTACTGGTCCCGCGGAGCAATCGAGGGACAGCTCAAGACGGTGGACGATCAGGGTCGCGCTCTGCCGCTCTGCATGGGAGCGATGGACGTGGAAGAGGTTCGCGACGCGCCGGTGCTAGAACGAGGTGAACTCGCCCTTCCCGGCAAGACGGTCGCCCGCGGCTTTCCGCGCGTCATTGAAGTCCGGGGCGCCTCGACGCCGCCGAAACACCAGAGCGGACGGCTCGAATTCGCGCAGTGGCTCGCCAGTCCTAACCATCCGCTCACCGCGCGGGTCATGACCAATCGCATCTGGCTTCACCTTTTCGGCGCGGGTTTGGTGCGCACGCCGGACAACTTCGGCTTCACCGGCGAGCGGCCGAGTCATCCGGAGTTGCTCGATCATCTCACGATGAAGTTCGTAGACGGCGAGTGGTCGGTGAAGGCGCTTGTGCGTGAGATTGTGCTCTCTCGCGCCTACCGGCAGGCTTCGACGTATCGCGCGGAAAGTTTTCAGCAGGATCCGGAGAACCGCCTCCTCTGGCGCGCCAACAAGCGCCGTCTCGATGCCGAAGTCATCCGGGACTCGATGCTCGCCGTCTCCGGCCAGCTCGACACCGCGCGCCGTCCCGGTTCGCTGGTGGCGGAACTGGACGGCCAATCCATCTCTCTCATCGGTTTTAACAAGAATGTGCCGGCCGATCTCGACGGCTCGCTGCACCGCTCCGTATATCTGCCCGTGATTCGAGACCGGCTGCCGGACGCGCTCGGTCTGTTTGATTTCGCCGAGCCAAGCCTCGTGACCGGCGAGCGCGAGGCGACCAATGTGCCGCTACAGGCCCTCTATCTGATGAACAGCTCGTGGGTTCAGGAGCGTGCCGTCGCGCTCGCGGAGCGCGTGCGCCGCGAAGCCGCAACGCCGCCGGAGCAGATCCTGCGAGCGTTCCTCCTGTGCTTCAACCGCGCTCCGGACTCCGCCGAAATGAAGCTGGCCGAGGATTACTTCCAAGCCGCAGCCGCCGCGGCTGGCGACGGCGCCTCCGATGAATCAACGCTTTGGTCCGCTTACTGTCAGGCGCTCCTGGCCAGCTCGGAGTTTCGCAACATTGACTAACCATGCATCCGTTCTCGACCCTTTCCCGCCGTGACGCCTTGAAGTCGTTCTCCTCTGGATTCGGCTACCTTGCCTTTGCCGCTCTCGCGCAGGGCGCAGCGGCCATGCGCGGTCCGCTCACGGCGCGTCCCACGCATTTCGTGCCGCGAGCCAAGCGCGTCATTTTCCTTTGCATGAGGGGCGGTCCCTCGCATGTGGACCTGTTTGACTATAAACCGGAGTTGATCAAACGAAGCGGCGAGGCGGCCAGCCTGAGCCGCGATGCCGTTGGCGCGAAGCTGCTGGGCCCCGCGCATCCGTTCAAGCAACATGGCCAATCTGGCCTATGGATCGCCGGCGTCTATCCACAGATCGCAAAACACGCCGACGACCTCTGCGTCATCAACTCCATGCACACGGACCTGCCGAACCATGCGCAGGCTTTTGGGCAGATGCACACGGGCAGTTTTCAGTTCGTGCGTCCGTCGCTGGGCGCGTGGACGCTCTACGGGCTGGGCTCGGAGAACGCGAACCTGCCCGGGTTCATCACCTTGAATCCACCCGCTGACAACGGCGGCGCGCGCAACTACGGCAGCGCATTCCTGCCTGCCGTGTGCCAGGGCACGAAGCTCGGAGCCAGCCAGTTGCCCGATCTCTACGCGGCCTTGATGAAGAGAGACGCGGCGCCTGGCCCGCCCATGCGAAACATCGCCAACGACATGTTGCCCCGTCCGCTTCAACGCGCACAGCTCGACCTCATCCGCGGCCTGAACGAGCGCAAGCTCGCTCACGAAGCGCATCAGCCCGAGATCGAAGGGGCGATCGAGTCCTTCGAGCTGGCATTCCGGATGCAGGATGAAGTCCCGGGCGTGCTCGACCTGCGCTCGGAGCCGGAGCACATCCAGAAGCTCTACGGCATCGGCAGCGGGCAGGATCAGTTCGCCCGCCAGTGCCTGCTCGCGCGGCGGCTCGCCGAGGCCGGAGTGCGCTTCATCGAGATCACTTCACCGGTTCACTGGGATCACCACAACCTGCTCAAAGATTCCCTCGCAAAATCCTGCGCCGCGACCGACCAGCCCATTGCCGCGCTGCTCGCCGACCTCAAGCAGCGCGATCTGCTCCATGACACGCTCGTGATCTGGGCCGGCGAATTCGGCCGGACGCCCTACGCTCAGGGCTACGACGGGCGTGATCACAACAACAAGGGATACTCCCTCTGGATGGCTGGCGGCGGTGTGCGCGGCGGCATGGCTTACGGTGCGACGGATGACTTTGGCCACCGGGCCATCACAGACCCTGTTCACATTCACGACTGGCACGCAACCATTCTCCACCTGCTTGGCCTCGATCACACCAAGCTGACCTTCAACTTCGGCGGTCGCAATTTCCGCCTCACAGACGTTCATGGGAACGTGGTCAAACGAATTCTGACCTGAGCCCTGTCGCTTCGCGTCAGACTTATGAGGTTCGGCCCATTCACTGGGTTTGATGCTTTCGGGCGCTACGCCATTGGACTTCGCTCTGCGTTCGGAATCTCTCCTCCTTCATTTTCCCACTGTTCGATCGCTCTCCGTTTCGAGAGCCCCGTGTCGCCAGTCTGTTGCTCGGGCGCCGGGTCAAAGGTGTCCGGTGTGGCGGAGTTCCACAGAGCGATGGCAGGCTGACCGGTGTGATCTTCATCATAACAGAATACGCTAACAGACGCGGTGCTCAGTAAAAAATGCTGCGCCTGTTCGACGGATAGCCCGATCCATCGGACGGCGAGGACGCGGCCAAAGTCGCTATGGGAGAAGAGCGCGACATTTCCATCGAGCGTGCGGAGATGAGCAATGAAGCGATCCGCGCGGGCGGAAATCTGAGCGGGGGTTTCCCCTCCCGGAGAACCGTCCCGAAAGAGATTCCAGCCGGGTCTCGACTCGAGGATATTTTGCAATGTTCGTCCGGCATCGTTCCCATGATCCCACTCCGTCAGATCGGGATCGGTTACGGACTCCGGCTCCAACCCGGCCAATACACACGTTTGCTGAGCGCGTCGCAACGGACTGGTCAACACATGGGCGAACGGGATGCTCCGGAGGCGCTTGCCCGTTTCCCGCGCTTGATCCTCACCGTGCGTGGTCAGCGGAATGTCTGTGCGACCAGAGTGTTGGCCGGAGAGAGACCACTCGGTTTCTCCGTGTCGAATGAGATAGATGGTGAGGGGCATGGGAGTGATTGTCGCCATTCTTGAGGCCTTCATCCTTCGCCAGCAGATTCGTGTGAGTGTTCGCTGCGCGGCTGAGAGTTCATCCAATGGATCAAATCGAGTCTGAGGTCAAGATGTGTCATACCCTTCCGCAAAGGTGATAAGAAATGCCAGGACCAGCCGGGTTCAACGAAGCTGGCAGTCATGGATTGAAAACGCGAGTGATGTTAAAACCATCGCGCACGGCAGTCAGGCCCGCGCCGTAGCCAAATTCCGCTTCCTAGGGACTCGCGGCGGCCTTTGGCGATCGCCCGGCCGGATCAGAGTTTCACCCTTCGCAGGCGCAAGGCGTTGCTGATGACCGAGACCGAACTCAGGCTCATCGCGGCTCCGGCAACGATCGGGCTGAGCAGCAGGCCGAAGAAAGGGTAGAGCAGGCCTGCCGCAATGGGGATGCCCAGCGCGTTGTAGCCGAAGGCGAAGATGAGGTTCTGGCGGATGTTCGACATGGTGGCGCGACTGAGGCGGATGGCCTGGGCAATGCCGCGGAGATCGCCTTTGACGAGGGTGATGCCGGCGCTTTGCATGGCCACGTCGGCGCCCGTTCCCATGGCGATGCCGACTTCGGCCTCGCTCAAGGCTGGAGCGTCGTTGATGCCGTCGCCCGCCATAGCCACGTGGTGGCCTTTCGCGCGAAGCTCTCTGATTTGGTCCACTTTTCCGGCGGGTTCGATCTCCGCGTGCACGGCATCGAGTCCGAGTTGCTTGGCCACGGCGCTGGCGGTGCGGCGATTGTCGCCGGTGAGCATGACGAGCCTCAATCCGAGCGCGTGGAGTTCTTCGATGGCCTCGGCCGTGGTGGCTTTGATCGGGTCGGCAACGGCGAGGATGCCCGCCGGTTTGCCGTCGATGGCGACGAACATCGCTGTCTTGCCGTCCTCCTGGAGGTTCACTGCCGACGCTTCCAGCGGTTCCAGGCCGGTGATCTTCTCGTTGCGCAGGAAACCGGGTTTGCCCACCATCACCGCGCGACCGGCGACGGAGCCGGTCACGCCGCCTGCCGTTACGGCGCGGAAGTCCTTGACGGCCTCGAGGGCGATGCTCTGATCCTTCGCACCTTGCACGATTGCGGCGGCGAGCGGATGTTCGCTGGCTTGTTCCAAGGATGCGGCGAGACGCAGGAAGTCCTTTGCCTCGAAACCGTCCGCAGGCAGGATATCCATGAGCTTGGGATTGCCCTCCGTGAGCGTGCCGGTTTTGTCCACGACGAGGGTGTCCACTTTCTCCAGACGTTCCAGTGCCTCGGCGTTTTTGATGAGCACGCCTTCCTGCGCTCCCCGCCCGACGCCGGCCATGATGGACATCGGCGTCGCCAGGCCGAGGGCGCATGGGCAGGCGATGATGAGGACCGCGACGGCATTGACGATTGCATGGGCGAGTTTCGGCTCCGGCCCCAACCACATCCAAAGGACGAAAGTGAGCAGCGAGATCGCCAGCACCGCGGGCACGAAAATTCCCGCCACTTTATCAGCGAGACCCTGGATGGGCGCGCGGCTCCGTTGAGCTTCGGCGACCATGGCCACGATCTGCCCCAGCAACGTGTCGCTGCCGACCCGCTCGGCTTCCATGATGAAACTTCCGGAACCATTCACGGCTCCGCCCGTGACTTTGTCGCCGGCGGTCTTTTCCACCGGGAGCGGTTCGCCGGTCAGCATGGATTCCTCCACGCTCGAGCGGCCCTCGACGACGACTCCATCGACGGGCACCTTGTCCCCAGGAACCACGCGCAGGTGGTCCCCCACCTTCACTTGATCCAGCGGGACTTCCCGGTCGCCCTCAGGATCGATAAGGCGCGCCGTGGGCGGGGCGAGATCGAGCAAAGCCTTGATGGCGTTGCCTGTCCGGCTGCGGGCGCGGAGTTCGAGCGCCTGACCGAGCAACACCAGCACCACGATCACCGCCGCAGCCTCGAAGTAGATCCCGACTTTACCCTCATGTTGCATTGTGTGGGGAAACAGACCGGGCGCGAGCATCGCCACGGCGCTAAAAACAAATGCCGCGCCCACACCGACCGCGATCAACGTGAACATATTCAAGCGGCGGGTCACGATCGAGCGCCAGCCCCGCCGGAAAAACGGCCAGCCCGCCCACCAGACCACGGGCGCGCTGAGAGCAAACTGTATCCAGCGCGAGGTATGGCTGTCCGCCCAGGATTGGATGGACGCGAAGGGGAGCATGTGCGCCATCGCCAAAACAATCACCGGCAAGGCCAGCGCCGCGCCGATCCAGAAACGGCGCGTCATATCATGGAGTTCGGCATTCTCCTCTTCTCCGGCGCCCGCCGTCATCGCTTCGAGCGGCATGCCGCACTTGGGACAATCGCCAGGATGATCCTGCCGCACCTCGGGGTGCATGGGGCAGGTGTAAATCGTTTTACCCGCCGCGGGCGAGACCCACGCCGGATGACGTTCCAACGCCATGCCGCAGTTCGGACAATCGCCCGGCTTGCCGGACTTCACTCCCGGGCACATCGGACAAATATACTTCGCCGCAGCGGAAGGCTTCGCCTGCTCGGGTTCCTGACCAGAATGGGAATGCACCTCGCGCTGGCGTCTCCGAGAAGCGTCTCCCGGCTCCTGGTCGCAACAACTCCCTTTCGGACCGGCAGCCGGTTCTTGATCCAGGAATGCTTCCCGGCAGTGCTCGCTGCAGAAATAGAATGTCGCGCCGTCGCGCTCCGCGTGGAGCGCCGTCGCTTCGTCTACCATCATTCCGCAAATCGGATCTTTGATCATGGGCTTACGTTTTCTTTGCTCGCGGCAGCCTGGATTGCGCCTTGGGGAAATATCGGCGCTGGCTGCTCATCATGGAAACTCAAAACTTCCTCCGGCCAATCGGATTCTGACCCGAAGAACGCGCGAAAACGACCTGGGCCACGCCCGGCCGGCGTGGTAGACTGCCCCTCCAGCGCCGCCAACCCGCGCGGCGAATCCCGGTATGCCGTCCCGATTCCGCATCACCTACCTGATACTCTTGCCGCTCCTGGGCGGAACATTGGCTTGGCTCGCGGCCGCCAACGGTTCCTCGAACCTGCGGATCGATCCCGCGGGCGCCGTCACGTTCTCCGTGGAAGAAACCGGCCCCAGCGTCCTCCACCGCATCGAAGTCTCGTCCGGCCTCCGCTCTTGGACCGCCCTGCGCACCGTGGCGTCAGCCGGCGGAAACCTCCAATACAGCGAGCCGGTCGACGCTGCTCCCGAGGGCCGGTATTACCGCGCCGCCCCGGAGAACGATCCGCGGGCCATCCCCGGCGATCACCTCGCCACCAGCGACGGAGACGTCGTCATCCACCCGGTGCAACACGCCTCTTTTGTCCTGCGCTGGCGAGATCTCATCCTTTACAACGACCCGGTGGGCGGCGCCGCGCCGTATGCCGGTCTTCCCCCAGCCGGTCTCATTCTCGTCGGTCACCAGCACGGCGACCACTTCAACACC
>DATKCT010000097.1:0-11749 GCA_035513055.1 Verrucomicrobiales bacterium | reverse complement strand
GGTGCTGAGAGCGGGTGGGAAATTGCCGCTCGCGGTGGCGCTGCGCTGCCGGGTGCGGTATTTCATCGAGGGCGTGGCGCTGGGGACAGCAGCGTATTTGGAGGAGTTTTTCCAGGCGCGGAGGGAATTGTTCAGCGCCGGACGAAAATCGGCGGCGCGAAAGATGCGGGGAGCGGAATGGGGCGAATTGCGGTCCGCGCGGGATCTGCGCGCCGGCGGGATTGACCCCCGTTGACCCCCATTGACCCACGTTTCTCATACCCTCTCTGCCATGCAAGCGTCTTACCCGGCGTCAGAAACGCGCCCTGCATTGTCACTACGACAAGAAGAATTAAAGGCAATCAGAGCGGCATCCTCGAGCGGGCTCAGTGCAAACTCTCCCCCGTTTTTTTTCCCTCCGGAGCGCGATTGCTCCTGGGATAAGGCTCACGGCCAACTGGTGCGCCGGCGGCTTAAGAGCCTGGAAGTAAGCCCCGAAGACATCGGGCTCTGCGGCTGCTGGCGCATCGCCGCAGTCGAACGCACTTGCTCAAGCATCGCGAGAAAACCGCCGCTCCATCTTTGCCTTCCTGGCAACGCTCCATGAGCAATCCCCAGGCGCTGCGCCATGTGCTCGGCTAAAGACTCTGAGCGCTTCTTTTGCACCCCTTGTCCTGTCTATCGCGCCGGACCCCTCCAGCTCCACCGCAATTCCTGAAATCCTGCCTAAATTGCCCGAGAGCCTCCCGCCCGCGCCGTGCAGCGGGCTCCGCTTGCACCCACAGGCAAGGCGGCGCGCCCGCCCCTGGGGCCGGAGTTCGAACTTCTGCCCGTCCCAAGCAGAAACGCACTCCCCGGTTCAACTCAGATGAAACGGCCCTGATGGGGCGCCCGCTTGCGGGACGGTCCGGCTTGACCAACGCACTGGTTCCTCCGAGGATGGGGTGGGCCGATGATGCACCCCGTCGCACAACCCCATTTCCCGCTCGCGGCGACGCGCCGTCAGTTCTTGCTGCGCTCGGGCGGCGGCTTCGGAACGGTGGCCCTGGCTCAGTTGCTCTCGGCCGCGCCACGGGACGCGAGGGCGGTGGCGCCGCATGACTTTGCTCTCCGGCTCCCGCATTTCGCAGCGCGCGCCAAACGGGTCGTCTTTCTCTTCATGCATGGCGGCCCGAGTCATTTGGATCTTTGGGATCCGAAGCCCGGTCTGTCGAAGTATGCCGGGCAACCGCTCCCCGGCAGCTTCGGCACGGTGATGACGCGCCGGGACGTGGCGCGCAATCCACTGCTGCCCCCGGCTCGCCCGTTCCGCCGCTGCGGACAGTCCGGCCTCGAGATCAGCGAGTTTCTCCCCTGTCTGAGCGAGTTGGCCGACGATCTTTGCATCTTGCGCGGTTGTCATGGCGACAGCGTCAATCACCCTCAGTCCGTCTACCAAATGAACACGGGCTCGATCCTGATGGGCAAGCCGAGTCTGGGGAGTTGGGTGGCTTACGGTCTGGGTTCGGACAACCAGGACATGCCGGCTTTTGTGGTTTTGCCGGACCCGAAAGGCGGTCTTAAAGGGGGGCCGCCAGCCTGGGGAAGCGGCTTTCTTCCGGCTTCCTATCAGGGCGCCCCATTTCGCTCCGGAGCCAATCCCGTGCTCAATCTGAATCCGCCGGCGGGCGTCTCCGCCCGGCGTGAGGCGGGAACATCGGATTATCTCGCCGAAATGAACCGACCCCATCTGGAGGATCGGGATTTTGACGATGAACTCCTGGCGCGGATTCGATCCTACGAATTGGCTTTTCGGATGCAGTCCGCGGCGCCCGGGTTGGTCGACATCTCAGGGGAATCGCGCGCGACATTGGCGCTTTATGGGATTGACCGGGAGGAAACACGGGAGTTCGGGACCCGTTGTTTGCTGGCCCGGCGGATGCTCGAACGGGGAGTCCGCTTTGTGCAGCTTTATTCCGGAGACACGAACGGCTGGGATGCGCACAACGATCTGGTGGAGAACCACAGCGACCATTGTCTGGCCACGGACCGTCCTGCAGCCGGCCTGCTCCGGGACTTGAAAGCGCGTGGGCTCTTGGAGGACACGCTGGTGATCTGGGGGGGAGAGTTTGGGCGGATGCCGATGAGCGAACAGGGAACGGGCCGCGATCACAACCCTTGGGGCTACAGCATGGTGCTGGCCGGGGGCGGAACGCAGGGGGGGATAGCTTACGGCGCGACGGACGCATTGGGGTTGAGAGCCGAAAGCGGGAAAGTGCACGTGCATGACTTGCACGCCACCATCCTCTATTTGTTAGGGATCGATCACGAGCAGCTCACCTATTTTCACAACGGACGCAATGACCGTCTCACTGACGTAGCGGGCCGGGTGGTGCGGCAGATTCTGGCATGAGACGAGGGTCCGTTTTGAGGCAGGGAGCGGCCCGGTCCGCCGCAGCGGGGCTGTGGGTCCTGCTCGGCGTCGCGGTGGTCCCGGCAATCTCCTCAGACGAAGCGCCGGTTACGGAAGAGGACCGCGGGCATTGGGCGTTTCGACCGTTGGCCGGCGTGGAGGTCCCCGCCGCGGCAGATCCAGCAGCGGCCGGCAATCCGGTCGATCGCTTTCTCCTGGCGAGGCTCGCGGAGGAAGGCCTTTCTTTCGCCCCGGAGGCGGACCGGGCGACCTTGATCCGGCGGGTGAGTTTCGATTTGACGGGGTTGCCTCCCGGTTGGGCGGAAGTGAGGGCATTTGTCGAGGATCGTGGCCCGGACGCCTACGAGCGTCTCGTCGATCGCTTGCTCGGTTCCCCGGAATACGGGCGGCGCTGGGCCCAGCACTGGCTGGATCTGGCGCGGTTTGCTGAGAGCGACGGATTTGAGTACGACCACGAACGTGAGGAAGCGTGGCGTTACCGGGACTGGGTGATCGAGGCATTCAACGCGGACATGCCCTACGACGACTTTGTCCGGAGGCAACTGGCTGGCGATGAACTCGGGGCTGGCGATCCTTCGTCCGCCGTCGCCACCGGGTTTCTCATGGCCGGGCCGGATATGGTGGATATCAATCTCGTGGAAGAGCGCCGCCATGGATTCCTCAACGAGATGACATCGACGGTGGGAGCGGTCTACCTGGGCCTCACGCTTGGATGCGCACAGTGTCATGATCACAAGTCCGACCCGGTCAGCATCCATGATTTCTACCGGTTCCAGTCGTTCTTTGCCAACACGGTGGTGAAGCCGCAAAAGCAGAAGCAGTTGCCGCCGGTGGCGCGCGAACCCGGACCCCTGCCGTCACCGTCCCGGGTCATGGTCCGGGGGGACTTTCGCCGGCCCGCGGAGGAGGTGGATCCGGCTGTGCCGCGGGTGCTCGACGTGTTGGGCGGCGGGCTTGTCGTTCCTGCTCCGAGACAGGATGCGGTCTCGTCAGGGCGCCGGTCGGCCCTGGCCCGATGGATGACCCGGCCGGACAACGCTTTGGCCCTGCGGGTGATGGTCAACCGTTTGTGGCAACACCATTTTCTCGTTCCGCTGGTGGAGACGCCTAACGATTTTGGGATCGGGGGGTCGCTGCCCAGCCACCCGGAGCTGTTGGAATGGTTAGCGGCGGAACTTCCCCGGCGCGAGTGGAGCTTGAAAGAAATGCACCGGCTGTTGGCGACCTCGGCAGGCTACCAGCAAGCCTCTCGCGGCCGGGGTGCGGCCTGGGAAGCGGCATTGAGCCGGGACCCCGGCAACCGCCTTCTGTCCCGCATGCACCGTCGCCGTCTCAGCGGCGAAGCGATTCGGGACGCCATGTTGGCGGCTTCGGGCCGGTTGAACCGGCGCATAGGGGGACGGAGCTTCAAACCGCCTCTTCCGGAGGAAGTCACCGCAACGCTTCTTAAGGACCAATGGAAAGTCTCGGAGGATCCCGCGGAATTCGAGCGGCGCAGCGTCTACTTGTTCGTCCGTCGAAACCTGCGGTACCCGATGTTCGATGTTTTCGACCGGCCGGATCCCAATCTTGTCTGCGGCCGGAGGGATGTGTCAACGACCGCGCCTCAGGCGTTGACCCTGATGAACTCGGATTTGTCGCGCGATTTGTCGGAATCATTGGCGAGGCGGGTTATGGCTGAGGGGGGCCAGGCGAAGGAGAACTGGATCGGCCTGGTCTATGGCGAGGTTCTGGGCCGGGCGCCGTCGGCTGGCGAGATGGAAGCGGCGCTGGGATTCCTCCGGGGACAATCCGAGATCGCCGCGGACGATGGTCATGAGGAACCGGAGAAGGCGGCATTGACCGACTTGTGTTTGGCCGTCTTCAATTCAAACGAAGCGGTTTACGTGGATTGAAGCGCAAGAGCGCAGGGGCGGCGCCCGGGGAGACAGGGACGGAGGGTGGGTGGGGACCGGTATGAGAGATGCGGCGATGCGGTCCTACACGAGATGGAGCCGGCTGAGGTCTTGGGTGTCGAGAAGACCAATGGGACGATCATCATCGTCGACGACGACGAGATCATCGATGCGGTGCTGCTCGAGGATCTGCAAGGCTTCCATGGCCAAGCGGTCTCCGTGGATCGAAATGGGGTTGCCCGACATGTAATCGCTCACAGGCTGGTCGCCGACGCCGGGTTCCTTTTGGTAGGCGCGAACAAAGTCGCCATGGGTGAAAATCCCTGCGAGCCGGTCTTCGTCGTCGAGGATCACCGCGGCGCCTGCGCGACAGGCGGTCATATGGTCAAGAGTTTGGCGCACGGTCAGATCTTGGTGCGCCAACGGCAGGCGCTCCTCGGTGCGCATGATATCGCGGACCCGGGTGAGGAGAACGCGCCCGAGCTGTCCTTGAGGATGGAGTTCGGCGAAGTCCTCGCTGCGGAATCCCCGGGCTTCGAGGAGGACCATGGCCAGCGCATCGCCCAGCACCAGGGCTACGGTGCTGCTGGAGGTGGGGGCGAGGAGCAACGGGCAGGCCTCCCGCTCGACGGAGGTGTCGAGGACGACATCGGCGTGTTGGGCGGCGGTCGAAGACATCCGGCCGGTCAAGGTCACAATCTTGACGCCCCGCCGGCGAAGGTGGGGGAGGAGATCGAGGATTTCGCGCGTTTCGCCGCTTTGACAGAGAACGAGCGCGACGTCTCCGGCCCGGACCAACCCGAGGTCGCCGTGGAGGGCGTTTTGCGGGTGCAGGACGACGGCGCTGCAGCCGGTGCTGTTGAGCGTCGAGGCGATCTTGTGCCCGATGTCCCCTGATTTTCCGACCCCGACGATGATGGTCTTGCCGCCGCTCTGGATGGCTTGCAAGACGAGGTGGACGGCTTCACGGAACGAATCCCCAATGCGGTTGGCGAGCCGTTCCAGCTCTGAGATCTCGAGGCGAATGACGCGGCGGGCCTGCTCGAGGTAGTCCATGGTTGTGCGGGAATCGGCGGCGGCCCCAGAGAGCGCCGTCAATGGGATGCGGCTACATCTCGGGGACGATAACCTCCGCGCGAACGAAAGTAGAGGAAGATGCCGGCGTAGACCAGCAACATGAAGGCGGGAAAGACGGCGACCCGGGCAAAGTTGGTTTTCTTCGTGGACGCTTCGACGGCGCTCAAAACTTCCTGATCCGCTTTGGGCAGCAGGGTCTTCTTGTCGGGATCGACAGGAGTGACGAGGCCGAAGAGCTTGGGCGTTTCGCTGCCTGCTACCTGCTGAAAGAGCGCCGGGTGATTTGCTTTCAAGTCATCCTCAATCTGTTTGTCTTGGTAATAGCCTATACCGGGAGTTCCGATCAGGCCCATGCCGAGGACGCCGACGGCGGAGACGCCATTGAGAGTGAGGGCGCCGCCGCGCGGGAACTGTTCGGAAACGAGACCGAGAGTGGTGGACCAGAGAAAGGTCTTGCCGAAGGCGTAGATGGTGGCCGCGGCCAAGATCCAGGTAATACCGGACGCCTTGGAGAAGAAGAGCAGACCCACGATGGCCACGGCGGCGCTGAGGACGAGCAACCCGATGGGAGAGAACCTGTGGACGATCGGGCCCGCATAACAACGCAGAACGGTCATGATGACGGCGGTGTAAGCGAGGATCCAGGGGGAGGCATTGGGCAACTCGATATTGAGCAAATCGATCATCCAGGTGTCCGTCCCGAGTTCGGTGGTGGCCAGCGGTCCCATGGTTAGCAGAATGACGATGAATAGGGGATTTCCGATGGACCGGGTATAGAAGCCCGCGACGGCGGCAATCACGAGCCCAGCGAGGAGGCTGCCCCCGAGGGAAATCACTTCCCCGGTCATCTGGACAACGCCCATGACCACGAGGGAGCCGATGATGAAGAAGCCGAGGAAGCCGACTTCCCGGAGCATGTCCTGGTAACTCACCCCGGCGGCGACGCGTTCTTGAACGGGGAAGACGCGCTTGAGGATGAGCAGGGCGTAGAGGATGACGGGAAGGAAGCACATCCCGAACTTCACTTTCCAACTGAGATCCTCGGCGAAGCCAAGCAACTGAATGAAGATGACGCCGAGAGCGATTCCGGCGGGCCAACCCGCGTGGAGGATGTTGAGCCACTTGGCTTTCTCTTTCGGAAACACGGTGGCGACCACGGGATTGATGAAGGCTTCGACTGCTCCGTTGCCGAGGGCGACGATGAAAGTTCCCCAATAGAGCATGCGGAAGCCGGTTGCATTGAGGGTGAGGACGATGGCGACGAGATGGCAGACCACGGCGAAAATAGCCGCCGTTTTGTAGCCGATCTTGTCGATGATGAGGCTGAAGACGATGATACTCAGGGCGAAGGGCCAGAGACCGACGCCGAGAATCTCTCCTTTCTCGGTTTGGGAGAGTCCGAAGTCATTTCCGATTTCTCCGATGAGAGCAGAGCGGACGCCGAAAACGAACGAAGTCGCCACGAGGGCGATGAGGCAGGCCCAGAAGAGCTTCATGTCGCCTTCGCGACCGGTGGGGGTATCGGATGCAGCAGCCATAACGAGCGAGTGGAGAACGGAATCTGATACCTGGAAACCGGCTGGCGAGGCAACCCTGGAAAGAATAAAGCAACAGGCCCCAAAGGCGGAACCCCGGACGGAAGTAGTCCGCAGCTTGCGGGCGGAGGGTGGGAAGCTATGCTCCGGGGCATGCGCATCTTGGGGGCGATTTTTGATTGGGATGGAGTGATTATCGATTCCGAGGCGCAACACCGGCGCAGTTGGGACCGGTTGGCAGAGGAGACCGGACTTCCGTTTCCCAGGGGCGCCTTCGAGCGGAGTTTTGGGATGCGCAACGCCCAGATCATCCCGGACATCCTCGGATGGGCGGCCCCTGGTGATCACGGGGAGATCGCGCGCCTAGCGGACCGGAAAGAGGCTCTCTACCGGGAGGAGATTCGTTCCCAGGGAATTGAAGCGCTGCCGGGGATTCGCGAGTTTCTGGAGACGCTCAGGCAGGCGGGAATTCCCTGCGCGGTGGGGTCTTCCACTTCGCGGAAGAATATCGACACGGTGCTCGAGTTGACGCAGTTGAGCGGGTGTTTCGACGCGATCGTTTCTGCTGAGGACGTAAGCAAAGGCAAGCCGGATCCGGATGTATTCCTTCGTGCGGCAGAACGGCTCCGGGTTGAGCCGGCCCATTGCGTCGTCTTTGAAGACGCGCATGTGGGCATCGAAGCCGCGCGGCGGGGAGGGATGCGGGTGGTGGGTCTGGCCACGACTCACCCGGCGAAGAGTTTGTCCGCGGCGGACGTCGTCACCAAGAGTCTGGAGGGGTGGACCCTCGAGAGTTTGGGGCAGGCGCTCGGAGTTCAATAGACGCCGCGCACAGCGGGCGCGATGGACTGGCGATAAAGTTTCGTTAGTGCGGCGTGCGCGCCTTCGCCGAGGCGGGGAAGGCTGCTGGCGGCGGCGTTTTCCCGAGCTTGGCGGGCTGAGGTCGCTCCGGGTATCACAGTGCTCACGGAGTCGAAATCGAGGATCCAGCGCAGGGCTTTTTGAGCGAGAGAGGCATCGGGCGACTCTGCGGCGAGGATCTCGCGGATCTGGGACGCGAACTCGACTGCGGCGGGAAAGGGAACGCCGGCGAAGGTTTCCCCGACGTTGAAACAATCTCCATCGGCATTGTAAGCGCGATGATCGTTGTCCTGAAAGCGATGGCCCGCGCTGAACTTTCCGGAAAGCACGCCGCTGGCCAGCGGGACGCGGGCGATGATGCCTACGTGATTGACGGCGGCCCCTTGGAAGAGTTCGTCGATGAGACGCTGGCGGAAGAGGTTAAAAATGACTTGGAGCGTGGCGCAACCGCTGTGCCGGATACAAAAGAGGGCGTCTTCGATGCTTTCGACGCTGGCGCCGTAATGGCGGATGAGACCCTCGCGCCGGATGGTCTCGAGGTGTTCGAAAACGGCGCCGTCCCGCAGCACCCCGGAAGGGACGCAGTGGAGCTGAACGAGATCGAGCACTTCGACGCCGAGGCGTTCGAGCGAACCGCGAGCGGCTGCGCGGATCGCGGAAAGGGCGGGTTCCCAGCCGGGTCCGCGGCCCATTTTCGTGGCGACCACGACGGGTTCGCGGCGTTCGCGGAGCACGGAACCGACGATGCGTTCGGAACGGCCGGATCCGTAGATGTCGGCGGTGTCGACGAAATTGATTCCCGCATCGAGACCGGCGTGAAGCGCGTCACGACAAGTATCCTCCGGCAGAGGATCGCCCCAATCGGCGCCGAGTTGCCAAGTGCCGAAACCGATTTCAGACACGTCGAACCCGGTTGTTCCCAGCCGCCGGAGCCGGACGGGTCGAGACGCGGATCCCGTCACGCTACTGAATGGGATTGAACTTCGGATCCGTATAGCTCTTGGCCCGCTCTCCTGTGTAGAGCTGGCCATCGAGAATGATGGTGAACTTGCCGCCGGTCTTCTCTGCGACCTCGGCGAGGCGTTTCGCCGTGTCTCCAGGGATTTCCATGGCGATGGTGTGAATGGGGATCTTGGTTGGATTGAGTTTGAGGAGGTTCGCCACGAAAGTGTGGCTGTCGTGGGCGGCCCCGTCGGTGAGCAGGTAGATGAGGTCGGGAGGTTGCCGCATTTGCAGGGCCAGCCTGAGAGGCGGCGTCCACATGGTTCCGCCTCCGGTTTCCTGGCCGGCCAGGGGCATCGCTTCGATGATGGCGGTCTGCTCCTTTTTGACTTTGGCTTCCGCAGTGAGCCAGGGGACATTCAACTTGGGGTTTTCCCCTTGCATGGTGGCCTGAAGCCTTTCCTGGAACTCTTTCCCTTCCGGATCTTCACCCGCCGTCCAACCCGCGCCCGAGAAATAAATGATATTGAACTGCATCGTGGGAGGCAGTTTCCCGATGGAATCGATGAGTTCGTCTTTGAGAGTGTCGATGCGCTTCTTGCCGCCGGCCACGTTGCTGATCATGCTGTAGGAGAAATCGACGATGTAGGCTACGCGCTTGGCTTTCTCTTTCTCGCCGAAAAACTGAACCACGCCGCCCCCGCCGCCGCCGTCCCCATCGCCCCAGCCTGAACCGTAGCCGAAGGAGTCGCCGGCTCCGAGAGGTTCGTCTGTGATCGTGAGTTCCTCCACCTCGGGCGCCACGACGGGCGACACGCTGTCCGAAGTGATGACTTTCGAGCGTGCCGCGCTGGAGGAGGAGGGCTTTTGGGGCAGCCGCTGCTGGAGCGACTTCATTTGCGGCGTGGCGTCTGGGGGCGGCGGGATCTCCGCGCGCACGACCATCGCTTGCTGAGGCAAACGGGGCACGGCCAGCACCCAAAAGAGGAACAGAAAGAGCAGCAGCGCATGAAGGATGCCGGCGCCGAGCCAGGCCATCGCTTGACCCCGGTGGCGCTCCGATTCGATGGCGCTTTCGATAGGGCTCAACGGCTTGCTGGGCTCCGCAAGCGCTTTCTTGTTGGCGCGGATCGAGGCCTTGGCAGCCGCCAGCGATGGCGCCGGGAAAGCGGTCTGAGCGGGAGCGGGAACCTCGGAGGACCCGGATGCTGCCGCCGTTGGGGAAACTGAAGCGGCTGCGGAAGCGGCTGGATCCGGAGCGCAAGCTTCGGCCGCCGGCGATGGCGGAGGAGCCTGGAAGGACGCCTGTTGCCGGCGCGGGGCGGGCGGAGGCTGGGGCGCCGGTTTGACCGGAGTCGACGGCGCGGCACCCCGCGGTCTGGGCGGTGGCGGGACGGGTCTGCTGGACCGCTTCACTGGCGGCGGGACCGGCCGGGACCGCGGGGCTTCCTCCGGCACGCTAGATCCGGATGGGGCGTTTAACCGTTCGCGAAGCCGGAGAGCGCCCTCGTGATCCTGTTGGGAGCGGAGGACTTCGTCAACGAGGGCGCCCGCTCGATGTGGATCGATGGAAACGAGATGTTCTGCGGCGAAGATGGTCTCGGCGGTCTCTCCGGGGATGTGCGGGGCGTCGCGGATAAGCCGCGCGGCATCCTCTTGTTGTCCTGCCGCGGCTAGCAGTTCGGCGAGATGGCGCCGCGTTTCCCACTCGTTCGGCGCGGCGGCGAGAGCGTTGCGGAGGACTCGAATAGTCTGGTCCATAACCCGAAGATGTGGCTCCGGCCTTCCCTCTAGGGGAAACACCGGTTGGTCCAAAAGTTGCATCGGGCGGGGAGCTTGACCAGTGAAAATCCTGCGCTGGGCGAAGCGATTGGTGGCGCGCGTTGAAGCGGCGTTCGAGACCAGAGGAGCGCCCGCTACTGCGCTTACGCGGCTTGGTATGCTCTGGCAGCTTTCTTGGACCACCGAAGGCCGGGATTGGGGAGCAGTCTGGGGTTCCGCATTGAAGGCCTGTTGATGTATTTGAAAGCCCTGGAGGCCCCTGCAAAGCCCGCCTTCAAAAAACAAACGCGCCTTCCCCGGCAAAGGGGAAGGCGACGCGAAGAGAAAGCAAGAGAGCGGGAGCGTCTATTCGCCCGACACGGCGGCCGCCCCTTTTTCACCGGTCCGGATGCGGATGGCGACCTCGACCGGGGAGACGAAGACTTTGCCGTCGCCAATCTTGCCCGTGTTGGCGGATTTGACGATGGTGTCGACCGCTGTGTCGATCACGTCATCATCCGCGACGATCTCGAGTTTGACCTTGGGCAGGAAGTCCACGGTGTATTCGCTGCCGCGATAAATCTCCGTGTGGCCTTTTTGCCGGCCGAAACCCTTTACCTCGGTGACAGTCATGCCCTGCACGCCGATTTCCGCGAGAGCCTCCTTCACGTCCTCCAATTTGAAGGGTTTGATGATTGCTTCGATTTTTTTCATGAGGGGTGCCAAATAGGATAGGATAAGATCGAGCAGTATCCCGAGGAAGTTCAGACCGGGCTGCGGCGCCGCCCGTCCTCCTGGGAATTGCAGCGGAAACAACAGCTTGAATCGTGCCAATAGCCAAGGAAAAAATGAGGAGCGCCGCGCCGATGGGCGTGCCGGCAGCGCGCCGGCCTCCGGTCCCGGGCGCGTCTCCGTTCCGAAATCGAGTAAAGCGAGCCCGCATTTCTCATAGGCTTTCTGCGGTGGCGCGCTGCGTTCCATCCTGCCCGCGTTCCGCTTGCCTCTGGCTTGAACAAGGTGTGCGCATCCAGCTCTGCGCCCTCGACTGCGCGCGGCGTTTCCGTCGCTGCGCTTTACCCTTCGGGCAGCCCCCCCGAGGGGCTGGCTGTCTCGCTTCGCTCGGCTGGCAGAAAGGGGTTCGCAGCGCCTCGCGACGAAACGGCATGGGAAATCCGGGCTAGAAGCGATGATTCGTCTACTGGCCACGATCGGGCGCTGGTTTTTTTCGCGGACTGCGGCGGTGGTCATTTTGTGGGTGATCGTCTTGGGGGTCACGGCGGTCTACG
>DATKCT010000096.1:0-6336 GCA_035513055.1 Verrucomicrobiales bacterium | reverse complement strand
TGGCGCTGACCTCGACCCGGTAAGTGAGATCCATCGCCTCGGTATGGCGAGTCAGGCGCAGAACCGGGATCCCCGGCCCCACCTCAAGCCGGGGTCCGCCTTCCGCGTCCCGGGTCTTGGGATCAAGCGTGAAGGCGTATTCAAAGTGGGTGTTCAGGGAGTCGCCGTCGAGATCCACAAGATCTCCGGTGATGGCTGGATCGGCCTGTTCCTCAGCGCTGAAATACTGGTCGAGCCACAACTGCCGGTGGCTGGCGGAGGACGGCGCCGTGTAGGTCAGCATCAAACGAGGCCGGGTTTGCTCCATCGGATTCTCAGCGTTCGCCAAGCGCAGGGCTGTGCCCGGGCGCCCTTCCTCACCCAGCAGGATCCAGCCGAAGTTCATCATGGGATCCTCGAGCCAAAGCTGCACGTCGGCGGTCAAGCCCGGACCGTCCCATTCCAGCGTCTGCCGGGCCGGTGCCATAACAAAATCCCCCTGCGCGGATGGATCGGAATGAAAGGTTCCGCCGGGTATGTTCCAATTCACGGCAGGAAAAAACCGCCTCGTCCAGGTCGCGTCGTCTTGGCCGGCCCCATCGCCCAATCCGGTTGTCGCGTTCGAGTTTCCTTCCCCCCAGGCTTCCGTCAGCCGGTGCACGGCCAGGCTCGTCTCCAGCAAGGCCGGAGCGTGCATCTCCTTGGTCAAGGTCAAGACCGCCGAATCCACCACCGCGCCGGCAGGCAAGGCGCCGGAGAGTTCGAAACGCAGCAACGTGCGCCGGGATCCGGCGCCGAGACTGCCTTGCGTTTGTCCGACGAACAACCACCCCTGCCCGCTGCTGAGAGTTCCGTCCTCGGAAAAGATGGCGCTGTCCTGAGCCGCCTCCAGAACCGCTTCTTCACCGCGCAGAACCGGAGGGCCAGCCAACGGCAGGGCCAGTCCACAGCAGATCCATCGCCCGAACCGCGCCGCCATTTTCGATCGACTCAGTCCAGACGCTTGGCCCGGAGATAAAGCTCCCCTCCATTCTCCGTCGCGGCTGAACTGTGCAACCGCCGTTCTACGGTCACCCGGTAATCCTGTGCCACGACCGGGTCGCCAACGTCCACCCAGACGCCATTCAAATCGCTGGATTGCTGCACCTGGTAACTCTCTCCGATCTGGGCGCCGAACGTGAACCGGAACTGGTCTTCTTCTTCGTCGGCTGCGCTCGATACGATCTGCAAATAGGCTGCATCCCGCGTGTCCAGGATCCGGTAGACGCCGCCTGAGGCGAAGTCGGTCAGGTAGAGTTCCCCATTCTCGTCTTCTCCGAACGACGTGATCCGGTAGGGCGTAGTCGGAAAGGTGTGCCTCACCCAATCTCCGGATTCGTCCTGGCAAGCCGCGAATAGTCTCCTGCTGACATAATCGCCAAACAGGTAAAGCCCCTGCATCCGCGGAAAGCGCTGCCCCCGATACACAAAGCCTCCGGTGATGGAACGTTCGCCCTGCGATTGAGGCAGATCGAGGATGGGTTGCGTCTCCACCCCGGCGGCCAGTTCCGTGCTCAGGTTGAAGGGATGGATGCTCTCGTAGCGTCGCCACCCGAAATTCAAGCCCGTGCTGCCGGCCTCCGCATAACTAATCTCTTCGTAATTGTTTTGCCCCACATCCCCGATGTAAAGATCCCCGGTCGACCGGTCAAAGGACCAGCGCCAGGGGTTGCGCAGACCGAAAGCCCAGATCTCGTCGCGGATAATGGTGTCTTCCACAAAGGGATTGTCCGGAGGAATGCCGTAGGGCAAGCCGGAGGAGGGGGCGCCTTCCACATCGATCCGGAGCATTTTGCCCAAAAGCTCCTGGCGGCCCTGAGCGCGGTTGCCCGGATCCCCACCCGAACCGCCATCTCCCATCCCGATGTAGAGATAGCCATCCGGACCGAAGTGAAGATCGCCCGCATTGTGATTGGAAAAGGGCTGCGCCACCGTGAGAAGCACCTCCTCGGAGTCCGGGTCCCCGACTGGATCGCCCGGATTGAAGATTCCCGCAGGCCGCGTGCGGAACCGCGAAACGACCGTGGCGCCGTCCGCCGCCGGAGCATTACGGGTGTAGTTGACGTAGAACTCCTGGTTCTCGGCAAAGCCAGGCGAAAACACCAACCCGAGAAGACCGCGTTCATCGCCGCCTTCTTGGTTATCCATCACACGCTCCTGCAAATCGAGGAAATCTCGCAACTGTCCATCTTTCCACTGATAGATTCGGCCGCGTTGTTCCACGATGAACAAACGCCCAGTCCCATCTCTCGGTGAAACCACCGCCAGAGGACGAATGAACCCATCGGCCAGCAGTTCGAAACGCACTGAAGGCCACTCGCTTGGAGCGCCAGAGAGGCTGGGCAAAATGAGTGCTCCAGCGGTCAAACTCAGCCAGGCGAGCAGCCGCAGCCGGGGGACGGTCGCAAACCGGTTCCACATCTTACGTAAGAGGCCTGAGCGGCCCTCATTATTCTTCGTTATCGTAAAGAACTAGTAGAGAAGATGACATGCTCAAGCAGGCATGTGTAGGTGAAGGCCATAGCCAGCCGCTTGCTGGCATCCCTGCCGGGGTGCGGATCGAGATGCAACTCAGACCGGTGGTGTCGCTGCGCTTCACCACCGGCTTCAAGCTGGGAAGCCTCCGGCTTCTCCCGAGGCTCTGCAAGCTCCTTCCATTGAAGTTTGGGACCACGTCCAGTCGCAAATGTAAAAACTCCAGGCGCGGGCAGGAGTGCCCGCGCCACGGTGTGAAGAAATGGGGCAGGCGAGACGCCCGCCCCTACGTTGGGCCGCAAGAGTTCGCGGGCAGGAGTGCCCGCGGCCCAAGTGCGCTCGGGCAGGAGGTATTCTTGATGCCTTCCCTACTTGCGCCTGCGGCGCCGCAGCGCCAATAGCCCCAGACCGCCCGCCAACAACAAACTCAGGGTTACCGGTTCGGGAATCGGCGCCACAGAGATGTTGTCGACGAGCAGCGTCGCGTCACCTTCGGGAACGATGGACCGGATCGTCAACACATGCGTGTCCGATGTGGCTAAGAACGGAATGTCGGCAGTATACCACGGATTGTCGCCGACCGGGGGAACGACTCCAGGAGCCGGGAAAAGATCGGCGCTGCTGGCCAGCACGATGTCGTCAATGGCAATCTCCCCAATAGGAAAGGCGCCGCAGCAATTCCGAGAGTTGAAGTCGAGGCTGATCACATGGATCACCCCGACACTGAACCCGGTCAGTTGCTGAGAAATCGATGAGTTTCCCTGCAGGAAGGCGATGCTGGTGGCGTTGGTGCCATTATCGCGAAAAGGAGCATCCCCAGGCCCGTTCGGAACCACCGGGTTAATGCCGCGACCGCCTTCCCCGGTCCAACCAGGAATATTGGAAGGGTTGACGCCTCCCCCATCGGTGTAGCCGGGCCACACCGTAAACAGAGCGGTATCCTGCTCGAAATCTCCATTGGCCACGGACACCGCGGCAACTCCCGATACACCGGCTGCGAAAAGCACGGCCGAGGACAACAGCGAAATACACTTCCAGTTCTTCATTGCAAAAAATGCCAGAGGGTTTGAGGACAGTTTGCCCGTGACACCTTAAAAGTGAAGGGATCCGAGGCGCCGCGCAAGGCTTTTCTTACGCTTTTGAGCTGAATTTAATCCCTTACCTGCATTCCTCGCTCCGTTCTGTCGCCAGGCGCTGCGAACTCCCCTCTGCCACGCGCATCCCGGAATTGCCGCCGGCGCCCCACTACCGGTCCCGATCGAAGAACGCCAAAGCAAATGGTTGTCATCATGGAGCGCAAAGGCGCTTGACGAGAGAGCAGGGCGCAGTTTAGGCGGAAGTGACGCCGAAAGGGATGAAAGAACAGGGGTCGAGACCGGATCGTCTCACCCCCCCTCCTTGATCCGGATTCGGCTTTTTTCTCATTCCTATGACCGCCCACTCCTTGCCCTTCCTCAGACGCCTCCTGCCCGTATTCTTGCTTTGCCTCATGGCTCAGAACCAAGCCGGCGCCGGGGGCCGCCCTCCCGGCAACCCGGTCGCGGTCCCATTTGTCAGTCAGGGTTCGGCCCATCTCGACGAGCACTCCCTGCTCTCCGTCCTCGCGGTTGCCACAGGGATCCAAGAATCAGCCCAACTCCAGGCGACTGACAGAGGAAGATCCCATCCCCTGGGTCAGTTCCGCTCGCATTACGACCTCACCGTCGCTTTGGCGGATCCCCTTATTCTGCGCTTCGATGGTGAGTTCATTTCCCGGCTCGCCGACGGCAGCACGATCACCTTCGCCATCGGCGTGTACCTATCCCTCATCGACGGCGCATTCCACGGCTCGTTCTATCCCGTCGCGGGAACAGGCCGTTTCCAAGAAGCATCCGGAAATCCAGGAGACATCGCCACGTCCGGAATGGCCGATCTTTTCTCCGGCATATTCACCTATCGCTCCCGTGGCATCATCGAGCCATCGAGCCGCCCGGATCGCGGCGATAGGGTTCGGCGAAACCCGGGCACGCTTCAAGCACCGCCTTCGGAGGGTGCTTCCTCCAAAGGCAGATCCTGGCTGCGCTTCCGAAACCGGACCTTGGAGCCGTTGGAGCTATCCTCCATAATCAAGGCGTCCTCTTCGAAGGTGACCGTGGCCTTGAGGTTGCCGGGGAATACGGCTTCCAGCCCCTCGTCCTCGATCGCGTAAGTCCCGTCTTGCCGAACTGCCGGGGCCCCATCCGAACTGTAAGACGCCATCTCCACGGTCCCTGCTTCGGTGAACCTGAGCGCGACGTGCCCCACATCCGCCTCCTTGACCGCCGAAGCATCCACGCTCTCCCAAGTTCCTGGAACCCGCTCAGCCAGGGGTATCCCGGAAAGCCCTTCAAGGAAAGTCGCGCCGAGGAACCGGGGATGCTTGGACCCTTCCGGCGAATGGGGCTCGTCCGGAATCCGGCCGTCCCCCGTGCGCGGCATGGCTGTCTCAGGGGGTCCCTTCGATGCGTCGGGCGAACACCCAGAGAAAGCGATGGAGGCGGAGATGGAGAGGACAGAGAGACGGAATACCATGGGGACTGAGGAAGACCGGATCGTGGTCATGGCCGGATCGAACGAGAAGGTCAGGATGGGGTGCAGCGCACCACAGCAGAAACGATACAAGAAAT
The DNA here is from genome assembly GCA_035513055.1 of Verrucomicrobiales bacterium. Taxonomy (GTDB): domain Bacteria; phylum Verrucomicrobiota; class Verrucomicrobiia; order Verrucomicrobiales; family DEV007; genus DATKCT01. The sequence goes on along the minus strand of DATKCT010000096.1, from coordinate 1,198 downwards.
GCCGGCTATATCCAAGAGAAGCGTTCCGTCAACGGGATCGACCCGGCCCGCCGCTGCGCCGCTTTCGGGACTGAGGTTGCTCATCCTGGATCCGTGGCGAGGTTGATTCGACGCTTCGCTCTCGAAGACTCCGCCCAACGGCACAATCGCTTATGCCGGACACCTCAACAGGATGGTTTGTAACCGGCACAGACACCGGCGTGGGGAAAACCTACGTTTGCCGCCTGCTCCTCGCCGCCCTCTGCCGGGCCGGGCACCGCGCCGTGGGCTACAAACCGGTGTGTTGCGGCAGTCGCGCCGACGCCACTTTGCTTCGCGAAGCGGGCGCGGGCGGTCCTGCATTGAACGAAATCAACCCGCTCTGGTTCCGCGCCCCGATGAGCCCGCTCGCCGCCGGCCGCATCGAGGACCGGATCGCCGATCTCGATGCGCTGGTCGAGGGATACCGGCTTCTCGCCACCCGGTTCGACGGGGTTGTCGTAGAGGGCGCGGGCGGTTGGAAAGCACCGCTGACCCCCGGGGCAACGATGGCCGATCTGGCTCTCCGCCTGAACTTGCCGGTGCTCGTTGTGACCCACAATCGCCTGGGCGCCCTCAATCACACCTTGCTCACGGTCGAAAGCATCCTCGCCGCCGGACTCACTTGCTCCGGCGTCATCCTCAATCAGGTCGAGGAAACACGCGATGCCGCCTCCATCGCCAACCGCTCGATACTCGAAGAGTTCCTTCCCGTCCCCGTCCTCGGGGAGATTCTGCACGGAAACGACGCGCTTGGGTTTGAGTTTGCGGGTCTTGGACTGCGGCGAGCATCGCCGCTCTCGTTCAGGGCGCGGAGCGCCTTGGCGCGCGAAGGCGATAGTGGCCACCGCTGAGCCGCAAGTCGCGATCAGGAGTGCCCGCGCCACGGTGGGAAGAGGGGGACAGGCGAGACGCTTGCCCCTACGTTGGGCCGCAAGCCTCGTCCGCAGGAAGTTCCCGGGGCCGCGGGAAAAAGCCTTTTCTCCCTCCGCCTCCTGTGTCAGCCTTCCAGTTGCCACCCGGCAGACCGGCCCGCGCAGGTCCCGGTCCACAAACCTCAGCACCAGTCATGAGCGCCCATCCCACTCGCCGCGATTTCCTCGGGGTCACCGCCAAGTCAGCCGGTCTCGCCGGAGCCGGTCTCGCCCTGACCCGCTGTTCCACTTGGGCCCAGCCGGAA
>DATKCT010000095.1:0-22026 GCA_035513055.1 Verrucomicrobiales bacterium | reverse complement strand
CTACAGCACTAGAGGGGAACTCCTCTACAAATGGGGGTCCGCAGAATACCCCGTGAAGTTCCTCTACAATGAATTTGGAGACCGCATTGAGATGCACACCTACCGAAGCGGCACTGCTTCAAGCTGGTCCAGTGCGCCGAGTATCTTTGCCGCCTATCCCTCGGGCTTTAACAGCGCAGGCGACAAGACCTCCTGGGTGTATGATGACGACAGCGCTCTGATGACGCAAAAGCTCGATGCGGGAAACCAGGGAGCCAGTTATAACTACTACTCCGGCACCCCACTTGTGACGACCCGGACGTGGGCGCGAGCAGGGGCAATCAACACATCCTACTCCTACAATTACGCCGGAGAAGTCACTTCTCAGACCTACTCCACCTCCGATACACCCTCTGTCACCTATAGCTATGAGCGCGATGGTCGCAGGACCGGCATGGTGGACGGAGCCGGGACCTGGAGCTTCACGGAGAATAGCGCTGGAACGACTTACACCGAGGCAGTGTCCGGAACGGGCTTACTTTCCGGATCCACAACGACGGCGACGCTTGACGCTTTCGGCAGGCGCACAGCGCTTTCGAGCACGTGGAGTACTTCCTCCATGACCTCGGTATCCTATACCTACAATTCCACGACCGGAAGACTCGAAAAAGTCACCGACGCTGGGGTGATCCCCAACCGCTCGGCCACCTACACCTATATGGCCTACTCCGACTTGCTACAGAGCACGCAATTCAAGGACAACACGACGCTGGTCACAACCACGACCAGGACTTACGACAGCCAAATCGACCGTCTCGCCAGCATTGCCACCACCCAAAGCGGCTCCACCATCAACCGCCAGAGTTTCCTGGCTTACGATGGTAATCACCGCAAGACCTCGGTGGAGACCGAGGATCTCACCAAGTGGAGTTACACCTACAACGACCGGGGCGAGGTGACGGTCGCATCACGGAATCTCTCCTCGGGAACGCAAATCTGGGGCTGGGGCTACAGCTACGCTTACGACAACGCCGGAAACCGGACATCCAAGAGTGAGGACATTCAGAGTGTCACCTACACGCCCAATGCCGAGAATGAATACTCTTCGGTGTCCACCAACGGCTACTACACGGTGCGAGGCAAATCTCCCGGCGGATCGGCCACGGTGACTGTCGACGGCGTGGGTCAGACCGTTGACTCTCAAAGCGGGAGCGACTATTTTCGCAGTCAGGTGAGCGCGAGCAACGGCAGCGGGCCGGTGTCGGATCAGGTTGTGATTGCCTCCGGAGGAGATTCGGGGTCGTGGAGGCATTTCCATCCTGCGGCGCCGGTCGCGCCTACCTACGACCCGGACGGCAATCTTCTGACCGACGGACGGTGGACGTATACCTGGGATGCGGAGAGCCGGCTGATCAAGATGGAGAAGAGCGCTGCGGCCGTTGCGGCCGGGGACGAGAACATCCGCTTGGAGTTTGATTACGACGGGGCGTCATGCGGCGCTGGAGGCACTCTATCAGACAATAGATCGAATTCGGGGATTGACGGAGCAGTAGTTATGTGAGCATTATGAATGCTAAGGGTGCTTATGCAAAAATTGGGGGTTTCGCTGTTGCTGGTGTATTGACTGTTCTTTTGGTAAAAGTTCTTGACCTATGGCCGCCTGGTATTTGGAAGCATAGACAATCCATGCTCAAACGTTTAATCATTAATGTTTCTACAGAAATGTTAGAAGACGAGTTCTGGGAGTTAATCGAAGAAGCACGAAAAATGGCGGACTGCGCGAAGTGTAGTGAGGGTATTGAATTTGGGAGCGACTTTTTCATCGAGGAGTTTCACGAATTGGTCAAGGTTCTTTCAAGGAGGACGCCGGACGAAATCAGAGCGTTCGATGATGTGTTCTATGCAATGATGCGGAAAGCAAATCGGTGGGATCCCTTGGCGGCGGCTTACTTGCTTGGCGAGGGGTTGGGAGGGGACGATTTCAGTCTGTTTCGTGAGTGTTTAATAAGTTTGGGTAAAGAGCGGTATTATCGGGTTTTGGAGGATCCGGACTCATTGGCCGAAATTGCTTTTGCGAGGGATGTTCCGTATCTTTTTTCTGATGGATTTTATATGGCTGCGGGGAGAGCATATGAAGTTGTCACTGGTGAAGAAATGGATTATGACGAGCCAATACCGGATGGTGAGCCAACGGGAGAGGCAATTGACTTTAGTGACGAGGTTAGCCTCAGAAAGCGTTTTCCCAGGTTGTACGCTGCTGCTCACAGGTGAGCCTCGTGGAAGAAGGTGCGAAAGAAGGAACATTTACAAGAAAAGTGAATGGAGTCTTAACGGAGCCAGTTTCGATGAGGATTACCCTCAGCACGGCCAATCCACATGTGGAAGTAGAAGGTAAGTACCGGTCTGTGAGACTCTCAAGAAAGTAGCCTTCCGATAGTTATGCCACACGTGCTTCTCATATGCCTAGCAATCGCCGCCTCCATATCCGAATTCGCTTGTTCAGGAGGAGGCTGTGCCAAGCAGGAGCGTTCCGGAATCTCTGAAGATTCAAACGGCGCCGCATCCGGTGGCGAGTCATTTCCGATCGGTGCTGATACTTTAGCGGCGTGGTGTGGCAATCGATTTCAGCTGCTCAATGATCAGTTATATGATTTGGGTGCTGCTCCCAATAGTTCCACACTGGTTCTTAAGGACGTCCGAGCGTTTATGCGCGAGGGTGCTTTTATTTACATGACTGGGAGTACCGAAAGGGCTGTAATTGACATTAAGACTGAAACGTGTCAGATAGTTCAACCGAACGCCTCGGCTCCGTTCCTGGAAAGCGTTTTCGAGCGGCTGAATCAGGGATCACCAGATTCGCGGGTTCGAGTGGTTGTTAGGAGACCGGACGGTCGTTTTTATTTGCATCCCAAACTCTAGTTGACAAGGAATTCGGGGTCAGTAGTATCAGATCACGCCCCACATGCTACGAACCCACTCGTTGGAGTGTATCACGACGTATGCAAGCAAAAGCATACGGAGAATTGTGAAGATCCATGAAAGCGTTGATTGCATACATAGTGACTTATTTGGTTGCAGCGGCGATATTCGGAACCTTTTTATGGGATATCGCGACCTATGCCGTTAGCTTTATTTCCGCAAACGCCGGCACATCCAGTGTCCCAGTACTCTTGCGGTATTGCGGCAAAGGGGGATTAGGCGGTTGGATAAGCATATACGCGCCTACACTAGTGCCATTGGCATTAGTGCTCTGGAGTTATCGAACGAAGCGACTTGAACATTCTATGCTCGTGGTGGGACCCGATGACTCCGGCTCCCACTTCGCCTCTTCCGCTTCCTTAATCTTCCGGATTTCGTCCACGCCGGCGCTTATCAAGTATCCCTTGCCGGTCGTCGCGTAGACGGGTTCGGCGGAAAATCGATCCTGGATGGCAAGGCCCTCCTCCACGAGTTCCCGGAACAACGGGTTCGCAAGCAGCTCGGGATCGATCCCGGAAGTGTCGATATCGTCGAGATTCGCCATCTCCGTGACTCTAAGGCGAAAGACTGCCTTGAGCAAGCGCTCCGCGTCGATCGCCGCGATGCTGCTGAAGACCGGCGGACGCTTCTCGGTGAAGGTCATTTCCTCCCCCCGCGAGACATACAAGCCGCCCCGGCAAGAAGCCGCTAACGGCGAAACTGCCGGCTGAAAGAGCTGCCTGAGAAAACGGGCCGTGCGGACTACCCCATCGCCTTCAAGGCTTCAAAGACCTGCTGGACGGTTTCGTCGAGGGTCGACGTTCCCGCCGTGACGCCGACATTGCGCGAGCGGATAAACCAGCGCCGCTGCAGTTCCTCCGGACCGGTAACGTGATACGCGCTGGCGCCCAGGCGCTCCGCTGCTTTCACCAGCTCGCCGGTGTTGTTGCTCTGACGTCCTCCGACCACCACCACGGTGTCGCATTCGCGACAGAGATCTTCCAAGGCGATCTGGCGATCCTTGGTCGGCTGGCAGACCGTGTCCAAGAAGCGAACCTCGGATTCCGGATGAGTTTCCCGGAGAACCGCGACGAGTTCCCGAACCCGGACGATAGGCTGTGTCGTTTGAGACACGACTCCAAACCGCGGCCTGGCGGGGAGGGATCGCACTTGTTCTTCGGTGAGGACGACGTCGGCGCCCGGAAAATCGCCAGTAAGCCCGCGGACTTCCACGTGTCCGGCGCAGCCGATCACGACGGGGTGAAAGCCTTCTGCGACCAAGCGTCGCAGCCTTTCGTGGGCCTTTCGCACCAAGGGACAGGTGGTGTCGGAAACCCGGAACCCGGCGCGGCTCCACGTCTCGCGGTCGCGATCGGAGGCGCCGTGCGCGGTAATAACCACGTCCCGGGTTTCGGCGGTCTCCAAGGCGCCGAGGTCGCCGTGGCGAACGCCGAGCTGCTCGAGGTGGTCATGCACGAGCGGGTTGTGCACAAGCTCTCCCAGCACCGTGACAGGAGCCCGGTCCGCCAGTGCGTGGGTTGCGCGAAGGGCGTCACGGACACCGAAACACATTCCGAAATGGCGGGCGAGGACGACATTCATGAGGGGACGACGAGGAGGCCAGCAGTGAAACGGAGTTTGATCCGCATTTCTCCTATCCTTTCTGCTGTGGCGCGCTGCGCCCCATGCCTGCGTCTCGCGTGCCGGGGCGTGAACAGAGTGTTCTCACCCAGCTTTGCGCCTTCGGCGGCGCGCACGGCGATCGTTGGCGGTAAGGGGCTGGCAGCGCCTCGCGACGAAACGCTATGAGACCTGCGGCTTACATGCTCAGACTTTGCGCGACAAAGTTTGTTCAATCTTTGTTCTCACGTCCCCCGCCCCGTTTTTCGAGGACAAGCCCTGGCTTTTCCGGCACCCTGCGCTCATGACCTCCTCTTCCGTCGCCAACGCCAAGTCCGGCGCCGGAGTTCTGCTCTGGTTCCCGGCGCTCTTCCTCTTAGCCGCCGCGCCTCGGTCCAGCTTCGGCGGGCCAGTGCCAGAGGCGCCGCCCCCCGGTTTCGAAGTGCGCAGGATTCAGGAGCATGCTCTCGATCTGATAGCCAGTGGAAACGCAGTGCTCCGCTACGTCTTCCGCGATCCCGTTATCCGCCGGCCTTATTTCACCGATGCTCGCACGCCGTCGGGCGTCCTGGTTACGCGCAATCATCCGCCAGTGGAAGGGACCGACGCCACGGACCATGCCGACATGCACCCGGGGGTCTGGCTGGCTTTCGGCGATCTCAACGGCTTCGATTTTTGGCGCAACCGCGCCGCAGTGCGTCACGATGGATACATCGTCGAACCCGCTGCGGGACCGGAGGAGATTGCTTTTACGGTCCGGAATCTCTATCTCGACGGCGAGCGACAGGTGTGCCGGGAGGAATCGGCTTTCCGGTTTAGGCGCAGCGGAACAGCCTTTATGTTGGACTGGGACAGCCGGTTCATGGCACTCGATGAGGAACTCGTGTTCGGGGATCAGGAGGAGATGGGCTTGGGTGTTCGGGTGGCCACGCCGATTGCGGTGCGGCAGGGAGGCCGGATGCGCGATGGGGAAGGCCGGGTCGACGAGAAGGAGATCTGGGGAAAGCCCTCTGACTGGTGTGATTACGCAGGCGAGGTCGATGGCCGGCAGGTAGGGATCGCCCTCGTTCCGCATCGGGAGAACCCGCGTCGCAGCCGGTTTCACGCGAGGGATTACGGCGTCTTGGTGGCCAATCCCTGCGCGCTAAAGGCATTTGGAGAGCCGGTGGCGATGCCCCTTCGAGTGGCGCCAGGGGAAACCCTGCGGTTGCGTTTCCGCATCGTTCTGCATGACGGCGATTACACGCCGGACTAGTCCAAAGAGTCCATAGTAGCCCTACGTGATCGCCGAAGCGTTGAGGCGGAGGAGAAGCGGAAAAGGGGCGGCCTGCCTGGAAGAGCGGCGCCCGCGCCAGCCGCGACGCAGGGCTTGCGACTCCTGATAAATTCTGTCATTCGCGGAGCCGCGCTCCGACGGTGGCGAGACTGGACAACCGGTCGACCGGTTGTCCCGCAGCCCAACACAGGCCGCGGAGCTGGATCAGCCGGATCAGAGGATCGTCGAAGGTCCAGGTGTAGTGGCCGGGGATGCAGACGAACACACGGCCGCCGTCACGTTCACAACTCCAGAGCATCGGATGATCCTCTCCCTCTTCCGTGGAGGCGGCGAGGATCTGGATGGATTCCCGGTCGCCGCCCAGTTTCCAGTAAGCTTCGTCGACGAGATCGGCTTGTTCGCCGCGCAAGCCCTGGGTGACGGGATGGGCGGTGTCCGTGAAGCGTAAGCGCAAGTCTCCGTGCCGGTACTTGCTCTGGCCGTGCCGCCAAGCCAGTCCGATCCGATCGGCCAGGGCGTCGCAGTGATCGCGGCCATCGAGTGACGAGTGCAGAAAGACGAGACCGCCGCCGCGCTTTTGGTAGGCGGCGAGGGCGTCGCGTTTCTCGAGGTTCCACAAGGGGTTGGCGAAGTAGAACACAATGACGCCGGCCATTTCAAACTGAGCCGCAGTAGGCCAATTGTGGGCGGATTCCATGACGACGCCGGGAGCGAGCCCGAGCAGTTTGGTCCAGCGCTCCCGCCAGAGCGGATAATCATGCTCGTCGGGACCGTGATCCTTTTCGCCGGCGCAAAGGACGACGCGGAACGGCTCGGCGGAGCCGGCGGGCGCGGGTGTCGGGGCGTCGGCGAAGAGCGTTTCGAAGCCGGAGAGGGATCGCGGCGGCGGAGCGTCGTCGCGCACGAATGGGGCAGGGGACAAGGGGTCCGTGAGCAGGTAGGTCATCAGGTCGCGAAAGCCCTCGGGACCGAGGACGGCGTCGAGTCCAACCGGCATCGTGGACACGGGCAACGGGCGCAACGCAGCAACGGATTCTTTTGTTAGAGTGATCTCGTCGCCCGCAGTCGACCCGACAACGATGCGGTCGCCGTCGAGATTGCGCACGGTGCCGATGAGTGGATCGCCGTCACGCCGTTCGACGGAATACGTGGCGTGATCCGGATGGATGACCGCGTTTGGGTCGCGAATGTCCCGGAGCACGGAAAGATAATCTCGCTGGCGGAGATTTCCCAAATCCGGGCCGATGCGTCCCCCGGTTCCGTCGAGCCGGTGGCATTGGGCGCAGCGTGCGCCGGGTCCGCGGTAGAGGCTGCGGCCGCGCAACCAATCGCCTCCGGCCCATTCTTTGGGCACGGAACGCAGGGGCAGCGGCTGGGCCTCTGGGGTGGCCCAAGGCACGAAGATTCTTCGTAGCGGCAAAGTGCGGGGACGGGGATCCTCACGGGTATGCCAGGTCACGGCCAGATCGACGCTGCGTTCCGGGCTAGTCCGGAGTCTGATCTCGAAGGGCAACCAGCCTTCGCGATCTGGCGAGAGTTCCCATTGGGCGCGGTGGGAAACCTGGGCCGGGGAAGAAGCAACGGCGGATCCGTTTCCCACGCGGACGCTGAAGGGACCGGACTCCGAGGCGAAGGCGACGACGACCGATTCAGGTGGGTAGTCGAAGTCGAGCTGGGCTCCGGGCTGCACGGCTGGCTGGAGCATATGATCGAGATCCAACTGAGCACGCAGCCTCAGCTCTCCGGTTGCCGCGGCGCGCGACCAGAGGCCGGAGTGAAGTTGGCTGTCGCGGGTGAACGCGCGGGAGACGGCGGTGTCGAAGTGCGGCAGCCAGCCGGACCAAGGCTCGCCATCGCCAGTCCAGGAGACCTCCACACCGCTCAGATCCCAATGGAGATCGACGTAGGGTTCCTGGACGATGAGGGCGGCATCCGGGGCGGGAGGTGAAACCTGGCTGGGCCGAGGCGGAAATCCGGGAAGAGTCAAGGCGAAGTGGGTGGAGGCCGTCCCAGGGGTCTTAGTGAAAAACAGGGTTCGCCGGTCGGGACTCACTTGGACATTCTCGATCTCGTCGCGAAACCGGGGCGCGCTCATTTGCCTGGCGACCACTTCATAAGGCGGGCGCATCGTTTCAAACCGGTCGCCAGCGCGGACGTAATCGCCACGGACCAGATCGCTATGGCCTTGGAGATTCGAGAGCCAGGCTGGATCGAGGGGCGCGTCGAAGGCGACGGCGACGCGATCCGGCGACTCCGGCCAGGCCAGGACGGGTTGAGGGGCCGCCGGCTCCGAGTATTCGATACGATACAGAGTCCCCTTTCCTTCCGGACCTGTGCCCCAGTCCGGTTCACCTGAATGAGCGCAGACCACGAGGGCGCCGCTAGGAGAAAGACAGGCATCCACTGTCAGGCGGTCGAGGCTTGCGAAGAGTTCCGTGCGGGCGACGTAGCCGGCGGGCTGTTTGACCAGGCTGGTGCGATAGATCTTCCCCCGCGATTCCCCGGTGACGAACGCGTCCCCTAACCAACGCTCCGGACCGAAGACAGGCTGGCCCGGCCTGGGCAGGTTGAAGTTGAAGCCGCAGGTCGACTGGTGTTGAGGATCGTAGTCGAACACGCTCGGTTCGTCGATGACGTCCGGAAGATGGCGCGGATGCCGCGGCGGAAATCCGTAATGGCGCGCGCGCTGGATGTGCAGGAGTTCGTCGAAGGGGTTTCCGTTGGGCAGCCATGTGGCGCCTTCCTGATCGGCCGCGAAGAGGTCGTTTTCGGCATTGAATCGCAGCGCCACAGGGAAACGGATTCCCGTGCAAATGACTTCGCGCGCGCTCAGATCGGGCGCGATACGTTGGACCGTGCCGCGCGGATCGCCGAGATCGAATTGGGACTTGCCTTCGCGGTCGATCAGGTAGGCATTGTTGTACATGACCGCGCCGATCGCGAACCAGATCGAGCCGTCGCGCGGATCCACGGCCAAACCGACGGCGTCGACGCTTTGGTTTCCGGGAGGCCACCCTTCGGCGAGCACGCGCTCGAGGTCGGCGCGCCCATCTCCGTTTGTGTCGGTCAGGAAGGACACCTTTCCATGGTTGGCCAAGAGCACGCCTTCTCCGAGCGGATGCGAAGCGGTGGTGAGATCCATACCGATGGGCGCCCGGAGCCGTCCGCGGTTCTCCCAATACAGGGAAGCGGCGTCCTCGAGTCCATCGCCGTCTGTGTCTCGCAAGAGATAGACGTTGCCGTTGTAAGCGCCGGCGACCAAGACTCCGTCCGCCCGGTAGAGGACATTGTTGATGTTGGGCAGATCGAGCGGGAGCTGGCGGACGCGGAAACCGGGTACGAGGATTTGAACCGGCGGCCGGCTGGCGAGAGGCGTGAGAAAATGGCGTCCCTCGGCCGAGCTGGTCTCGGCGATCGTAGCGAGGGATTGGCGCTGGTCGAGAAGCCAGTCACGGATCGAGGACCGGCTTTCTTCGGGCAAGGCGTGGTCGTAAAGGAGCAGTTGAGAAAGATCGCCGTGAAAGAACGCGCCCGCTGAGGGCGGTAAAGCCGTGTGGGAATAGATCCGCGCGCCCAGCAAGATCTGTTCGGCGCGAATGGCTTCTCCCGGGGTCCTTCCGCGGCGGACGGGTTCGCCGCCGTTGACCGACAGCTCGGCGTAATCCGGACCGATGGTGAGTTCGAGCAGCACAGAAACTCCCAACGGGAAGGTCTCCTCGAGGAGGTCCCGGGCTCCGCTGAAACCGGCGCCTTCCGCATTGATTACATCCAGGGCGTTACCGGGAGCGGGACCGAGGTCGAGATTGAACCCGCTCTCATAGTCGTTCCGGCCGGCTTGGTTCGAGGAGGCCACGGCCCGGAATCCGCCGGCATTCGAAGCCGGCGCCGCGAGGGCGAAAAGGGTGCACGTTTCGAGGTTGTCGGGTCCTTGAACAAAAAGAAAGTCGTCGTCGCCATCGAAACGGATCTGCCGCCGTTCCGGTGGCTCCCCCACGGATCGCGGCTGGGCGCCGGCAGCGGGTTGGCGGGCGTGGCGGCGGTTTCCCGAGGCGTCGTAGACGGAGTCGAGCAGCGCTCCGTTTGGCGGCAGTGCAGGGCGTCCTGCGGCTGCCCAGGCCTCTTCTTGGCGTCCTGCGTCGATCCAAAGGGCGAGCCCGGTGGATTCTGGCAAGCTCGCGTCGGCCCAAGGTTCCGGCTCCGCGAAAGCCCCGGCGAGCAGTCCAGTGGCGAGGAGCCCGGCGTAGACCGGGAGGAGAGGCATGGTCTTCACAGGAGTTCAGGATCAAAGGCGGAGTGAGGAAGTCAAACGGGGCGGCAGCGCCTGCGATGGCCGGGAGAGCGGCTGGCCGGAAGCGCTGGCAAGGAACGCGATCCGGTGCCAGGGTGGGGCATGATATCCGGGAGGACCGAGGTCGAAGGCAAGGCGCGGAGGGATTCCTCCTCGCTGTTGAATATCCAGCGCCTTCAAGCCGTCGCAGTGTTAGAGTGATCGCGGGCGAAACATCGGCATCGAAACAGAGGGAATCCGGACGGCTCCTCGACAGGCCCGGGCGGGAACGCCCCTATCGCGGCCGTCCCTTGCGCCGGGATGGAAGGCCGCGGCTGGGTCTGGCTCTTTCCTCGGGCGGCGCGCGCGGGCTGGCGCACGTCGGCGTTCTCCAAGTGCTTGAAGAGGAGGGGATCGAGATCCACGCCATCGCCGGATCGAGCATGGGAGCTTATGTCGGGTCCCTTTGGGCCGCGGGTTTTTCCGGACGCGAACTCGAGGAGTTGGCCGCCGAGATGCACGACCGCCGCCAGGTTTGGAAATTGGCTGACCCCATGTTCCCGCCGGTGCAGGGTTTGTTTCGGGGACTCAAGGCCAAGGCCCATCTCGAGCGCTCCTTGGGAAATATGTGCTTTGAGGATCTTGCGCGGACCCTTCTCATCGTCACCTTGGATTTGGACTCGAAGGAGCGCTTGGTGCTGCGCCGGGGACGCCTCGTCGATGCCGTCCACGCTTCTTGCGCCATGCCTGGAATCATCGCCCCGGTTATGCTCGAGGGACATCGCTGTGTCGATGGAGGCGTCATCGACCCGCTCCCGGTGGGGGCGCTGCGGCGTTACGCCGAGGTCGATCGTGTTCTGGCCGTATCCGTGATCCCGACCTTCGACGATGTCGATGAGGGGGTATGCCTCTTGGAAACTCCCGTTCCGCGGCGGCCGTGGTGGCGGCAGTTCCTCGGCTACTTCAACAGCAACATCAATTTGCTCGCGCACGGAAATGTCGTCGACACCCTGCGCCAAAGCATCCGCGCCGCGCAGATCCGCATGGCTCACGATTCCTCCGCTCGCGCCGACCTTTGCCTCCGGCCCGATCAGCTTACGGGGGCCTGGTTTGATTACGCGAACTTCCGGAAGTTCATCGATTCCGGGCGCGCAGTGGCCACGGCGCGTCTCGATGAAATCCATGCTTTGCTGCGGGAACCAGTCGACCGGCATGATTGAAGTTCCGCGCAATCCTTGGTGGGACACCAGCTCGAGGCAGGCGCTGGAGCGGCGCCAATCGGCATTGTTACGCCGTTTCTTGCGAAGCAAAGTGGCGCCGTTCAGCGCCTACTACGGGAAGTTGTTTGCCGAGCAGGGAATCGACCCGAAGTCCATCCGCAATACCGGGGATCTGACGCGCTTGCCTTTTACCTCAAAAGCCGACCTCGCAGAGCCGCGCGACTTTCTTTTGGCTCCTGAGGAGGAGGCGCTGATGCGGCAGCCCTCGACTTGGCGCAGTGTCCTGAAACGAGGCGCCCTCCGGACTCGCGAACGGTTGTCGGAAGAGTTCCGGCCCGTGATGTTGACGTCGACGACGGGGCGTTCCTCAGCTCCTGTCCCGTTTCTCTACACCAGCCATGACGTGGCCAATCTTCAGGCTTGCGGCCGCCGGCTCATGGAGATCTGCCGGACGACCGCCGAGTTCCGGATCGTCAACGCCTTTCCTTTTGCGCCGCACCTGGCCTTTTGGCAGGCGCACTACGCCGGCTTGGGCGGCGGCAGGTTTGTCCTGTCGACGGGGGGAGGCAAAGTCATGGGCACGGACGGCAATATCCGCTTGATCGACCGCCTACAGGCGGATGCCCTGATCGCCATGCCGACTTTTCTCTATCACTTGTTGCAACACGCCGCCTCCAGTGGAATGCGTTGGCCCAAGCTGAGGGTGCTGGTGCTCGGAGGTGAGAAAGTGCCGCAGGGCATGCGTCGCAAGCTGCGCGCCCTCTGCGCGGAGTTGGGCGCGGGAGCGGTCGAGATCGTGTCCACCTATGGTTTCACGGAAGGGAAGATGGCGTGGTCGGAATGTCCGGTGGGGGAGGGCGAGACGACCGGCTATCACCTCTACCCGGATTTCGCCTATGTCGAGATCGTTGATCCCAAGACCGGTGAACCGGTTCCGGAGGGACGGCCCGGCGAGATTGTATGCACTCCGCTCGATGCCCGCGGCACGGTGGTGTTGCGCTATCGAACCGGCGATCTGATCGATGGGGGTTTGGTCTACGATCCCTGTCCTGCTTGCGGACGCCGCTGTCCGCGCTTGATCGGAAACATCTCCCGGATCTCGGACGTGCGGCGGCTGAACTTGTCGAAGATCAAGGGGGTGCTGGTCGACTTCAATGCATTGGAACGGGTGTTGGACGACACCGAAGGCCTCGGCGCCTGGCAGATCGAGGTGCGGAAACTGAACGATGATCCTCTCGAGATCGACCGCATCGTGGTCCATGCTGTGGCCATGGACGGAGCCGAATCCTCACTCGCGGAGAGAATCCGGGAACGTCTGAGCGAAGCGGCGGAATTGACCCCTAACGAGATCCTCTTCCACGATTGGGACGCCATGCGGGAATTGCAGGGCGTCGGGCGAGAGTTGAAGGAGAAGAAGGTGGTGGACCACCGGCCGAAAGCGCCGGGCGGTTCCGGAAAGGAATCCTGACCATGCTCCTCTTCGCTGGCGTCCGCACTCCCTTCTGTAAGGCGGGAACCCACCTGGCCAAGTTGGATGCCGTGGATCTCGGCCGGGCCGCGGTGGCCGCCCTCCTGGCGCGCACAGGCATCGATCCGGGCGAAATCTCCGAGGTGATCCTCGGCTGCGTCGGTCAGCCTGTGGACGCGATGAACGTGGCGCGCGTTATCGCCTTGCGCGCCGGAGTGCCCCAGCATGTGCCCGCAGCCACGGTCCACCGCAACTGCGCCTCCGGAATGGAGGCTTTGACCACCGCCGCGGGCAGGCTGGCCACTGGACACGGCGACCTGTTCGTGGCCGGGGGCGTCGAAAGCATGAGCAACCTCCCCTTTGTGTTTCGTCAGAGCGCAGTGGAAAAGTTTGGAAAACTTCACCGGGCCAGATCTCTTTTGACCAGAGCGCGCGTCCTGGCCGCATTTCGACCCGCCGACTTTACGCCGCGCGCCGGCTTGTTGTTGGGTCTAACCGATCCGTTTTCGGGTCTGAACATGGGTGAAACGGCGGAAGTGCTCGCTCGCGAGTTTGACATCGGGCGCGAGGAGCAGGACGCCTTCGCCGCGGAATCTCACCGGCGGGCGCTGACCCAAGCCGGCGCATTGCGCGAAGAAATCGAGCCCATCGCGCTGGGCGGCAAGCCGGTGTCGCAGGACAATGGGCCCCGCGAAGATTCGACGCCTGAGAAGCTGTCGCGGCTGCGCCCGGTATTCGACCGAAAAACTGGATCGGTTACCGCGGGTAACAGCTCCCAGATCACCGATGGCTCCGTGGCGCTTCTCGCCGGCAGCGAAGCGGCCGGAAAACGGCTGGGCCTTGAGCCCATCGGCCGGCTGGTGGGTTGGGCTTACACCGGCTGTGATCCCAAGCGCATGGGCCTTGGCCCGGTCCAAGCCATCGCCGCCGCCAATGCCCGGACGAAGCTCGGGATCGGCGACGCCGATGTGATCGAGATCAATGAAGCCTTCGCCGCGCAAGTCTTGGCCGTTCTCAAAGCCTTGCGCGACCCGGAGGCAGGCCGCCGCGCCGGATTAGATTCTCCGTTAGGCGAGATTCCCTTGGAAAAGCTCAATCGCCGCGGGGGCGCCATCGCCTTGGGTCATCCCGTCGGAGCGACGGGAGCCCGGCTGGTCCTCACCGCGCTCGATCAGCTCCGGACGACCGGAGGAAAGCGGGCGCTGGTAAGTCTATGCGTCGGCGGAGGCCAGGGCGCGGCTCTCTGGCTCGAGCGGCTTTGACCCCACCCTTTTCATGGCGAATCTCTCACTCGACACCAACGGCTCCATCGCCCGGATTGAGTTCGACCGGCCGAATTCGAGCGCAAACGTATTTGACCGTCCGGCCCTCGAGGAGCTGGACCAGGCCCTCTCACAAGTCGAGGCCAATGCCGCCCTTCGCGGTCTCGTGCTCAGCTCCGCCAAACCCTCCATCTTCATTGCCGGCGCAGATCTGGAAACCCTGGCGGATGCCGATGCCGTGCAAATGCGGGAACTCATCCTGCTGGGTCAGCGGGTCTTCAACAGGCTGGCTGACCTTGCCGTGCCGGCGGTTGCGGCGATCCATGGCGCCTGTGTCGGCGGCGGGTGCGAACTTGCGCTGGCTTGCGACTGGCGAGTCGCTTCCGACGACGCCAAGACGCGAATCGGCCTGCCGGAGACTCAGTTAGGAATCCTGCCCGCCTGGGGAGGCTCGACCCGCCTTCCCAAACGGATCGGGCTGCCCGCCGCACTCGGCATCATCCTGCCCGGGAAGATCCTCCGCGCCGGAGCGGCCCGCTCCGTGGGTCTCGTGGACGACGTGGTCCCGCGAGAACGGTTGGTGGATTACGCGGAGAAACTGGTGTCCCGCGGAAAACGGAAGCAACGGCGGTTCCCGCTCTTGCACAACCCCCTCGCAGCCGCCCTGATCCAAAGCCGGGCGCGGCGGGATGTGTTGACCCGGACGCGGGGGCTCTATCCTGCGCCGCTCAAAGCGTTGCAAGTGGTTAGTCGAGCGGTGACCTCCTCGCGGGAGAAAAGCCTTTCCCGCGAATTGGAGGCCGTAACGGAGTTGGCCGCCCGGCCCGAGACCCGGAGGCTGATCGGATTGTTCTTCCTGCGGGAACGCGCCAGGAAACGAAAGATCCCGGGCGGCACCCCCCTCAAGATCAGTCGCGCCGCGGTCATCGGAGCGGGAGTCATGGGCTCTGGCATCGCCTATTGGCTGAGCACCAAGCGCATCGAGGTCCTTTTGCAAGACATCGATCCTGCCGCGGTGGCCCGCGGTATGGCGTCGATCGAGAAGCTTTATGCCGAAGGCAGGAAACGAAAGGTCTTCGATGCGGTATCCGCCGCCCGCGGACTCGACCGGATCCAAACCACGGCGGAGCAGGCGCCCCTCACCAGCCGTCAGTTGGTGATCGAGGCCGCCGTCGAGGATCTCGCGATCAAGAAGAAGATCTTCGCCGGCTTGGCCCGCCGCTGCGCTCCGGAGACGATCCTGGCGACGAACACCTCGGCTCTGCCGGTGCGAGAACTTGCCGCGGTCATCGACCATCCCGAGCGCTTGGTTGGGCTGCATTTCTTCAATCCGGTGCATCGGCTGGACTTGGTCGAGGTCGTGCGGGCGGAGCAAACATCCGCCGGCACGCTCGCGACCGCCGTGGCTTTCGTGCAGGACATCGGCAAACTCCCGGTGGTCGTCGCCGACCGCCCCGGATTTCTGGTCAACCGGATTCTCGTTCCTTATCTGGTCGCTGCCGCGGAGCGCTTCGAGCAGGGAACGGAGCCGGAAGCCATTGACCGGGCCATGCTCGATTTCGGAATGCCGATGGGGCCGTTGAGGCTGCTCGATGAGGTCGGGCTCGACGTCGGCGGCCACGTCGCCCACACTTTGGCCGCGGCCTTCCCGGATCGCATGCGCGTGCCGGAGATTCTCGAGACCATGACCAAACGGGGATGGCTGGGCCGCAAAACCGGCATAGGCTTCTATCGTTACCAGAACGGGAAAGCGATCGGACCCAATCCAGATCTTCTGGCTCTCCGCCAGGGCAAGGCTGACGCAGACGGTTTGGCGCCGGAGCTGACCGGCCTGATGATCCGTGAAGCTCAGCGCTGCTTGGATGAGGGCGTCGCCGAGTCAGCCGAAGATATCGATCTGGCCATGGTCACCGGCACGGGATTCGCCCCATTCCGCGGAGGTCCGCTTCGCTATGCTCAGGATGCCAAACTGAGTTCACGCAGTTTTTACCCGGACTGATCACCGAGATGCGATGACTACGAAGCCCGATCCCGCAAGCCTAATCGACACCTCCAAAATGTCCGAGGGAGAGCGCGCCGCCCTCGAGATGGCTGAGGAATCGCGCGACTGGCGGGCGATCTCGGGCTTTGCCGGAGCCCTTTTCACGGGGGCGCCCGATTTCCGCCGCCTGTGTCCGTTTCCAGAGCAGCCCGCGGAGGACCGTAACGAGGGAGACCGGTTCCTCGAGAAGTTAGGCGCGTTCTTGCGAGACCGTTGCGATCCCGACGAGATTGACCGCAGCGGCGAGATCCCGGACGAAGTCATCGCCGGGCTCGCCGGGCTCGGGGCATTTGGGATCAAGATTCCCCGGGAGTTCGGCGGCCTCGGATTGTCGCAGACAAACTATTCGCGCGCGGCCATGTTGTTAGGCTGGCATTGTGGAAACATCACCGCGCTGCTGTCGGCCCATCAATCCATCGGCGTTCCCCAACCGCTCATCGTCTTCGGGACCAACGAGCAGAAAAGGAAGTACTTGCCTCTGTGCGCCGCGGGCGGAATCTCCGCCTTCGCCTTGACGGAGCGGGATGTCGGGTCGGATCCAGCCCGGATGCAGACCGAAGCGGTGCGAGAGGGCGATTATTGGGTGCTCAACGGCGAGAAGATTTGGTGCACGAACGGATTGAAAGCGCGTTCTATCATTGTTATGGCGCGGACTCCGCAACCGGATAAGCCGAATGCAACAACCGCTTTCATCGTGGAAACCGGCTGGCCCGGCGTGGAGATCGTGGTCCGGTGCCATTTTATGGGGCTTCGGGCTCTCTACAACTGCGTCATGCATTTTCGGAACGTCCGAGTGCCTCACGCCAATGTCGTCCATCAAGAAGGAAAAGGCCTGAAGGTGGCCTTGACCACGCTCAATACCGGGCGTCTGACCTTGCCTGCGGCCTGCGTGGGCGCGATGAAACGCTGTTTGGAAATCGCGGCCGGCTGGTCTGCCGAACGGATTCAATGGGGACAAGCCATCGGCAAACATGCGGCGATCGCGAGCAAACTCGCCGATATGGCCGCGGACGCCTTCGCCACCGAGGCAATGGTGCGCTATGTCTCGGCGTTGGTCGATGCTGACAAGTCGGCGGATATCCGGATCGAGGCCGCCATGGCCAAGCTCTGGGGAACCGAGGCGGCTTGGCGAGTAATCAGCGACACCATGCAAGTGCGCGGAGGCCGCGGATACGAAACGGCCGGTTCCCTGGCGCGTCGCGGGGAATCGCCCGACCCCGTCGAACGCATGCTGCGCGACAGCCGGATCAACACTATTTTTGAAGGATCATCGGAGATCATGCGCTTGTTCATCGCGCGGGAAGCCATGGATCCGCATTTGCGCCGCGGAGCACGGGCCCTGGACAGCCGTCTCCCGTTGATGGAGCGGGCGCGGGCCGGTCTGAAGGCGGCGGCGTTCTATGCGTGGTGGTATCCCTCGAGGTATTTGCCGCTTCCGGCGCGCGTGCCTTCAGGGATGGATCCGGCATTGGTTAGGGACATGCGGGGGATTGCCCGAAAGTCTAGGCGGCTTTCCCGGGCCGTGTTTCATGCCATGGTCCGCTACGGTCCGAAGCTGGACAGACGCCAGCTCCTCCTCGGCCGGTTGGTCGATCTGGGCACGGAACTCTTCGCCATGTCTTGCGCATGCAGCCGCGCCGCGTCGGAACCTGCCGGCGCGGACGATCCGTCTTCTCGACAGGCCATCGAGATCGCCCGTTTTCTCTGCGCCCGCGGCAGGCGCCGCATCGACGCGCTGTTTCGCGATGTGCGCAAGGCGCCCGACGGTCAGGGCTACCGCTTGGCTCAACGCCTCTTGAAGACGGAGAAATGCTAGTGCGTGGTGTCCCCGTCGTGAGGCTCGAAGGCTTCCGGTAGATTCAACACGTTCCGCCCGAAGGGTCGCGCCCAGGCCGAGTCGCTTCTCCCCTGCCCTGTGCTCTCGCGACGCGGCGTTGCAGAATAAATCAACAGGTCCTGAACGCGGAACTCCGGACGCTGCGCCCTGCGTGGGGCCGCGTGACGACACGCCACACTAGGGCGCCTGATGCTGGCGAGGCAACTCCAATGCCACCCGGAAGTCGATAAAATGCCGCTCGAAATCGACTCGAGCCACGCGGACGTGGAGACGGTCGCCCAATCCGAAATGCTCCCGGGGTTTTGCCCGCGTGAAGCGATAGAAGCCCGGCTCAAATACGTAGTCGCCTGGCGGCAGATCGGCCACTTTCACCAGGCCTTTGACCATGAGACCGGTGAGTTCCACCATGAGGCCCCGATGCATCGCGTCGACGACGATCGCCGGGAAGGAGCGGTCCGGATCGTCGTGCAGCACCGCGTCGAAGTATTCCGCGATTTTCAACCGCTTGCTTTCCTGCTCGGCGTCGGCGGCGTTCCGTTCCGTGGTGGATACGTGGACGGCGATCTCGGCTGCCGCGGCGTAATTCGGCGTTCCCGCTCCGCTGCTGCCGGCGGTGAGCCGTCGCAGAATACGATGCACTACCAGATCGGCATAACGCCGGATCGGGCTGGTGAAATGGGTGTAGTTATCCTTTGCCAGACCGTAATGACCGAGAGGATCCGAGGAGTAAACGGCGCGTTTCAGGCTCTTCAACAATGCCACCTTGAGAGCGTGCTCTTCGGGGGCGCCGCGCAGAGACCGGAGGAGCTTTTGCACTTCTCCGGCGACGGTAAGATCTCCTGCGGCGTGCCCGTAGAGCCGGGCCAGGTCGCGGAACTCGAGGAGACGTTCCTCGTCAGGATCCTCGTGAATCCGGTAGAGGGAAGGAACTTCGGCGCGCCGGATCGTTTCCGCGACCGCTTCATTGGCTGCCAGCATGAACTCTTCGATGAGTTGATGGCTTTCGTCGTAGTCGATCCGGCGCAGTTCTACCGGCTTTCCGCTGGCCTCGAGGATCACCTTGATCTCGGGGAAATCGAGGTCCAGCGCTCCAGTGTCAAAGCGGGCTTCGCGCAGCCGGGCGGCGAGGGCCCAAGCGCGATGCAGGTGTGCCGTCACAGGGTCGCTCTTGTCTTCTGCGGGTCCGCCCAGGCGCTGATAGGCTTCTTCGTAAGTCAATCGTTTCGCCGACCGGATCACCGCGGAGGCAAAACGCACCGAGTCCCGGCGCCCACGGGCGTCGAACTGCATAACGACCGCGTGAGTCAATCGATCGACGTCGGGTTTGAGGCTGCAAATGCCGTTGCTCAAGGCCTCGGGCAGCATGGGCAAAACCCGGTCCACCAGGTAGACGCTGTTGCCGCGGCGCCGGGCTTCACGGTCCAGCTCGGAACCGGAGCGGACATAGTGGGCCACATCGGCGATATGCACGGCGAGTTCCCACCCGCCCCCGGCGCGCGGACCTACGCAGATGGCGTCGTCGAAATCGCGGGCGTCGAAAGGATCAATGGTGATCACTTCGCGAGCCCGCCAATCCTCCCGTCCGTTGAGATCGGCTTCGGTGACCTCCGCCGGCGCTGTCTCAGCCTCGGCCTGGACCCCGGCTGAGAAGCTCTGCCGGAGCCGGTAACGATGGATGATGGAAAGGATGTCCACCCCGGGATCGCCGGCTTTGCCCAGAATGCCCACAACCTGGCCGCGGGGATGATGTTGGCGACTCTCCCAGGCCGTGATCCGGATGAGAACTTTGTCGCCGTCGGCCGGGGCGGGCTCAGGAACGCCCTCCACGCTGACCGGCTCCGGATAGGCCATCTCATCGGGAACCACAGTCAGGAAGCGTCCGCGACGGTGGAACGTCCCCACCACCGGCTCGGCGCTCCGCTCGAGAATCTTGATCACCTTGGCGCGCGGACCCTGCACCGTTTCTTCGAGGCGTTCAGAAATCGATTTCTGGACGTGAGCGGGGAGCTTTCGCAGCCAGTGCGACGGCCGGCCTTTCTCGAGACGGACCAGGACCCGGTCCCCTTCGAGGGCCGTCAGCGTATTCCGCGAGAAAACGAAAAGGGTCTGGGCGCCCTCCGGAACGGGCGCCGTTCCCGGGTCCAGCGTGACTTCACCGTGACCCCGGTGACCGGAGAAGCGGAATACCCCCGCGACTGTGTCGCCGCCGGAGCGTTGGAGGGCGAAGCGCCCCTTCTTCAGCGCCACCACCTGCCCTGAGGATTCCAGACGATTCAGCAATTCGCGGAGCGCGGAGCGTTCGCCCGAGGGGATTTCGAGGGTCCGAGCCAGCTCGGCACGGTTGAGGGGCCGGTAGCCCGGCTGGGCGAGGAGGCGCTTAAGCCGGTCCTCCAAGGAAGTCTTCATAATGGAATTGAGCTTGTCATGGCGGACCGGCCGATCGTAGGGTGCCTCGTCGTGGTTGCCGGAACCGGCTTTCGAACCTCTGGTGACGAGGGATTCTGTTGGCCAACGTGGACGACTTCGTGTATACTGAATTCAAACCATTACCAAGGAGTTACTGTCATGAAAACGTGTTGCCCGCGTCCCGCTCGCGCCCGGTCTGCCTTCACCCTCATCGAATTGCTCGTCGTCATCACGATTATCGCCATTCTCGCGGCGGTGTCTGTCCCCGTTGGAACCAAGGTCATCAATGGGGCTCGAAAGGCCGCCGCCAAGAGCGATTGCTTGAACTTGGTCAACGCAATCAGGATGTACTATACCGAATACAACCGGTATCCAGTGGCTGGCGGGGGGGCAGGTGAAGGACCTTTCGAGACCACCCGGCAGTTGATGGATGTGCTCATGAACAACCGCAACAGCCCCGAGGTGGCCGAATTGAACCCGCGGGGCATCGCCTTCTTCGAACCGAGCAAAATCGCCAAAGAGCCCAGAGCGCATGGTTTCGTCGACGGCACCCGGGATTTCAACGACCCCTGGGGGACCCCATATCAAGTCTATATCGATGTGGACTACGACGAACATGTCGAGGTGCCCCGGATGTACAGTCAGCAGTCCGCCAACTCGACCTTGCCGAAGGGAACCATTGCTCATTCCGCCGGGCCGGACCGCGATTTCAACAAGATCCGCGACAACGTCACTTCTTGGCAATAAGAAATCGGACACCCGCACGCAACAGCGGCGGTTTTTATTGGGCAGTGCGGACCTTCGTTGCGCCCCGGAAATTCCGTGACAAGCGCAGCCAGCGGACGTAGGATCCGGTGCTTCCGCGGGTGTAGTTCAACGGTAGAACGCGAGCTTCCCAAGCTTGAGACGAGGGTTCGATTCCCTTCACCCGCTTTTTGTTGAACAAATCAAATTGAAACCCCCTCATTGCCTATCTGGCTTCATGCGCGAACTCAAGAAATCCTCCTCGTCGTGGGTTTCCAAAACCATGGGACTGTCGGCGTTTGAATGGCAGGTTGGCTATGCAGCGTTTACGGTGAGTGCGTCCGTCCGAGGCGACGTGCAGCGGTATATCGCGGATCAGGAGGAGCACCACCGGAGGAAAGCGTTTCGAGAGGAGTTGATTGAGTTTCTTCAGAAGTCTGGGATCCAATTCGATGAGCGCTACATCGGTACCTTGACTGAATGATTGGACCAACGAAGGAGAAGGCCGCGGGCTGGCACCCCTGCCGGGGTGCGGGTGATGGATCGACCGTCTCCGGTGGTGTCGCTGCGCTTCACCACCGGCTACAAGCTCTGATCCCTTCGGGATCACCGCGTCTTCGGCCTCCCGGGCAGGCCAGAAATGTAGAAACTTCAGGCGCGGGCTGAAAGCCCACGCCTTAATAACGGAATCGGGCACGCGATGCGACTGGCGAAATTCATAGAGACTCACATAGAGCCGATTCTGACCGCCTGGGAATCATTTGCGAAAACGATTTCCGCGGGCGCGACCATGGGGCCCCTCGCTCTGCGCGACCATGCCGAGCAACTTCTGCTCGCCTCGGCACAGGCGATGCAATCCAAGCCTGGCAGCGTGCACGCCTGGCGGATCTGCGACGATCAGCTCCTGCGCGTGGCATCCGAGGCGCACGCGCTGGAGCGCGTCGACTC
>DATKCT010000094.1:0-26324 GCA_035513055.1 Verrucomicrobiales bacterium | reverse complement strand
GCGCGCTTGCTGCATATCTCCGTGGCGGACGGTTTGCTGGTGGAATTGGTGGATCTGCAGATGAGCATCGTGGATGACACGGTGTCGGCGTTTAGCGCATTTCCTTCCGGGTCCGAACAGGATTCCATGTTCCGGATTACGCTGCGGGTGGCGATTCCGGAGCCGTCGACCGCCCTGTTGTCGGCTCTCGGATTGGCGGGGCTTTTGGTCTTCCGGCGCCGGCGCTGAGAAGAGCGACGGGGATTCGGCTTAGCTTGAAATAAGTAGACCTGAAAAAAGTTTGCTCGCGAGTTTTGCCCACCTCTTTCGCAAACGCCACACTAGCGTTTCCAGCCACCCATTTCGCTCGTATTCGCTTCTCGTTCTAGGGCCCGGAGATGATCCTGGAAGGCGCCCTTCCGGGTTCCATCCGGCAGATCGGCCGGGCGGGTGTAAATGCGGGCGAGACCGGCTTGCACCAGAAGCTCTGAAAGCCAGACGCCGCCCTTCTCCTTTAGTGGGAACCGGACGAAAGCGTGAAAGCGTTCGCTGTTCATGACCGGTTCCCAGCGGGTGAAAACTTCGAAAGGTTCGGTCTCGAGCAAGCCGAGCGTGAATGATTTGGCTTGTTCGCCCAGGGCCAGGACACGGCGGCGGTCCTGGATCCCGAAATAGTCCGCTTGATAGTCAATTCGCTCGGGAAAACGATCGCTGGTCTCGGGGCAATCGACGAAATAGAGACGAAAGACGTATTCCTTGCTGTTCCAGGCGATGCGGAAGCTGTCGCCGTCATTGCCTCTGCTCCGGACGAGTTTGGCTCCATGCAGAAGCTGGTACGCGCCTACCTGCTGAGCGGCCCGAGGATGGGGGCCGGCCTGGCTGGCTTGGGGGATGGGATTGGATTTCGGAAGCGCAGGCCCGGGATCTCCATTCTGCCGCCAGAGTTGGCAGGCGGCTAAGATGAGCAGGATGAGCGTAACGATTAGGCTAGGTTTCTTCCAAGAGCGCGGTTGCCGGGAGGATCTCATGGTTTGGCGCCTGCGAGGATGCAATCGAAGAGCCGGGGCAGGCTCGCGGGCGAGGCTAAGGTGAAGTCGGCCGGGACCCGCGGCGCCGTCCTGCCGGCGATGCGGATGGTTCGGGTGCCGGCGCGGCGTCCGGCGAGGATATCGCGGTCGTCGTCGCCGACGGTCCAGGAGCGGGTGAGGTCGAGACCGAGATGCCGGGCGGCTTCTTGGAGCATGAGGGGACTGGGTTTGCGGCGAGGGTCGCGGCCTTCGAATCCGACAGCGGTATAGATGGCGTTGAAGGCCGCTCCTCGCGAGGCAAGTTCTCGCTGCATTCGCAGATGCAGTTGGTCGAGATCGTTCTCGGTCATCATACCCTTGGCGATCCCCTGTTGGTTGGTGACGAGGACGCGGAGCCAGCCGCGCTGTGCGAGACGACTTAGAGTGGAGGCGATGCCTTCCCGGAACCGGAAATCTTCCCAACGGGCGACATAACCGCGTCCCGGCGAGTCGTTGACCACACCGTCGCGGTCGAAGAAAACGCAGGGGCGTCCGGCGGGGCCGTTAGCGGGCATCGGCGCGGGTTTTGGAAGGGAGATGGACTTCGAGTTTGAGGTCGTTTCCGATCTGCCGGCGGGAGACTTGGATTGCTGTGATGGGCGAGCGCGCATTCCCGGGGGCATAGCGGATGCGGTTGGGTCCTCCACAAAGCAGCGGGCTGATGTAAAGATGGAGTTCTTGGACCGCTTCCGCGGCCAGGAAAGAGCCGAGGACTTGGCCTCCGCCTTCGACGAGCAGGCAGTCGACGTGGCGTGAGGCTAAGGTCTCCAGAAGGCCCGGGATAGTTTGGTTGAGCAGGACCAAGGTGCGGTGGGCATGTGAATCCGAGAACAGGGCGGCTCCGGTGGGCAGATTGCCGGAGCGGGTCAGCACGACGCGCCAGGGCTGTTCTTTCGTTGCGCCGGGACTGTGGGATCGCAGGGTCAGCCGGGGATTGTCGCGACGCACGGTGGCGGCTCCCACGAGAATGGCGTCGCTTTGGCGACGCAGCCACTGAGCATCGGCACGGGAGGCCGGTGACGACAGCCACTGGGGTTCGCCGGGCGGACGGGTGAGGCGTCCGTCGAGGCTGAGGGCGGCTTTGGCGATCACGTAAGGGCAGCGATGTTGCGTCCAATGGCGGAAGACCCGGATGAGGGCGTCGCAGTCGGCTTGGAGGACTCCGGCGACTACCTTGATACCGGCTGCTTCGAGGAGAATCCGGCTTCGTCCCCGATTGCGGGGATCTGGATCGGTGGACCCGTAGACGACGCGCGAGATGCCGGCTTTGCGGATGGTGTCGCAGCAGGGAGGGGTGCGGCCGTGGCTGGAGCAGGGTTCCAGGGTGACATAGAGGGTGGCTCCGCGCGCCGCTTGCGGAGACTGGAGGTTTTCCAGGGCTTCGATCTCGGCGTGAGGTGCTCCGGCGCGGCGGTGAAAGCCGGTGGTTAGCAGGCGGCCATCGCGCACGAGCGCGGCCCCGACGGGAGGGTTGGGAGAGGTATAGCCAATGCCCGGGCGGGCCGCTTCGAGAGCTTGGAGCATCCAATACGCGTCCGCGGCTGCCGGGTCCATGGAGGCATCCTAGGATCGACCGCTCCGGGTGCAAGTGAGCAGTCGCGAGGAGGGGCCGATCGCGTGGATCGAGTTTCCGGATTTCGCATTGTCTTGCTTGGGCCCATCGATCATGCTGGCGCACGGTGAAATTTGGCTCCGACGAGAAGCGTGTTCTCTACTCAGAGCTAGGAAAGCTATTGCGGGCAGGGTTCCCCCTGGAGCAGGCGCTGAAGACGCTCCAGCAGCAAAAGCTTCCCGCGTCCCACCGGCACTTTATCGAGATTGTTCAGAGAGGCATTGCCGAGGGGAAGAGCATTGCTGAATCGGTGCAGGTTCTCAGTCCCGAGGTCAGCCAGTTGGAGGTCAGTCTGATCGAAGCGGGGGAGCGCGGGGGGAAATTGCCCGATGTTTTTCGGCAGTTGGGCGACTATTTCCACCGTCTGCGGGTGGCCCGGCAAGCGGTGGTGACCCAACTGGTTTATCCGTTTGCGTTGTTTCACGCGGGGGTGGTGTTGGGGGCGTTGCCGCGGATGTTTCGTTATGGATTGTCCATGGAAACCTGGGGCCCGATGGTTGTGGCGCTGGCGGTGCTCTACGGATTGCTGGCCGCCGTGATCGTGTTGAAAAAGCCGGTAAGGATCCGGGCATCGCGGGATCCCAGGCTCGATGGGATTCTCTTAAAGCTGCCGCTTTTCGGCCGGGTACGGCTCTATTACGCGTTGGAGCGATTCTGCCGGGTTTTTCAGATTTACCTCTTGGCGGGGATCCGGCCGTCGCGGGCGTTGCTGGCGGCAGGGGAAGCTTCGCAAAGCGGATCGGTTTTGGAAAGCGCCGAGGACATGAGCCGGCAGGTCGAGCTGGGGTTAATGCTAGGACCGCTATTCCGGCTCGAGCCGGTGTTTCCCCAGGATTTCGCCGTGACCATGGCCACGGCGGAGGAGGCGGGGACGTTGGACGAGGAGTTAGGCCGGTGGGCTCGCCTGTTCACGTTGCAGGGCGAGGAGGCCTTGGAGCAGCTCAAGGTCTGGCTTCCTCGCGCCATCTATTTTTGCATCGTCATCTACATGGCCTGGCTGATACTCTCGATGGGCTTGGGCTATGTGGGGATGTTCGAAGAGATGCTGGGCGAGTAAATTAAAGGTTGCGAGGAACGATGTTCCGGTAGTGACCGCGGAAGGCTTTGGCGATGTCTTGGAGGTAACCGGCGCCGATCCCGTTGATTCCGATGCAGTTTACTTGCGGCGGCCGGCTGCTGGAATATTCGCGGGCTCCTTGGACGACGAGATCGATGATCTCGCTCTTGGAGAGGCGTTTTCCACCCTTTTGGGTCGAGGGTTCGCCGTCGGTGATGAGGAATACGGTCTCGGGCCGCTGCATGAATGCGGCCACGAGCGCGAGATCGTAGCGGGAACCTCCCGAAGTGCCGCGCAGGAAGGGGACATCCTGGGATTCAATAGGGGTGTAGCGAATATCACGATGTTCTCCGCGCCGGCCAAATTCTTCCGTCCGAGTCCGTCTGAAACTTCCGCTGAAGTAATCCTCCATAAAAGCGTGTGCGCGCGTCTTGTTCTCGGGTGAGGCGGCGACTGGACGGGCTGCAAATCCATCGGCGTCGTTGCCGAAGCAGATCAGGTTGAAGCGGGTGGACGGTTGGAAGGATTCGACTACTCGCCTGACCTCGTTTTTGATGGCACGGAGGCCGCTTTCCCCACACTCCGCCGGCATGCTCGTGGAGACGTCGATGACGAGGATGACGGAGTCTCCGGCAGCGGGCGTTCCAAAGAAGTGGGCGCCCTTGCCCGAACCCGTTCCCAGCGTGCCCCGCCCGAAGCCGTCGCCCCAGCCTGTTCCCAGATCTGGGGATTCCACGTCGAGTTGGGTCTGGGGAATGGGGATCTGGCTGATCGCCGGAGCGGTGACGACATTGGTGGCGGGGGAGGAGGGAGCTGCGGGTTTGTCAGCGCGGAACGGCGTTGCGAACTCCCTTTTCATCACCTGCTCTTCCACGGCCTGAGGCGCGGTCTGAACCACGATATCCGGGGATGCGGGCCGCATCTTCGGGACGAGAACGACGAGAGCGAATAGGGTGAAGAGAAAGGTGTGAACGAGAAGCGCGACGAGTGCGGCGCGAAAGCGCGACCGGCGGGCGAGCCGTTGGGCGTGGAAAGCCATGATTTCCTCCTGGCTCAGGGAGCCAGATGCGAGTTGGGAGGAGAAATCCGTCATGCTGCCTCGGGGTTTCCGGGATGCAGAAGGGCATCGGAGTTGAAGGTACCATACATGTCTTTTGTCCCTGTGGGAAGGCTCTGGAAGCCGATTAGCGATTCGGTCTTCGCTCGAGCGGGATTGAAGAGCAGCGGAGGCAAAATAGTGAAAAGGGGAGGCTGTCGAGAAAGAGCTGCGGCAACCGGGACGGCTGCTTCCACGGTTGAGTCAGGCTTGAAAGCCTGCTCCTACGAATGACGGCAAGGAGCAGGCTACCGGTCTCCGTTTCATGCCGTCATTCGTGAGTGTTGAAGTCAACGTAGGCGGGGCTGATGTCGCTCGTGTAGAAGGTGCAGCCGCCGTCGCCGGCTCCGAGGTCGATAGTCACCGTGAATGCCTCCTGGGCGACTACCGCGTGGAGAGCTTCGGCCGGGACATTGCTGGAGCAACCATTGCGGACTGCTTCCAAGCCGTCGTAGAAGAGCTGGACGGCGTCAGGGTTGAACACCGCTCCGGAATAACCGAGGGCATCGAGGATGCGGCCCCAGTAGGCGCGGCCGCCGTGCCAGGCGGACTTAACCAGCAGTGAGTTCGCGACGGCGCGCGCGGCGCGTTCCGCATCGGTTTCAGAAGCCGCGCCCTGGACTTGGATGGTGACGAAGCGAGTGACGCGTTCCCCGTCGCGAACGATCATTTTGGCAAGGGAGAGCATAACTTCGTGAAGGGCGAGGCGAAAGCGTTCGCAGGCAGGCGACCCACTGCGAATGATAGGGTTGCCGGCTTGGCCGTTGGCAAGGACGAGGACGGTGTCGTTGGTGCTCATGTCTCCGTCGACCGAAATACGGTTGAAGGTTTCCGACACGCAGCGGCGAGTGACCTCTTTCAATGCGGAGATTTCGATGGCGGCGTCGGTGGTGAGGAAGGCCAGCATCGTGGCCATTCCGGGCTGGATCATTCCCGCTCCCTTGGCCATCGAGCCGATTCGCAGGGAAGAACCGCTTTCGCGGTACTCGATCGCCCTGAGTTTGGCCCGCGTGTCGCTGGTCAGGATGGCTTGCGCAGCTTCGAGCGATCCATTGGGATGGAGGCGGGAGGCGAGTTCGGGGATGCGGGGACGGATCCGTTCCATGGGCATGGGCAAGCCGATGACGCCGGTGGAACATACGAAGACCTGGTGAGGGGCGAGGTTGAGGGCGGAGGCGGCGCCGGCGGCCATGGACTGGGCATCGGAGAGACCCTGGGGACCGGTGCACGCGTTGGCGTTTCCGCTATTGGCGATGACGGCCTGCGGAGAGGCTTGCTGGAGGTGCTGGAAAGAGACGAGCACTGGAGCGGCGCGGACCCGGTTTGTGGTGAACGCAGCGGCCGCGACAGCGGGGTGGGGCGTGTGGATCATGGCCAAATCGAGCCGGGGCGAATCGGGCGACTTGATGCCGCAGGCGATCCCCGCCGCGGAATAACCGCGAGGGGCGGTGACGCCGGCGTCCGAAAGATCCGTCCAGAACATGGCGCATGCTATGCCACGAGCGCCGAAGGGCGGCAATGGAATTGCGCAGAAGGATGTGCTATGGGACGGCGTGTTGTTGGAGATGTGCATCGATTCGGTGGAGAGCGCGGTGGCTTCGGCAGAGGGAGGAGCAGACCGGGTCGAGTTGTGCGCCAATCTCTTGGAGGGCGGAACCACACCGAGTCTGGGTCTCGTGCGCGAGACTCGGCGACGCATAGACATCGGGCTTGCGGTCATGGTCCGCACCCGGGGAGGGGATTTCTGTCCCACTGCCGCGGAGTTTTCCGTGATGTGCGAGGACGTCCGGGTGCTGCGTGAGGAAGGGGCGGATTGTCTGGTGCTGGGGATTTTGACTGCGGAAGGGAAGGTGGACCGGGAACGCACCGGGGAGCTGCTGGGATTGGCGCGGCCCCTTGAGGTCACCTTTCACCGGGCCTTCGACATGACCCGGGATCCTATCGAAGCGTTGGAAGATCTCATCGGCTTGGGAGTGGACCGTATTCTGACTTCGGGACAGGAGACTTCCGTGTTGGAAGGGCTCGAGTTGATCGGCGAGTTGCAAGCTTGCGCAGCCGGCCGGATCGTGATCATGCCGGGATGTGGGATCACGGTCCGGAACATTGGCAAGGTCATCCGGACCACGGGGGTGAGCGAGGTGCACGTCGCGGTGACGGAAGGGGAGGAAAGCCCGATGCGTTTTCGCAACGGCAGGGTCTTTATGGGAACGGCCTTGCGTTCGGAGGAATTCCGGCGCTGTGTGACTCGACGGGAGGCGGTGTCGGATCTGGCCGGGAAGCTTTGCGAGTAGTTGACTATGGGCGAGCGGAACGACAGCGGCGGACTTTTGGGAGTGGTGGACTATGGGGCGGGCAACCTGAGGAGCGTCGAGAATGCGCTGGCGGACTTGGGGGCATCCTGCCGGCTCGTGCGGCGACCGAAGGATTTGGAAGGGCTGAGCGCGCTCATTCTTCCTGGGGTGGGAGCATTTCGGGACTGCGTGATGAACCTGCGCCGCCAAGATCTCTGGGAACCGGCCGGCGAGTGGGTGCGCGCCAACCGGCCCTATCTCGGGATCTGCCTCGGTTATCAGATCCTCTTCGAGGAGAGCGAGGAGCACGGAGGAGGCCGAGGTTTGGGGGTGTTTGCGGGGCGGGTGGTCCGGTTTCCGAGGGGAGATTGGAAAGTGCCCCACATGGGTTGGAACCGGCTCGAGCTGCGGGACCGGGACGACCCGTTGTGGGCGGGGTTGCCTCCGGATCCCTATGTCTACTTCGTACATTCCTTTTTTCCGCGTCCGGAACAGGAAGGACTGGTGGCAGCTTGGGCGGACTACGGGTTGCGCTTCGCCGCGGCGATGCGGTGGGGAAACGTGGCGGCCACGCAATTCCATCCGGAGAAGAGCCAGGCCATTGGGCTGCGAATTCTACGCAACTTCGTGGCGGCAACGGGAGTCGACCTCGGTGGGTCACCCGATTTCTCCTTGCGTGCGGAGGTGGGAACAGGAGAATGAAGGCAGACGGGAACGATTCCGGAGTTGAGTTCGTGCGGGGAGGCGAATCCGAGGTAACGGCATCGCACTGCGTGAACAGACCCGGAGGCCAGCCGCAATAGGGGACATGTCCACCGACGCCGAGGGAAAAGGGCGGGCCCGCGCAGCGGGTCTGAGGCGCAAGACGATTCTGCCAGGTCAGCACCGGAAGGCGGCGTTGACGAAGGCGCAAGAGGCGGAGCGCAAGGCCCGGCTGGCCTTTCGGGACACAGAGGCCAAGTTGGACCGGATCCGCGGGGTCGAAGTCGACGCCCACAAGAAGCGGAAGGCGATGGCCTGGGATCTCTCGGAGGAGGAAGAGAAGGCTCTCGAGCCCGAATTGCGAGGAGTGGCCGGGGAAGACCGGGCGGGAGACCGCCGGGCGCTGGTGCGCTGGATCGCCCTGGGAGCGCTGCTGGTGTTTGTGCTCTCGACCGGGCTGTTGGTCTGGTCGGGAATAGGTGGCCGCGGGCCGATGAACCGGCTTCTGGGTCCTGGACCGGCCCCAGCGCGGACGCTGTTCATGGAGGTGAACCAAGATTTGATTCTCCGTTTTCTGGATTCCTATTACGGGGTGGACTCGTGGGAGGAGCGAGTTCCTTTGGTGCGTTATCCGGAGCGGACGCGACCGCTGATGGCGGCGTATTATGCCGAGCATCCGCTGGAGGAGCGGCCGAAGGCGGTGGGGATGCGGGTGGGGACATTATGGAACGAGAACCGGGAGTACGCCTTGGCTTTGATACCGGAAACGATCACGGGTCAGCATTGGCACTATGCGTTTGAGCCGACGGCGGAGGGTCTCCTGTTGGATTGGGAGAGCACGGTTGGCTACAGTGAGATTCGCTTGGATGATCTGCTGGAGGAGCGACCGGAGGGGGAGAAGCTGGTGCGGGTGCGTCTGGATGTCTATCACTACTACAATTACTTGTATGGAAATCCGGACGAATGGGCTTGTTTTCGGGCCGAGCAACGGGGCGTCGAGCGGTGGTTTTACGGCTACATCCGCCGGGACAGCCCTGGGTATGCGTTGCTGGAGCAGGCCATGAAGATTTCCGATGTGCAGGTCATCTACCCGACTCTCAAGGTGCGGGTGAATCCGGAGTCGACTTCCGACGATCAGTTCGAAATCGTGGAGGTGGTCAATCGCTACTGGTTGATTCCCTAAGCGTGGATTCGGTCTCCGCCGGTTCGCCGGCGGGACAGCGATCTGAAATGGTTTCGAAGACGATGGCGGAGGACCCAAGCAACAAATGGAGGCGTCGTGAAGCCCGGCGAGTGGGTATGCGGCGCCGGGTCGATGTGCCCCTGCGCAAGGCGGAGACACAGGCTTTTGACGGCCGCGTTCGAGGCCGGATGCGCAGGCTAGCCTTCCGCGAGAAGGACAGTCCTGAGATGCGGAGGCGCGACAAACGGCCGGGCCGGTTGATGTCGAAGCTTCGAGCGCGGGCCTGGGACGTGGATGTGGGGGAGCGAAATCAGCTCGAGACAGTGGACGCGCGTCGCAGCCGGGCCATTGCCCGTTCCCGGAGGCCGGTTCTTCGATCTCAACCCTGGATGCGGTGGACCCTGGTGGGAGCGTCGTTGAGCATGGTCGGCGCGCTCGTGGCGGCCTGGCTGATTTTTGCCCGGATGCGGCAGGCGCGGCTGGAACCGGTGGAAATGGCGGACCTATCCGTTCTCGAGGTCGTTAACGAGGAACGGATTCTCGCTTTCTTTGAGGATTACTTTGCTCGCGAGCGATGGGAAGACCGGTTAGAACTGGTGCGGCATCCGGAACAAACGCGTTCGCGGATGGAGAGGTATTACCGGACGCGTCCATTGGAGCGGAGCCGGGTGGTGAAGCTATCGCGGATGGGAACATTGGAGAACTCTGGAAAGGAGTTTGCTTTCGCGGTGGGGACCAATGAACTGGGCGAGACCGTGAAGGCCAGTTTCACGATGCTAGGAGCGGACTTGCGGCTGGATTGGGAGAGTATGGTGGGGTTTTCGGATTTGGAACTGGATCAATTGGTAGGCGAGCGCCCAGAGGAGCCGCAGATTGTGCGAGTCCGCTTGGAGAAGGGGGAGTATTACAACTATGGCTTCGATCAGGAACGGTTTGCCTGTTATCGGATCGGGACGCCGGCGGCGGACGTGACGTGTTATGCCTATTTGCCTCGTGATCACCGGGACTTCGCCGGACTGGAGGCGGCGCTCGAGAACCGTGCGGTCGCCGCGGACGGAACCGGGATCCAGGCCAAGGGAGTCTTGTATCCGACGTTGCGAGTGCGGGCGTTACCGGATGCGCCTGACCCCAAGCAATTCGAGATCGTGGAAGTGATCGATCACTTCTGGCTGGTTGCCGAGGCGCATTGACGGGGAGCGGGGAAGATTACTTGCGCAAGACCCGGTAGAAGGCTTCGTCCTCACTGCCCTGGATCTGCCACTTCGTGGGGTCTCGTTCCGGCACGTCGTTTGCGGAGGAGACGGTGAAATGCGTGAGGCGAATGGGTTGATGGAATTCGACGGTGATGTTCTTCGGCGCGTCTTCCGTGGCGTCGTCACAGCAGGGCCGGAGGCAGAGTAGGGGGCCGCCGGTGGAAACCGGAGTAGAGCTTGCAGGCGTTGCGAACGACCCGGTTCCAGAGGGCGGACCGTTCAGCGAAGAGGGCCCGGAGCGGCGCCGCATGGTAAGTGCGGGCGAACCGGAGCAGGTCGCGGGTGGTCAGCCCGGCATCGAGCGCGGCGAAGAGCAAGCCGCCGAGATCTTTTACTAGCCAGCGTTCGTGGACCCGGCGGCGGAACTGCATCCTGTGGAGATCGATGAGGAATACGACGGTTTCGTCACTCGGATCCCAGGCCGTCCAGTCGCGTTCTCGCACGAGAAAATGGTAGAGGTAGAAATCGCGATGGTTCATCCCATGAGTGTGCAAGGCCCGGGCGATTTCCGCGCAACGCTGGAGAAAGAAGCGCTTCAGGCGCAGTCGTTGGCGATGCGGCAGCGCCGCCCAATGCTGCTCGAGGAGGACGGCCAGGCTCACCATTCCATCCAGGGATTCGGTGATGACGAAAGATTCCCGGCGCGCTGGGTTCCGGCCGCGACTGCCGAAACCGGCTAGAGTCGCCGTGGGCACTCCGATTTGGGTCAGAGCGACGATCCCCTTCCTTTCCGGTTCGGCCCCGGTGACCGGGGATTTGAATTGGATCAGGTTCTTGAGAATCTCGCCCCAGCCGCAGCCGCGATGGATTTTGATGAAGTAGTATTTGGGACCGGCTGAGAAGCGAACGGTACGGCGGTTTTTGACCGCTCGGAATTCCTCACCTTCTATGGTGAGCAGGTAGTCGAAAGCGTTCTCCTCAGGGAGGCTGCGCCGCAATTCGTCGCTGAGTTCGATCACGGCGCCGTCAGGGACTCGGATTGGGGTGGGGAGCACGCGCGCTGCTGTCTTCTTCGAGGATCTCGACGATGCGGTGATGGCCGCTGTAGAGGTCTTCCGCCTGCCCGTAGCGAAGACCGGCCTCTCGCCAGGCGGGACGTTCCGGAGAGCGGATAGCCTCGTCGAGGGCAAGATCGAGCGCTTGTTGAGAGAAGGGTGAGGGCAGCACCACGCCGCAGTGGGCGCGCTGGATGTGGAAGGCGTAGCCACAAGTGTCGGTGGTGAGCACGGGAACGCCGGCGGTGGCGGCTTCTAGGAGGATCATCCCAGCGGATTCGCTGTGGGCGGGATGAAGCAGCAGATCGGAGGCGAGAAGCAGCCGCCGGATGTCGTCCCGGGCGCCGAGGAAACGGACCTGTGAGGAGACGGCAAGTTTGCGAGCCAGCTCGCGAAAAGGGGCTTCTTTGTCCTGGCCGGCGACGAGGAGCAGAGTGTGGGAACGGGACTCCGAGGGCAGGGCGGCAAGAGCGGTGATGGCGCGGGCGAGTCCTTTGCGCCGGAAGTCGGATCCAATGAACGCGAGAACGATGGAATCCGGGGCGCCTCCGGCTTCGCTGCGAACGGAGCGGCGGGATTCCTCGCGATCTCCCTTGGCGATTGACCAGCGCCGGATGTTGGGCGGAAGAACCTCGAAGCGTCCCGGCTCGGTTCCATACAAGTGTTGAAAGACGGGAATCTCCGTGCCGGTGAGCAAGAGGATACGGGTGCGGATCCCACGGGCGTAGAGAGCCTTCTCAAGTCCGGCGAAATGGCGGTAGCGGGGAGTCCACCGGAACCAGGCGGGTTTCCGGCGGCGGACCAGGGCTTCGTAGCAAGGATCGGCGCCGAAGTAGACATCCACTCCGGGAATTCTGCTGAAGGCCATGATCCGGTCGAAACGCTCGCGGGGAAACACGCTGCCGTGCAACAGGCGAAGGAAGCGGCGGTTTCGGGCCTGGTTGGTCAATCCCGGTTGTCCGGTGAGCAGGACGCGGATCCCTTCTGGACGGGGTCCTTCCCAGGTGCGGCAAACCACGGTGACGTCATGGCCGCGCTGAACACAGAGTTTCGCTACGCCGAGGCAGTCCCGTTGGAGACCGCCGTAAGGGAAGTAATCAGTGAGGATGAGACCGAGGCGCAGGGCTGAACGGGGTGGCCGATGTGACTCCTGCATGGCGCTGGGCAGTGCCTCCCGTCGCCCGGATTTCTCATACCGTTTCGTCGCGAGGCGCTGTGCAGCGCGCCACCGCAAAACGGGCATGAGAAATGCGGGGTAGGTAATCCGTTTGCTTAATCCGGCCGAAACGCGTCAATGTAAAGCGTGCAGGACGCGCCGGAACCGTTCAAGATCGCAGGCATCGGTTTTCACAAAACTGCCACGAGTTCGCTGGGGCACGCCCTCGAGGAACTCGGCTACCGGGTTCTGGGCAACGTCGGAAATCGCGACCGCCGAATACCGGTCAATGCCCAGCGCAAGTACCTGCCGATGCTTCGGGATTTCGACGCGGTCCAGGACAATCCCTGGCCGCTCCTGTTTCGCGAGATCGACCGGGACTTTCCTGGGACGCGATTCGTATTGACGGTGCGGGACGAGGACGCCTGGATCCGCAGTTGCGTCGCGCATTTCGGGCGAAGGGATTCGGCCATGCGGGAATGGATTTACGGCGTGGGCCACCCGGCGGGCTATGAGCAACTCTATTTGGATCGTCACCGGCGTCATCTCGAGGAGGTCCGCGGCTATTTCCGCGGCCGGCCAGGCGATCTCTTGGAACTCGACATTTGCGCCGGCGATGGCTGGGAGAAGCTCTGTCCCTTTTTGGGGCGCGCCATTCCGGACTGTCCTTTTCCCTGGAGCAAGTCGGCCGCGAGCCGCACCCGGCAGCAGCATCCGATTCTGCGGATCTGGGACCATTTTTTTCCTTCGGCTCAGGCGAAACGCCGGTCCAACGGGCGTACAGCCCAGGGATGAAGCGCCGGCTCCACATCGTTGGCTGCCCCCGCAGCGGCACGACCTTGCTGTTGGAGATGCTCGGCTCCTGTTTCGCCAACGCCGGGCGATGCGAGCACGAACTGGACCTATTCCAGAATCCGCAGTGGTCCGATGGCGTCTTTGTCAGTAAGCAACCTTCGGATATCCGTTCCCTTCGCCGGGTCTTTCTTGCCGATCCGGCCTTGTTCGTGATTTATGTGGTGCGAGACCCGCGGGCAGTGGTGGCGAGCGTTCATGCCTCACGCCCAGACCGGTATTTCGTGGACTACGCGGAATGGAAATATTGTCAGGACGCGGCGGAGCGTTTGCGCGGCCACGCGCGTTTCCTGGAATTGCGATTCGAGGATCTGGTGCGTGATCCGGACACGGTGCAAGCCCGGATCGAGGACTGCTTTCCGTGGCTGGAACGGCTTCATGCCTTCTCGGAGTATCACCGGCACGCCGCGGCATCGGAGGCCTCGCGCGTGGCGATGCACGGAATGCGGCCGGTGGATTCGGGACGGGTCGAGAGTTGGCGGCAGCACCTGCCGCGCATCTGCGCTCAGGCGCGCCGTTATCCGTCCATGGTCGAGGACTTGATCCGGGCCGGCTACGAGAGCGACGGAGGCTGGGTGAAAGAGCTGGACGGCGTCAAGCCCCTCCTCAGTCCGCGACGGCACCGGTCCTGGTTTGGGCTTCGCCAGCTCGAAACCCGGTTGCGCAAGTGGCGAAAAACCCGGACCTACCTGCGGCGGCTGCGTGCTGAGCAGGGATGGGGTTGCGCCGCCGTCGCGGCTCAGACGGATACGGGGAATCCGGAGTCCCCGTAGCCAGCAATTTCGCCACCTCCTGGTGTCGCGCGAACCCTCCCAACAAGTCCCGCGCGGCGTCACCGAATCCATCACCAGACCCTGGAGGGTGAATTGTCCGAAGCGCGGACAAAGCGCGGACCGGCGCTTGACCGGTCATTACGGAATCCGCTAAGTGTTCCCCTACTTATGCCTGTTCAACAACCTGCAGTCGCCGCTTTCGGCGCGACCATGCGCCAGGATGCCTGGTGGCGGAAGCCCGTGTTGGTCTTTTTGGGGCTCTCGGCATTTCTGGTGTATTCCACCTGGGCGGCGTTTCAGGGGAGTCACTACACCTACGGTCCGTATCTGTCGCCGTTCTACTCGCCGGAATTGTTCGGATCGTCGGAACACGCTTGGTTCGGAGCCAAGCCGGGTTTTTGGCCGGCATGGCTTCCGTGGTCGCCGGCTTTTCTGATACTCTGGGCTCCCGCGGGTTTTCGTCTCACATGTTACTATTATCGCGGCGCGTATTACAAGGCGTTCTGGGCGGATCCCCCTTCTTGCGCGGTGAGTGAACCGCGCAAGAGGTATCGCGGCGAGAACTCGTTTCCCCTCATCATGCAGAACGTCCACCGTTACTTCCTGTATGTGGCCCTGGTCTTCATCCTGATTCTCAGTTGGGACGCCATCCGGGCCTTCGCTTTCGAGGACGGCTGGGGCGCCGGCTTGGGATCGCTGGTCCTCACTGTCAATGTGGTTCTTCTCGGGGGTTACACCTTCGGTTGTCACTCTTTGCGGCATCTGGTGGGCGGAGTCCTCGACCAGCTTTCCGGGTCTCCATCCCGTCGCGGAGCCTGGAAATGCGTGACCTGCTTGAACCGCAAGCATCAAGAGTGGGCGTGGATGAGCCTGTTTTGGGTCGGGTTTTCCGACCTTTACGTGCGGCTTTGTTCCATGGGCGTATGGAGCGACTGGCGAATTCTTTGAAAGTCATGCCCGCCCACGAAATCATCGAGCACGACGTGCTCATCATCGGCGCCGGAGGAGCGGGGTTACGGGCCGCGATCGAAGCTTCCGCCTCGGGAGCTTCCGTCGGGTTGATCTGTAAATCCATGCTCGGCAAGGCCCACACCGTGATGGCCGAGGGAGGAATCGCCGCCGCCCTCGCCAATGTCGACGAGCGCGACAATTGGAAGATACATTTCGCCGACACCATGCGGGGAGGGCAGTATCTGAACAATTGGCGCATGGCGGAGATCCACGCCAAGGAAGCGCCCGCCCGTGTGCGCGAACTGGAAGCGTGGGGGGCAGTATTCGATCGCACCCAGGACGGGCGGATACTCCAGCGCAATTTCGGGGGTCATCGTTATCCGCGGCTCGCTCACGTGGGAGACCGCACCGGGCTGGAGATGATTCGCACTCTGCAGGATCACGGCGTGCATCAGGGGATCGACGTTCATATGGAGTGCACCGTCGTCCGGCTTCTCAAAGACGGAGACCGGGTCAACGGCGCGGTGGCTTACGAGCGCGAGCGCGGCGCTTTTCGCGTCTTTCACGCCAAGGCGGTGGTACTTGCCACCGGCGGAGTAGGCCGCGCTTTCCGGATCACCAGCAACAGTTGGGAGTACACCGGCGACGGACACGCGCTGGCCTATCATTGCGGCGCCGAACTCATCGACATGGAGTTCATTCAATTTCATCCCACGGGAATGGTCTGGCCGCAGAGCGTGGAGGGGATCTTGGTCACCGAAGGGGTACGGGGCGATGGCGGGATCTTGCTCAACAGCGAGGGGAGGCGGTTCATGTTTGACGACATTCCCGAGAACTACCGTTCCCAGACCGCGACCGATCCGGAGGAAGGTTGGCGGTATGTGATGGGCGACCGGCAGGCTCACCGGCCGCCGGAGCTTCTGACCCGCGACCATGTGGCCCGCTGCATTATGCGGGAGATCAAGGAAGGGCGAGGCAGTCCGCACGGGGGCGTGTTTCTGGATATCTCCTGGATCAAGGAGAAGATTCCGAACGCCGCCGAACACATCCAGCGCAAGCTGCCTAGCATGTATCACCAGTTCAAGCGTCTGGCCGACATCGACATCACCCGGGAGCCGATGGAAGTGGGGCCCACGACCCATTACATCATGGGCGGCGTTCGCGTCGATGCGGACACCCAGATGTCGCGCGTACCCGGATTGTTCGCCTGTGGGGAATGCGCCGCGGGCATCAATGGAGCCAACCGGCTTGGGGGCAACTCCCTTTCCGATCTTCTCGTCTTGGGCAAACGCGCCGGCGAATACGCGGCGAAATTTGCCGCTGGGCACGGAGCCGGCAGGGTTGATTCGGAACAGGTGGCCGCGGCGGAGCGCAGCGCTTTGGCGCCGTTTGACCGTCGCGCCGCGTCCGACGACGGGAATCCCTACCGCATCCAGCAGCGCTTGCAGGAGACCATGCAGGCAAACGTGGGGATTGTGCGCCGGGAGGATGAAATGGAGAAGGCCCTTGCAGACATTGCGGAGATCCGCGGGCAGATCGCCGGCGTGTCGGTGGGAGGAAACCGGGAATACAATCCTGGTTGGCACACGGCCTTGGATCTGGACAATCTGGTTACCGTCGCGGAAGCCATTGCGCGCTCGGCGCTCGAGCGCAAGGAGAGCCGGGGCGCGCAATTCCGTGAAGATTATCCTGACAAAGATGGGAAGTGGAGCAAGGTGAACGTGGTGGTTCGCAAGTCGCCAGACGGATCCATGGAAGTCGCGCAGACGCTCATCCCGGAGATGCCGCCCGAATTGAAACAGATCATTGAGGACATAGGATGAGCGAACGACCTGACAAAGCGACTTTCCGCATCTGGCGAGGAACTCCGGAAGCCGGTGAGTTCCGGGAGTACGAAACCCCATTGAGCGAGGGCATGGTCGTC
This sequence comes from Verrucomicrobiales bacterium, assembly GCA_035513055.1. GTDB lineage: Bacteria > Verrucomicrobiota > Verrucomicrobiia > Verrucomicrobiales > DEV007 > DATKCT01. The sequence continues at coordinate 9,433 of DATKCT010000094.1, read as the reverse complement.
CTCGATGCGGTGCGCGGCATCCAGGCGGATCAGGCCAACGATCTCGCTTGCCGCTGGAACTGCAAAGCCGGCAAGTGCGGCTCGTGCTCGGCCGAAGTCAACGGCATGCCCAGTCTGATGTGCATGACCCGAATGAGTTCCCTGCCGGTTGGACAGCCGGTGACGGTCGAGCCTCTGAAAAGCTTTCCTCTGATCAAGGATCTGACGACGGATGTGTCCTGGAACTACCGGGCGAAACGACGCATCAAGCCCTTCAAACCGCGTGCGCCGGACGATCCGGATGGAGCCTGGAGAATGGACCAGGGAGACATCGATCGCGTCCAGGAGTTCCGGAAGTGCATCGAGTGTTTCCTCTGCCAGGATGTTTGCCACGTCCTGCGCGAGCATCATTTGCACGACGAGTTCGTCGGACCCCGGGCTCTGGTGCACATCGCCGCTCTCGAGATGCACCCGCTCGACACCGAAGACCGGCGGGAGGAACTCAAGAGCGCCTATGGAATCGGTTACTGCAACATCACCAAATGTTGCACCCGGGTTTGCCCTGAGGACATCGCCATCACCGACAACGCCATTATTCCCTTGAAGGAACGCGTCGTCGATCATTCCTACGATCCCCTAGCGAAACTCCTTCGCCGCCTTTTTTCCGGGAAATCCACCAAGCCGGCCTGAGCCGCGCCCTTCATGTTTTGTCCTCCTTCGAGGGCAATTCCTTGCGATGGAGCCTAAAACGGTATGAGAAATGCGGCTTAAACCCATATCCGTCGAAGCCATTCCGGGGGCCATCGAGAAAGCCAAGCATTACCGGTTGCTCAACGAGCCCAGTGCTTCGGAGAGCGTTTGCCGGGACATTTTGCGCGTGGAACCGAAGCACCAGGAGGCGCTCGTCATTCTCATTCTGGCCATGTGCGACCAAATCGGCAGAGGCTATCGCTTGTCGGCGGATCCGGTTTCGGAGGTCATCGAACGGCTCGAGAGCGAGTATGAACGCGCCTATTACACGGGCATTTCCCATGAGCGGCGGGCCTTGGCGAGCCTGCGGAGCGGACCTCCGGGAGCTGAATTCATGGCCTACGATTGCCTGCGCGATGCCATGGCCTGTTACGAAGCGGCCGAGCGAATGGCTCCGGCCAAGAACAACGACGCCATCTTGCGGTGGAATACCTGCGCCCGTCTCATCGAGCGCAACCGGCTGGTCCCTCGGCCGGGCGATGAAGGCGGACCATTGTTCGGGGAGTGAACTGGGTCCATGAGCGAATCCGCCAAGCTCAACCGCGTCTCCCGATCCGCCTCACAAGCCCTGGCGGGGCTGCGCTGGTCCCCGCCTGTGGCCTGCGTCTATCGTCCGTTGGAATACGCTTGGGAGGCGCATCGCCAGTATCTCCGCCGCTACGCAGCGGGGCGCAAGCGGGTGCTGTTCGTCGGGATGAACCCGGGACCGTTCGGGATGGCCCAGACCGGCGTGCCCTTTGGGGAGGTCGCCGCCGTGCGTGATTGGTTAGGGATTTGTGCGCCCGTGAACAAGCCGGAGGCGGAGCATCCGAGGCGTCCTGTCGAGGGGTTTGAGTGCCGTCGCAGCGAGGTCAGCGGCCGGCGCCTGTGGGGCCTGTTCGCCGGCCGGTTCGGTGATTCTGTAAGTTTCTTCAAAGAGCATTATGTCCACAATTATTGTCCGCTGCTGTTCCTCGAAGCGTCGGGCCGGAACTTGACACCGGATCGTTTGCCCGCGGTGGATACGAGCGATCTCTACGCGATTTGCGACCGGTTTTTGGTTCAAGTCGCGGAGATCCTTCGGCCGGAATGGATCATTGGGATCGGAGGATTCGCCGAAGCCCGGGCGCTGCGGGCGGCGGAGGAGTGGAAGGGGCGAGCGGAACTGCGGGTGGGACGGATTCTGCATCCGAGCCCGGCGAGTCCGGCGGCCAACCGCGGCTGGGCCGAGGCGGCGGCTGCGGAGTTGGAACGGCTGGGAGTGTGGACTGCGGCGCCGGAGGCTCCGCCGATGCTGCGGCGGTAGCCCGTGGGCTAGGGGCGTCAGGACTGGGTTTGGAGCGCCTTTGAGAGGGGGCGCTTGAGCCCTACATGCCCATGATTTGGTAGCCTCCGTCGACGTAGAGCGTCTGACCGGTGATCGAAGCGGCTCCGTCGGAAGCGAGAAAAACTCCGGTGGCCCCGAGTTCCTCCGGCAGACAGGAACGGCCGAGAGGTGCGCGCTCCTCATAGTGCTTGAGCATCGAACTGAAACCGGCGATGCCGCGGGCGGCTAAGGTCTGGACGGGACCGGCGCTGATGCAGTTGACCCGGATGCGCTGGGGCCCGAGGTCATGAGCGAGATACCGTGCGGACGCTTCCAAAGCGGCCTTGGCCACGCCCATGACGTTGTAATGGGGCACCACCTTTTCGGCGCCGTAGTAAGTCATGGTCAGGATGGCGCCTCCGTTGGTCATGAGCGGCGCGGCGCGTTGGGCCAGGGCGACCAGCGAGTAGGCGCTGATGTCGAGGGCGACGCCGTAGGCCTCACGGGAGGTGGATAAGAAGTCCCCGGCGAGGGCTTCCCGCGGCGCGTAGGCCACGGCGTGGAGCATCAAATCCAGCACCTCGGTGTGCCGCCGCAACTGGGAGAAAAAGGCGTCGATCTCCGCATCGCTGGAAACGTCGCAGGGATAGGCGGGCGTGCCGGCTCCGAAGGTTTCCGTGAGTTGCTCCACGTTCTCTTTCAGGCGTTCGCCCTGGTAATTGAAAATGAGGCGGGCTCCGGCTGCGGCCCAGGCCTGGGCGATGGCCCAGGCGATGCTGCGTTTGTTGGCCACACCGAAAACCACTGCGGTCTTACCCTCTAAAGGTTTTGCCGTCATGATGCCGCCCTAGTCGCCGAAGAGCGCGGGGGGTGCAAGCCTCACTTTGACGGCTGGCGCGCCACAGCAGAAAGGGTATGAGAAATATGGGGCAAGGGGGCGCGGATTGCCAAAGGTCGCCGGTTTGTTCTAAGAAAGTGCCGTTGGATCCGTTGTGGACGATGAACCTTACATGAGCGAGGCGACTGCAGGACCGGTCTCGTCGGCAGATCTCGTCGAGCAGGCGCTTTTGCAGTTCGAGAAGCCCCTCGTGGGATATGCCATGACCATCGTGCACAATCTGGAGACCGCCCGGGACGTGGTTCAGGACACGTTTCTGCGTTTGCACGAACAGAATCCGGCGACTGTGCGGGAGAGCCTCAAGGCCTGGCTGTTCACCGTGTGCCGGAACCGGGCCCTCGATGTTTTGCGCAAGCAGAAACGGGAAGCGGCCGTCGAGCCGGACTTCCTGCAGAGCGTGCCCGACGATTGTGCCGATCCTGCGGAAGCCGCCGAACGCCAGGAGACCCACGCCCGCGTGCTCGAGTTATTGGACCGGCTCTCTCCCAACCAGCGCGAGGTCATTCGGCTGCGCTTTCAAAATGGGCTCAGCTACCGCGAGATCAGCGAGGTGACGTCGCTCAGTGTGAGCAACGTCGGATTTCTGATGCACACAGGGTTGAAACGCTTGCGAACATTCTTGAGTTCCTGACGCCATGGCTGATCCCCTGAATCCGGGAGACCCCGGCGATCGCAACGTCGCCCTGACCGCCTATGCGCTGGGAGAACTCGAGGGCGAAGCAATGGCCGAGGTGGCGCAGTGGTTGACAAGCGACGCCTCGGCCCGCCGGGAGGTCGCTCAGATTCAAGCTCTGGCTGATACCCTGGCCGCGGAGTTCTCCGCTGCGGAGTCTCCCGGACTCACGGAACAGCAGAGAACCGCGCTCCTCGCGGGGCTGAAGCCGGAAGAGGAGAAGATCGTGCGCCCGTTGCGCTGGATTCGGTCTCTGTGCACGCTAGGCGTTGCGGCCGGATTGGTGGCGTTCGCCGGGGTGGCGCTCTGGCAGCAGTTCGGCAATCCGGCCGGCAAGAGCGTGGCGTTTCAGGGTCTCTCGCAGGAGGAGGCGCCGGCCGGGGAGGAGTTGGTCGAGTCGCAAGGGGCGGAGCCGGCGCTCGCCCCTCGAATGTCTGCGGCGGATCCCCCGCCGGGCGCGAGTTTTCAGGCGGACGGACCCCGGCCGGCCCGGTCGATTGCAAGTGCGGACGCGGCTCCGGAACAAGGGGGCATCGAGAGTAGGGGATCGGAAAGTCCGGAACTCGCCGTGGCCGATGCCGCCGAGCCATCCGTTTCGAATTTGCGTGGACGCGGCGACCCAGGCGTCGCCGACCCCGGTTTGGCTTTGGGAGCTGCGGAGGCGGAGGCGGACCGGGCTGTGCCGGGCCCGCCCTCAGCGACCGGAAGGCGGCCGAATCTGCGAGTACGCCCTGCTGGAGTCGAGAGCGCCAGCGAACTCCGATTGGAAACGGTGTTTGCGCTCGGGGAGGAAAGGAGGGCGGAATTCCGGCCGGTTCCTCGCGAGCCTTTCAGCGTTCCGCTTTCCACCTCGACCGGTTCTTTCGAGGCCTTGCGGGAGGCCTTGCGGGAGAGCATTCGCGAGGGCGGGCCCCTTCCCGGCGTGGACTGGCGCGCCAGCGACTTCGTCAGCGGGGCAGCGCAGGCCGCAGGACCCCTTTCCGGCGATGCGGCAGAGGTCCGGCTTCGATCGGCCCAGAGTCCGGGGCCGGCGGCGACCTGGTTGGTGAGTGTGGCGGCGGGTTTTGCAGCGGAGGCCGATACCGTGTTGGAGCTTTCACTCGCGGAACTGCGGTTTCAGATTGATCCGGAAAGGATTCAGGGTTTTCGCGTCCTCGGCTATGATTGGATCGCGGGCGAAGCGGGAGCGGGAGCGGGGGCGGCTGCGGAAGGAGGCGGGAGCCTCGAACCGGGGAAATGGGCCGGCTTGTTGTGCGAGCTTGTTCCTCGACCGGATCCGGCGACCTTCGCGCGCGGCGCCGGGGAAGCCGCGGGGCGTCCTTGGTTGAGCGTAAGGCTCGTGCAATCCGGCGACGCGGAATCCAATCTCGTGGAGGCCGTCCAGGCTGACGGATTGCTTACGGAACAGCCGGGACCTTGGGTGGAGGCGGACATGGTCTTGCGCGCGCAGGCGGCGGCGGCGGCATTGGGCGCCGCGCTCGAGCGGGGCGAAGAAGCTTCGGCTGACCAAGTCCAGCAATGGGAGGCCTGGGTTCCGGGATCCGGCGGCGGCTCGGTGCTGGGAGACTTGCGGGAGATGCTGCGGTCCTATCCAGGGCTTTCATCGGGCCGCGAGTGATCGCGGCGCCTGCTTGTTAAGATAGGATTCCGGCGACAACCTTGCCCGCCACATCGGTGAGTCGAAAATTGCGGCCTTGGAAAGGAAACACGAGGCGTTCGTGGTCGATGCCGAGAAGGTGGAGAGCCGTGGCGTGAAAATCGTGCACATGGACGCGCTGGTCTGGCAAGGCGTTGTATCCGAGTTCATCGGTGGATCCGTAAGTGATGCCGCCGCGGACGCCGCCTCCCGCCATCCACAGCGAGAACCCCTTGATGTGGTGATCTCGCCCGTCTCCTTGGGCCATCGGAGTTCGGCCGAATTCACCGCCCCAGACGACCAGCGTGTCTTCGAGCATGCCGCGTTGTTCGAGGTCTCGCACCAGGGCGGCGGAGGCCTGATCCACGAGTTTGCCGGTGTAGGCGGAGCCGTCCCGGACACCGCCGTGGTGATCCCACCCGCGGTGGTAGCACTGGATAAAGCGGACTCCGCGCTCCGCGAGACGGCGCGCCAGCAGACAGTTGGCGGCGAACGAACCATCCGCGCCGCGAGTTCCATACATGTTCAACACATGTTCCGGTTCGCTCGAGAAATCGACCAGCTCCGGAACGCTGGTTTGCATCCGGAAAGCCATTTCGTACTGGCTGATCCGAGTGAGCATTTCCGGATCGTCCAAGACCTCGTGACCGAGTTTGTGGAGCTTTTGGACGGTGCGAACGACCCGTTCCTGCTCGGACGAACTGACCCCGGGAGGCCGGCCAGCGTAGAGCACGGGATCCCCTGAAGACTGGAAGGGAACCCCTTGAAAACGGCCCGGGAGGAATCCGCTGTGCCATTGCCGGGCGGCAATCGGTTGGTCCTGACCGCCGCCTGAGGACGTGAGAACCACGAATCCAGGAAGATTATCCGAATCGCTGCCGAGCCCGTAGGTGAGCCAAGAACCCATGCTGGGTCTTCCGGGGATGGTCGCCCCGGTGTTCATGAAGGTATGCGCTGGATCGTGATTGATCTGTTCGGTGACCATGGAGCGGACGATGCAGATGCGGTCGGCGATTGTGGCGATGTGAGGAAAAACCGAGGAGATCTCCTGACCGCTGGCTCCGTGGCGCCGAAAGGGGTGTTGCGGACCCAGACAACGCAGGTGCTGACCTTGCAGTTGGGCGATCGGTTGACCCGTCGTGAACGATTCCGGCATGCGCTTACCATGCATCTCCGCCAGTTTGGGCTTGTGATCGAAGGTCTCGAGATGGGAAGGCCCACCCGCCATGTAAAGCCAAATGATCCGTTTGGCCGACGGCCGCCCGTGCAGGGGATCGACCACTCCGCGCCAGGTGTCCGCGCCGGGCTCGCCGGGCTCGGCGCGCAGACTGGGGTTGAGGAGGGTGACCAGGGCGGCGGTTCCGATTCCGTGGGAACTCCGGCTGAAGAAGTGGCGGCGGGTGATCTCGAGACGCAGGCGATCGATGACGTGCATGATAGTGCGGCCCGGTGTGATTAGTAACGGGCGACGGTTTCGTGAAGGTTGAGCAGGCACCGGCACAGGGAGGTCCATGCCGCCAGTTCCGCGGAGTCTCCCTGGAAGGACGTTGCGGCCTGGCCGATGTCGAGGAATTCGCTGGCTCTTTTCGGATGTTGAGTGAACTCCGACCGGCTTTCTTGGAGGAACTTCAGCATCAAAGCCTCTTCCTGGGGCGACGGACTCCGGGAAAGGGTGAGCCGAAAGGCGCGATCGAGCCGCTGACGGGGTCCGGATTCGGGTCCGGCCGGCGTCAGGATTCGCGAGGCCAGCGCCCGCGAAGCTTCCACGAACGTGGGATCGTTGAGCAGAGCCAAGGCTTGAAGCGGGGTGTTGGAACGGGGCCGGTTGGCGGCGCACTCATCGCGGGAAGGCGCGTCGAAGGCTTTGAGCATGGGATGAAGAAAGGTGCGCTGCCAGTGGGTGTAGAGCCCGCGCCGGTACTGATAGGCGCCGGCATCCGCCGTGTACGATCGCTTGGGAAAATTCAGATGTTGATAGTATCCCTCCGGCTGGTAGGGAAAGACACTGCGGCCCCCGATCTCCGGAACGAGGAGACCGCTGGCGGCAAGAGCCTGGTCGCGGACCAGTTCCGCATCGAGCCGGAAGCGCGATTGCCGGGCCAGAAGCCGGTTGTAGGGGTCGCGTTCCCGCAGAGATTGATGGGCCTGAGAAGTCTGTTGGTAGGCCTGCGATCGGACGATCAAGCCCACGACATGTTTGATGTCCCAGCCAGTCTCCTGGAACTCGAGAGCCAGCCAATCGAGGAGGTCCGGGTGGGTAGGCCACTCGCCTTGAGATCCCAGATCGTCCAGAACCCGCGAGAGGCCGTTCCCAAAATACTGTTTCCAGAGGCGATTGACGAAAACGCGGGCTGTGAGCGGGTTGTCCGGCGCGAGAATCCAATCCGCCAGATCCATCCGGGTGGCTCGCCGTTCGCCGGTGTCCAATGTTCCGAGGAAGCTGGGAATGGCCGGCGCGACTTCCGGGCCGGATTCGTCCAGCCAGTTGCCGCGTGGAAGGATGCGGATGGAACGTGGGCTCACGGAAACGGTCGTGAGGGTCTTGGGGGACTGCTCCTCGATGGATTCGCGCTCGGCGGCAATGGCCTCGAGGCGCCGGCGTGAGGCGTCGAAATGAGGGGACTCTAGTGTGAAACGGCGCCAGAGTTCCCGCCGGTCCCCGTCGTCCTCAGCCGAGGCCCGGCCGCCGCCGGCGCCGCTGGTTTCGGCCCGCCATTCCTCGAACGGCCCGGCCCACTCCTGGGAAGGTTCCTCGTGCAGTTTGCGGATCGCAGTTTCTTCCGCTTGCAGCTCTGTCAGGCGCGTCCGGCCGGCGTGCGTGGGCACGGCGATTTCGGGAGGCCGTCCCCGGTTTGAATAGACGCCGGTCTCTTCGATGTCGGCGAAGAACGCGGCCAGCGCATAGAAATCCCGGCTCGTGTAGGGGTCGAATTTGTGGTCGTGACATTCTGCACAACCGATAGTGGCGCCGAGCCAAACGGTGCTGGTGGTGCGGACGCGGTCGGAAGCGTATTTGGCAAGGTATTCCTTCGGCTGCGATCCGCCTTCCTCGGTGGTCATGTTGAGGCGGTTGAAACCCGAGGCGATCCGCTGCTCGAGCGCCGGGTTGGGAAACAGGTCTCCGGCGAGGTTTTCGCGGGTGAAGCGGTCGAAGGGTTTGTTTTGGTTGAAGCTGGCGATGACGTAATCCCGATAGGGGAAGACGCTGACCGGCTGGTCGCCGTGGTAACCGACGGTGTCGGCGTAACGGGCGAGGTCGAGCCAGGGAATGGCGAGGCGTTCCCCAAAATGGGGCGACGCCAGGAGCAGGTCGACGCTCTTGTCCCAGGCCGCTCGAGAAGGGTCGCGAGTGAAGGCGTCTACCTGGGCCGGAGACGGAGGGAGACCAATCAGATCGAGGAACAGGCGGCGAATCCGGAGCGCAGGCGCGGCGGGAGGAGAGGGTTCGAGACCTTCGCGGGCCAGCCGGGCGAAGACATACCGGTCGATCGGATTGGCGGCCCGGTCGTCCCATGGAGTTCGAGGCGGATCCGCGGGGCGCTTCGGCGGCAGAAATGCCCAATGGGGTTCATACTCCGCCCCTTGGTCGATCCAATCGCGGAGCAGGTGACGCTGTGCGGGGGTGAGAACGTGATGGGTCTCCGGCGGAGGCATGATTTCCTCCGGATCGCTGGAGAAGATGCGCCGGATCAACTCGCTTTCGGAGCTCCGGCCCGGGACAATAGCGGGCGGGTCGCGCTGGGGATCGAGAGCGATGCCGGGAGCATCCAGCCGGAGATCGGCTTTTCGCGCGTTGGCGTCGAATCCGTGACAGGCGAAACAGTTGGCAGAGAGGATCGGGCGGATGTGGCGGTTGAAGCCGATCCGCTCGCCGGAGAGGTCAGCGGCCGCGGCGGGAGACGCCGCGTGAACCATGAGACCGGGTGTCAGCAGGGATGCGAGGGCGAGAGCTGTGTGAAGCTTGCTCACACGGCCAACCTTATTGGAGGGCCAGAGAGACGCAACCCCCGCCACGCCGGGGACCGGTAAGGGGTCAGGAGTGGTCTCCTCTCGCAAACTTGAAACCTGAATGGCGACCCGTACGGGACTCGAACCCGTGTTGCCGCCGTGAAAGGGCGGAGTCCTAACCGCTAGACGAACGGGTCATCCGGCGAAGCGGACCCCCAAGAACACCCGGAAAGGCGAGGGCGCAAGGAAAAGATGCAGGATTTT
>DATKCT010000093.1:0-60143 GCA_035513055.1 Verrucomicrobiales bacterium | reverse complement strand
AAATCCGACAAAAGCAGTCGCAAGCGGTTACCATGCCGAACACTATTGGCGGCGCGCCCGCCCCTGGGGCCGGAGTTCGAACTTCTGCCCGTCCCAAGCAGAAACGCACTTCCCGGTTCAACTCAGATGAAACGGCCCTGGGATCCCGGAGGCGACGTGCCGATTTCGATCGACCGGCCTCCGGGTTCCTCGCTATTGTTCGACGCCCTCTTAGCCGCTTATGATTTCGCGACATCTTCATCCGCCGCCCCGGGTTCTTTCCCTGGCTTTGGCTTTCAGCCTTTCCCTTGCCCTGGCGAAAGCGCTGGGGGACGTGCGGTTCAATGAGATTCTTGCGGTCAATCTCACGACCCTAGCCGACAGCGACGGCGATTTCTCCGACTGGATCGAGTTCTCCAATCCCGGCGCCGCCCCGGCATCGCTCGCCGGGCACACCTTGGAACACGATTCTGGAACGTCCTCCCAGTGGAGTTTTCCGGCCAATGCTTCGATTCCCGCTGGGGGATATCTTGTGATTTACGCCTCCGGCAAGGACCGGAGCAACATTTTCTCGCCCAGCCACACCAGCTTCCGGTTAAACCGCGGCGGCGGCTACATGGCGCTCCGCGATGCCGGCGGCGCAATCGTCGCCGAGATCGAGTATCCGCGCCAGTACAACGATGTGTCCTTCGACGGAGCCGGCTTTATGGTGGAGCCGACGCCGGGAGGGCCAAACAGCGCGACCTGGGATGGTCCGGAATCCGAAGTGGTCTTTTCCGTCTCCAGCGGTCTCTTCACCGGCAGCCTGACGGTGGAACTTAGCGCGCCAGGTGCGGAGCCGAGCTCGAAGATCCATTTCGCCACGGGTAAAAGCGTGGCCAGGCCCTCGCTTTTCAACGTCTATACGCAACCGCTGGTGCTTTCTGCCAGCGCGCACGTCACGGCCATCGTCGTCGAGCCGGGCCGGATTCCATCGGAACCACGGGCCGAGGCTTTTCTCCGGGTCTCTCCCGAGGTCCTCGACTTTACCTCAAACCTGCCCATCGTCCTCCTCGACAATCAAGGCGGAAACGCGCCCTCGGAGCGGGATCTTTCCTTTGCCACGTGGATGCTTTTTGAACCGGATCCGGAGACGGGCCGGACTAGTCTCCGCGATGAACCCGCGCTCGTCACTCGAAGCGGTTTGCGGCGCCGCGGTTCCAGCACGATCGGCAATCCGAAGTATTCCCTCGCGGTCGAGGCGTGGCGCGATGATGCCGACGCCGACGTGGACATTGCGCCGCTGGGACTTCCGCCGGACTCGGACTGGGTGCTCAGCGCGCGTTACACATTCGACCGGGCGCTCATTCGCAACCCATTCACCTACGAACTCAGCCGGCGGATGGGAAACTACGCGCCGCGCACGCGATTCGTCGAGGTCTTCATCAACAGCGACGGCGACGAACTGGGCGACGGAGCCTACCTGACCAGTTCGAGCGGAGATTACTTCGGCGTTTACACGCTGATGGAGAAGATCAAACGCAGCCCGGACCGCGTCGACATCGAGAAAGCGGTCGCCGGGCATACCTCTGGGCTGGGGCTCACCGGCGGTTATATGCTGCGCGTCGACCGGGTCTCCAAGGCCGATCCGGAGATTCCCTTCAACGCCGGCGGACAAGGGGACTTGGTCTGGAACGATCCCAAGCAGGAACACGTAACCACCCAACAAGACAACTACATCAAAACCTATCTGAACGGCATGGCCGCGGCCATGCGATCCGATGACGCCGAAAATCCGGAAACGGGTTACCGCGCTTACATCGATACACGGAGTTGGATTGTCGAGCACATGATCCGCATGTTCACCAAAGATCCCGACGGTCTGCGTCTGAGCACCTACCTCTACAAGCCGCGCGGCGGAAAACTTCACTATGGACCGGTTTGGGATTTCGACCGGACCTTGGGCTGCGACAGCGACGCCCGCGCCCAGAGTCCTCTCGATTGGAACCCTTCCAGCGGTGTGGATTTCCTCACCTACACGTGGTTCAATAATCTCATCGGCTCCGCCGTTCGCACGGGAGGTCAAGCCAGGCGACCCGATTTTTGGCAGGAATGGATTGACTACTGGCAAACCTTCCGGCGCGGTCCGCTCAGCGAGGAGAGCCTGCATGCCCTGATCGATTCGCTCGCGGGGGAGATCGCCGAAGCTCAGGCGCGGAATTTCACGCGCTGGCCGGCGGTGGCGCCCAACGGCGGCAATGGCAACGGCGCCTTTGATTATGACGACGGGATCCCCGGCTGGGCTGGAGAGATCCAGCATCTCAAGGGCTGGGTAAGGGAGCGCGTCCGCTGGATCGATAACCAGTTCGTCGCCCCGCCCATCATCGATTCTCCAGGAGGCATTGTTCCGACGGGGACGGTGGTGCGCGTCCGTGCTCCGGACGCTTCCCTTTTCAACCCGGTTTCTGTCGAATACACCGTGGACGGGCCGGATCCGCGGGCGTCCGGCGGGGACAGGCATACAGAGGCCGTGGTCTCCCCGGCGGACCTGACGATCAACGCGACGGGGTCGTATTTCTTTCGCTGTCGTGACGATGCGGAGTGGAGCGGGCCGGTCCGAGTCCATTTCGCCGTCGACGCTGTTCCGGCTGGTCCCGGAGCCCTGTTGGTTTCCGAACTCATGTATCATCCGGCGCCTCCCAGCGCCAACGAACTCGACCGGGGGTATCGCGACGGCGGATCCTTCGAGTTCGTCGAATTGTTCAACCCCGGTCCTGAACCGGTCTACCTAGGCGATTTGGCGTTCACGCAAGGGATTCGCTTCCAATTCTCCGAAGGCAACCGCGCCGCGTTGTCGCCGGGCGAGCGGGTCCTTTTGGTCCGCGATCCCGAAGCGTTCGCCTTCCGTTACGGGCCAGGGCTTCCGGTCCTGGGCGCGTTCGAAGGCTCGCTCGACAACGGAGGCGAGACTCTCACGCTTACAGTTGACCCGGAGGGAGAAGCGGCGCCGGTCTTCACGTTTCGTTATGACGACGAGCAGCCTTGGCCTTCCGGAGCGGATGGCTTCGGTCATTCTCTGAGCCTGACAGAACCGGTATCCGGAGTGGATCTTGGCAACCCTGCAAACTGGAGCGCGGAGACTACGCCTGGCGGCACACCCGGATTGCCGCCTGTGTCGCTTGTGCTTTCCGTCTTTATTCACGAAGTCATCCCCGCTTCCCAACCAGGCGGCGCAAGCGTTCTGGAGCTGCACAATCCCCACCAGCAAGACATTGATCTCGAAGGCTGGCGCCTCTCCCATGACCCGGACGATCCCACGTTGTGGTCTCTTCCCAGCGGCCATGTGCTACCGGCTGCGGGATTCTTGGTTCTGCGCCCAGAATCCCTTTTCGGAAGTTCGTTCCGGCTCGATCCAGCCGGCGGGACATTGATGCTGATGTCTCCAAGCTTGGAGGGAAGCTCGGGTTTCTACCGTCACCTCATCGAATACGACGCCATTCCCGCCGGACATTCTGCGGGACGTTACCTCAACTCCGCGGGCGAAGAACGTTTCATCCTGCTCCAAGAACCGACGCCGGGAGAGGCGAACGCTCTTCCGCTGATCGGACCCATCGTCTTCAGCGAACTGCTCTATCATCCCGCTGACAATGGCCCGGCCGCGGGGATAGAGTTTCTGGAGCTGACCAACATTGGCTCGATGAATGTTCCGCTGCATCACCCCAACGATCCAGGATTGGCTTGGAGGATTTCCGGCATCGACTACACGTTGCCGGGAGACCTCTCCCTCGCCCCGGGCGAGGTCTTGGTGGTGGCGCGGGCCGATCCGGAGGAATTCCGCGCGCTTCTGAGTATGCCTTCCAGCTTGCAGATCGCCGGACCATTCGCTGGAAAACTCGACAACGCCGGAGAAACGATCCGGCTCCGGCAACCTGTGAATACCACTGGAGAAAATGCAGAGATTTCTTATGCCACGGTCGACGCGATCTCCTATGACGACGAAGCCCCTTGGCCTGCCGAGGCGGACGGCTTGGGACCGTCGCTCGAGCGCGTTCATTTCACCGTGTATGGCGACGATGTCTCAGCCTGGCGGGCTTCTGTTCCCGGCGGAACTCCCGGGACGGTCCCATCGTTGCCGCCCGATGAGTCATGGATGGAATGGGCAATGCTTCATTTTTCCGAGGAAGAACTGTCTGAACCCGCACTCTCTGGTCCCGATGCAGACCCTGACGGAGACGGCTCACCCAATTTGGCCGAGTTCGCCTTCGGGGCCCATCCGCGCATGGGGGGAGATGCGCCCTCGCTCGTTCCCCATCGCGACGGGGAGAATGAGACTGTGGGTTTGATCCTTCCGATCGCTCCTCCGGACTCTCTGATCGTCGAGCTGCAATGGTCGCCGGATTTGCGGGTCTGGCGGTTGGTGGAAGGCGCAGAACTGAGTCCGGCCGGCGGGAATCATCAGCTTCTCAGCGCAGCGGCGCCGGAAGAGAGCGCCGCGGGCTATTTGCGACTGCGCATCATGCTGAGACCGTAGTGGGAGGCGGAGAGCTAGTGTGGTGTTTGCGAAATTGAAGGAGGACCGGTCGAAGCGGGGACTCGTCGTCGTCGTCCGTTTTACGCAAGAGACCGGATGGATGACTACGTAATGGAGATGTTAGCGTCGCCGGATGGAACAGGTCATTCGCCAGCATTTCGACGGGGCCCGGCTGTTTGCGGCCTGCTGAAGCCTGGTGAATTGTGGTAGCCATGAAAACCTCCGGCGAGCGGCGCGGCGCGTTTGGAAGCGGGCCGAATTCGGGCGTCACCCGGGCTGCGAGGCTGCTCATCGTTCTTGTGTCGGCGGCTGCCGCTATAGCCAGCGCGCAGATTCCGGAACCGGCCGACGCGCCCCGGCCGCGGCCGCCGGAGGAGAGTGCGCGGGCCTATCGGCTTCCGGAAGGCTTTCGCCTAGAAGTCATCGCCAGTGAGCCGCTGATCGCGTCGCCTTCCGGACTGTGTTGGGACGAGCGCGGGCGGATGTTCGTGAGCGAGCTGCACGGATACAATTTGGAAGGACAACTGGATATCGAGGAGTTGAACAAGATGGGGCAATTGGACACGGAGGTGCGGCGGGCGCAGGCAGATGACAAGTTCAAGGAAGCCGCGAAGAGCGGGACCTATGGTGTGGTGAAACTCCTCTCCGACCGCGACGGAGATGGGCGAATGGATAGGGCGGAGATTTGGGCGGACGGCTTGCCTCCGGCCTATGGATTGGTTCCCGCGCGCGGCGGCGTGATTGTGGCCTGTGCGCCGGACATCATCCACCTGGCAGACTTGGACGGCGACGGGCATGCCGAGGTGCGGGAGACGTTGTTCACGGGTTTTGGCACGGGGGTGCTGGAGCGCGGAGTCAACGCTCCGCAGTGGGGCGTCGACGGCTGGATCTATTTCGGCCGCGGCCACAGCGGCGGGGTCATCACCGGACCGGCGCTGACCAGCGCCGTCGAGGCGCCAGGATCCGATTTCCGCATCCGGCCTGATGGAAGCGTCATCGAAGCGGTCACCGGCGGGACTCATACATTTGGCTTTGCCATGACGGAGACCGGCGACCGGTTTGTGTCGGCCACGACCTCTCCAGGGGTATATGTGGCCCCGTTGCCTTGGCCCTACCTGAGACGCAATCCCAATTCCGCGGCGACTTCCCTGGAATTGGCCACGGGCGATCGCCGGGCATGGCCGCGCGCCGCACCGCATCCCTGGCGGAAGCGACGTTCGGAGGATCCCGGCTTTTTCAAGTTCTCCCGCGATCGCTACGGCGCTTCTGATAGTGACGCGAGCGGCTGGTTTACTTCGGCCTGCGGGCCGTTTATCTACCTCGACGGCGTCTTGCCAGGGCTGTGCGGCCAGTATTTTGTTTGCGAACCTTCTGGAAACATTCTGCACCGGGCCCGAATAGAACGGGAAGGCACAGCCCTCGCGTTGCGGCGGATTCCGGGTGAAGAACAATCGGAGTTTGCGGCTTCGGACGACTCCTGGAGTCATCCGGTCTTTCTCACGCACGGTCCAGACGGCTGCCTGTGGATTGTGGATTATTACCGCGAGATCATCGAGGATTACTCGGCCATTCCGCGCTATTTGCAGCAGCAGTATGGACTGTACGCGGGGCATGATCGTGGACGGATCTACCGGCTGACGCATCGTGACGCGGCTCCCGCTCCGGCGGCGGACATGAGTTCGCTGGACGCGGCGGCGCTGGCCCTGGAAACGGCCAGTTCTCTGTTGTGGAGACGACGGACCGCGCAACGGCTGCTCCTCGAGCGCGGACAGCGGGAGGCAGTTCCCCTGATCCGCGAACTGCTGCGGCGAGACGGCCTCGAGCCGTCCGCGGTCATTTCTGCACTGCGGACTCTCGACGGTTTGGGTGAATTGCGCGTGGATGATGTGGAACGGTTTTTGGCCCATGACGCGGATGCGGTTCGGGTTCAGGCTTGGCAGTTAGCTGATCGCTGGTTTGGACGTGAAAGCGGAGGCAAGCTTCTCAAGGCCGCTTTGGCTTCGGCGGAGAACGAACGAGAGCCGCGGGTCCTGATTCAGTGCGCCTTGAGCTTAGGGGAGAGCCAAGATCCGCGCGCGTTCGTCCAGTTGGCGAGATTGGCGAGGGAGCACTTGAGCCTGCGGTGGATGGATACGGCCTTGCTATCTTCGTTGTATGAACGCGAGGGAGATATGCTCGCGGTCCTGCTGCCCGAACCAGGCGGCGCGCGGGAACTGCTTGCTCCATTGGCCCGTTCCCTGGCTGCGAGCCGTGACGAGGGCGAGTTTGCCCGGGCCTTGGCGCTCACGAGGATGGCGGTCCCGGATCTGCAGGCGCTCTTGCTGGGCGCCCTCGGGGAAGGGCGCAAGGACGCAGTGCCACAGCCCCTTGGAAGGGCAGAGGGAGACGCTCTGGCAGCCTTTGCCGCGAGCGAGTCCGAGGTGGTCCGTGCAGCGGCACGGACGCTGGCGGATACTTTTTCCGGATCCGCGACTCCGTTGCCGGAGGCGTCGGGTGTGGTTCCGGCGGAGGTGGAGGTGAGCGAGGAAACGATCGCCGCATACGTCGCGTCTTTGGACCGGCCGCGGGACGCGAGACGCGGGCGGGAGGTTTACCGGGAAGCGTGCGCTCTCTGTCACCGGCTGGGAGAGGAAGGTCACGACTTGGGACCTGATTTGCTCGGTGAGTTAGGCATCGCGGAGGAAACGCTGGTGCGCCATCTATTGCTTCCGAACGAGGAGATTCGTCCAGGATTCGAGACGGCCTTGATTGAAACAGAGAGCGGGGCGACGATGGCGGGCGTTCTGAGCGAAGATGGAGCAACGAGCCTGACCCTGCGTCTGCCGGGAGGCGCGGAACAGGTGGTATTGCGCAAGGACGTTGTTGCGGTGCGACGGCTTCCGGGGTCGCTGATGCCCTCGTTTGCCGGCGTGATCAGTCCGGAGGATGCGGCGAATCTGCTTGGATGGTTGCGGCTCCAACTCGAGAGCCGGTGAGTGGTCCTCGGAGCGGATAGGGAATCATCACCGAATAAATCAACAGGCCCTAACGGAAGAATTACAAACGAGTTCGATTTGTCATGGACTCCAGAAGGGCATGGAGGGCGGTGTAATCGATCTTGGCATGGTGTCGCCGGTCCATGGGCAGCGCTTTCACGCGGATCACTTCTTCGATGCAAAGTTCCGCCCTCTCTTCCCTAGAAGGCATTGATCTGGAGCTTTGATGTGAAGATTCCACGACTAGGGTCCGGCGACCTTTCCATCCGAGGGCTGCGGTGCGCACGGAGGGTTGCCGGATGCGGAGGGCAGACTCGATCGCGAATGGATAGTCAAGAGCCCCGGTGGGCAGGCCAGGCGGTGAAACGGGGGTCGACGGCAGTTTTGCCGAACAGCGGCCGAGCAGCCAGAGGCGCCCGGCTTGATCGAGCCAACCGGCGTCGCCGGTGCGATGCCAGACCGTTCCCTCCACGTTGATCTTCGTTTCGTCGTCGCCGATCCCGTCGAGGTAACCAGAGAGGACGTGATCACCGCTGACCACCACTTCACCGGGCTGGTTTCGCGGCGCCAGCATGGCTTTGAAAGTGGCGGAATCCAACGCATTCAAGGGCTCTCCCCAGTGATCGCGCAGAATGCGCAGGTCGATTTCCGGCACGGGACGGCCGGCACAGAGCCCATGTCCCGCTGCGGTTTTGGCCATCATCGCGGCGTCGTATTCGGCGGCGTGAAGATGAGTCATCGGTTCCGCTTCCGTCGAGCCGAAGACAGCGCAGACGGAGCAATCCGGCGAGGCGGTTTGCAAACGTTCCAGGAGATCGGGAAAGACCGGCGCGCCTCCCGTATAAACTTTCCTTAGAAAATGAAGGGCATCTCCCATTTCCAACAGGACCTCGAAGAATGCAGGCGAAGCCGCGCAGCGGGTCACTCCGTGACGCGCACAGTGGACGCAGATGGCGGCGGGGTCGGCATGACCCGGTGATTTCAGGCAGCTCTGAGCGAGGACGCTGGTCAGGCCCGAGGCAAGATTGGCCAAGACGAAGACCGGCAGCGTGACGAGATCGACTTCACCGTCTTCGAGATCTAGCGCGGCCGACAAGGTCTTGTGCTGAGCGAGCAGGAAGCCATGAGTCCGCACGGCGGCTTTCGGCGCGCCGGTGCTTCCACTTGTGAAAGTGATCAGAGCTGGTTCATGGCTGGGGACAGCGGCAGGGGGACGTCCGTTGATTTCGACATGCCATGCCGCGGCGCCGGGAAACCATCCGCCGGAGCGAATCGAGACCGGAATGTTCCTGAGAGCGGAGGAGAACCACCGGAGAAGGTGAGCCCTGCGAGGTCCGAAGAAGGCGTCGGGCGGAAGTCGCGCGCAGCACTGTGTGAGGAACTCCTTGCCCTCGGCAGGATCGGCGAGCATGACTCGAATGCCGGAGTGAAATGCGGAGAGAAGGATCTCGTAGAGTTCGATCGATACAGGCTGAAAAACGAGAACAGTATTGCCCCGCTTCAGGCCGAGTTCGTGAAGGCGCGCAGAGCCACGCTCGACCCGCTGAAACAATTCGCGGAACGTGACGGCGCGATCTCGCCCCTTCGCGCGGTCGATGAGCGCGGGTCGCGCGGGATGGGAATCCGCCCGTTCCCGGAGCAAGGTCACGAGATTCATAGCGGCCTGGCGAAAAGCGCGTAGCGCCGGAAAGGCTCGCCTTTATGGCGATGGGTGATCTTCAGCGAGGTGTTGGTCTCGTGTTGCAGAGCGTGGATCGCTTCAGTGAATCCCATTTCCAGGCCCTGGCGGTGCGCTTCATCTACGAGCAAGGCGCCCAGTCCCGCGCTGCGTGAGGAGGAATCCACGGCCAAAGTTTTGACAATGAGAGCGGGCTTTTCGCCGCAAGCGGCGGCTTCCAGATCGGCGATGGCGAAAATGAATCCACATGGGATTCCGTCGCGTTCGGCAATCCGGACGAGACGGGGATCCACGCTGTCCCGCACTTTTTGATAGGACTCGAGAAACGAGGCTTCCTCCAGCGTGGTGTAGAGAAAGTTGTTCGAGAAACTACGCAGGCTGAGTGCATGGATTGCGCGCAGTTCATCATCGTAACGCCCGGGATCGAGCGGACGGATCACGACGCCTGAGCTTTCCATGCGCGTTTTTACCACTGGCGAAACGGCGGGCTCTTCATCCAGCGGCATGGCGGAAGAAGTGTAGTGTGAAAGTTCGTAGAAACCCGCGCTTCTCCACCAGCCTGGGTGCGCCGCGGGATTGCGAGGTTCCAGTAGGAAGGGGCCGCGGCCATTGCTTTCGATGACGAAGCGATGGCGCCGCCATGTGTTGCCGTTCATCGGGCCGAGGGCGATGGTGCAACCCGCATTCCGTAGATGAAGGGCGGCTCGATTGAGGAGCAGCGCGGCGGCATCCGCATCGACGGCGTCGAAACCGCCGATGGCTCCCGTTTTCCTCCCGTCGAGCAGCGGCGTGTGCCGCCACCAGAGGGCGGCGTGGGCGGTGGACGATCCGGCGGCATCGATGAGAAAGATGCGGGCATCGGGCTGTTCCTCCGGAGCCGCCAAGGCTTCCGCGCAGCTCAAACCATCCCGCGCCGGAATGCCCGGGAGGTCGGGGCCGTCGTGGATCAGAAGCCGGGTTGTGTTCATCGGAGAAGGAGAGCAGGGGTGGAGGCCAGCAGGGCCAGCGTACCCTTGATCATCCACAGTCCGGCAGCCCCTCCACGGTAGCGGGTTTGGATGCCGTGGGACAACAGGCAGATCGCGGGGGTGAGAAGGATAACGGCGAAGAGAACGGGGGCAATTCGGGCGGAATCCCGCCAGAGCCACACGAGCCCCGGAAAGCCCGCGATCAGCCATCCTTTCACCGTGGCGCGGAAAGAGCCAATGCTTTTGGGATGCGGAGATGTCCCTTTGGAGTTCAGCCACGTCTGCGTGGCGACATCGGAAATAGCGAGGTGAATCGCCATCGCGAATGAAATGCCGGCGAGTCCAGTGACTTCGTCGATGATCTTCAGGTTTAGGACAAGGCACCAACTGAGGCAGCCGATGGCGTGAGAGATTACGGCATCGAGGCGGTGATCAAAGGCGCCGGAGAGGCGGCTCCGGTGAGTCCCAACGAAGCGCCGGGATCCAGCGCAGGAGAATCAAGAATGCCGTCGCGAGCCCGGCAAGCGCCCACACGGGAAGCGGCCGGTCAAAAATCCAGGGGAACGAGGCGCCGACGAGTCCCATCGTGAAGTGAACGGACTTCCTCGATGCTTCCGCGGATGCGCCGATACGAATCGTGACTCGCCGGAGGACCGGCAGACCGAGGATGAGCCCGGTGAGAACGGCAGCGATGGCCAGCCATTCCGCGCCAGTCATGCAATTACCTCCTCCACGACAAAACGGCTGTAGAAGAAGGCGCGGTCCTGTTGGAAAAGAGCCGAAGCTTCGTCCTCCCGCGGTTCCAACAGAGCGGTCATCGATGCGGGCCGGAATCGTGGGGCGAGCATATTCCAATAGGCGAGACGAGCGCCGGGGTGGGATGCCGCAACGATTTTCCGAAGGAGCGATTCCGTGCTCGTCTCACTCATGTATTCAAAGATGTCGCTCAGGTTGAAGGCATGGAAACGCGACTCCGGCTCCGATGCCAACAACGCTTCGATGGAGCTTTCGACCACTCGAAAGCGATTCTGGATCAGCGCGCTTCGGATTGCCTCGAACTGTGAAGCCTCGAGGGAGAACGGCAAGTAATCGCCGTGCGTTCCGGTTAGGATCCAATGGAGATACGGATTGACCGATGGGTCCAGCACCGCGAGCGCGTGTTCGGCGCGGGCAAGGATGCGTTTCGCCACAGTGCCCTTCACGTAGCGAAAGAACTCGGGATCACGGCCAAGAGCGCCCATGAGAGCCCGGGAGAAGAAGGCATGGAAGATCCCCCGCCAGCGCCGGTTGTTCCAGACCTGATCGTAGAAATCGCGTCGCTCGGCGGGTGAACGCGGCTGGAGGAGCGAGAGCACTCGCTTTCGGGGATGCGCGATGGGCAGCACGCGATTGCGGAAGAGGCGAAAGTAGTTTTCGAACTTGCCGCATCCGCCGATGCCCCCGGCGATGGAATGCGGTCTGGCATCCCAGAACTCCCGGGCGGCATTGGGCAGCCGGTCGCGGCATTCCGCGTAGAGAGAAGGGATGCGGGAGGAAGGCCGGGAGCCGTGGAGTTCGAGGAAGGCGGAGTGATCGAGCCTCAGGTAGGCCGCTTTCCGCAGTTCGATGCAGGCCACCTGAGCCGGGTTCATTTCCACGGCTGTGACCGATGCCGCGCCTGCGGCGAGGAGCGCGAAGCTGTTGTCGCCGGCGGACCCGATGCTGAGGCAGTGTCTTCTCGCAGGTCTCAGTGCTGAGACAAGCAGCAGGGAGTCTTCCCAGCACTGAGCATATCGGACAGTCGAGAAGGCGGCGCGATCTTGGATCTCGGATCTGCTCATGGGTTCTCCAGGATACGAACGGCTCCAGTGGAGCCGTCCATCTCGACGAGGTCGCCAGTTTTCAAGATCGTGGTGATGTGAGGCAAACAGACGATGCAGGGCAGACGCAGCTCTCGCGAAACGATGGCGGAATGGGAAAGCAGGCTGCCGCGTTCGACGAGGAGCCCTGCTGCGGCGGGGAAAAGGACGACCCATCCCGGATCGGTTTGCAGGGCGACGAGGATTTCTCCCTCTGCGAGACGGGCTCCGCGTGGGTCGAGTACGACTCGCGCGCGACCCGTGACCAATCCAGGACAGGCGCCGATGCCCTGAATTTGGCCGGAAGGATCGACCGGCGATTCTTTTCGGGTTTCCAGAAAGCGTGTGTAGCGATGGACCGGCCCATGGGTTTCGAAGCGGTCGGGCGGCGGAGATTCCTTCCGGTAGATGGCGAACTCCTCCCGGCGTTGGGCAGCAAGCAGCGCGGGATTCATACTGGTTCCGGTGGCGTCCCACATGGCGAGCAACTCCCCGACTTCCAGGTAGAAGACATCGTCGGGCGACTCCAGTTGACCGTCGGCATGGAGGCGCTTTCCGAGTGCACGCAGGATGGCGCGGACCCGTCCGAAAATCCGGGTGCGTTCGAAGCGCAGATTTTCGCGGCAGCGCAGGCGCACACGGGTGTGGCGGAGGACGCAGCGGAAGATGACGCGTTTCAGCGGATTGCCGATTGGCGGGGGATCCGCCGGTTGCTTTTCGTCGGTGTAGTCTGGGAGATTGCCGCGCAGCGCAATGGCTCCGATTGAGGAAAGCAGGGTGGAAGCGTCATCGCGCACGGTGGGGCTTTCGAGTTTGAGTTCTTCCAGGCATCGGTCGCCAAAGTCCGTGAGGTAGCGTTGGAACTCAGCGCCAAGACCCTCGTGCCCGGTAAGCGCCCCGCGTTTCTCCTTTTCACTTCTCCCGGGATCTGCGAGCAACGCGGGAAGTCCGGGAAGTTCGGCGGCCATCTTTGCCATGCGAAGGATCCGGCGCGCCGGTTCGGCGCTGATGATGCCGCCGGTGTGGGCGAGCAGGCCGTTCTGGAGTGTGCCCGGCTGGTCGCCGGCCCATTTGCGGCAAAGACCGCGAAGGACGCCGTAGAAGATCATCGCAAAAAAGTCGTTGACCAGCGGGGCATCCCAACGCGTGAGGAGTTGGCGTTCGAGATCGCGATAGTGGGCGACGAGGTCTTCACCACTCATCGCGTCGATGGGGACAGGCGGCGGGGCGAGCGCGGCATTGAGCCGCTGCTGGAAGGCGGCGATTTGTTTATCGAGCCCGATCAGTTGCCGGACCAGGCCGATGCAGCTATGGAACAGGGCCCAGGCATCAGCGGAGCGGCTTGTCTTGGATTCTGCGAGGATCACTTGCACAAGAGTCTCAGGCAGCGGCTCTTTCACGCCCATCATCTGCTCCATGAAAGCGCGGTTTAACTGAAAACCCGGCAGCATGGCTAGGACGCGGTGCCAACTGGCGAGGTTGTAGTAGGTCCGGCCGCGGATGAGGCCGAGCATCTGCGGAAAGACGTCGTGGGCGCGCTCGATGCGGGCGGCGGGAACCGCCATTAGCCGGCAGAACTCGCGATAAACCGCCTCGTAGACCCGGCGGGCGAAGGAGAATGTGAGTGGAGTCGTGACGCCGCCGTAGCTTTCGGCGATATTGCTATTGTCCCAGACGCGGAGGATGTCGTCAGGATCGGGGAGAGCCGCGAGGGTGGTGATGGGGCGGGATTGCAGGAGCCACAGCTTGCCTGTTGGATCGATGGCCCACTCGATGTCTTGAGGCCGGCCGAAATGCCGCTCGCAGGATCGCGCAAGGGCTGCGACGCCGCGCGCTTCGTTCTCGGTAAGCAGCGCTCCGCCAGGCGCATCAAGCTTGCCGGCGCCGATCCGCCACGTTTCCCCGTCCTCCGCGCCGGACACGAGCGCTTCGCCGGTTCCCGCGACGGCGGAAACGACGGTCACGCTGCGTTGACCCGAAACCGGGTCCGCAGAGAAGGCGACGCCGGCGCATCGCGGCAGGATCATCCGCTGAACGAGCACGGTTGGCGGCTCGGGCAGGGGAAGCCCGCGTTCGCGGCAGTAGGCGACGACGGCTTCCCGTCTTGCGGAATCGCGGACGTCGCCGATGCGTCGCGCGACTTCAGTCGCTGGGACTTCGAGAAAAGTTGCGAACTGTCCGGCGAAGGAGTGGCCGGCTCCGTCTTCCATGATTGAGGACGAGCGCACGGCGAAGGGGCCGCCTCCGAGAGAGGCGAGAGCCTGAGTAAGATCGTCGCTGTTGCAGATGGATTCGGGAGGAACGGCGAACCAAGGAGGGATCTCGAAGCCTGCGTCGCCAAGTTTCGCGAGAGCGGAGCCTTTGCCGCCGAAGCGATCGCTGATTGTTCCGGGAAACAGAAAGCTCATGGAGTCAGGTGTGCAGCCACAGCGGGACCAAGCCGAGGAGAAGGTAAAGCGCCAGCGTCCATACGCCGGAGACGGCTTCAATGCTCTTTCCGGATAGGGCGCACCGGAGATACCGCAGGATGACGACAATTGCCAACGCCAGCATGGCTCCAAGGCCGATGGCGACGGGAGCGATGAAGTGGATCGCTTTGGCCGCCATCACCGCGCACAGCAGCGTCATGGCGAGCATGGCCAGCCACACGGCGGAGGCGCCGGCCCTTCCCCACAACTTGCTATAGGTTTCCACGCCCTCCTCTTCATCGGCGTGCTGGCGCAGCTTGCGGCCGACTTCAATCACGATGCCATTGAAGAAGCTCGCGGCGAGAAACCACTCGAGGCCGTCCGGCGCGGTCCCGGCGCGCGGGAGCCATTCGCAGGCCGTGCCGAAGAAGTCCACCAGCGGCATGATCCCCATATGGCTGACGAGATAGACAACGGGCCTTGCCTTCAGCCAATCGCGAGCAAAGAACTCGACGCTCATCAGCGCCAGATAGGTCCAGGCGATTCCCAGCACCCAGAGCAGCCGCAAGTCGAGCCAAAGGACGAGGCCGAGTTGCGCTCCTGCAGCGAGGATGAACACGAGCCGCAGTTCGGAGAGTTTCACTAGGCCGCGTGGGACCGGCCGGTACGGTCTCCAGCGAGCATCTTCTTCCGCGTCCTTGAACTCATCGGCGATGCGGAGTTGCAAGAACAGGAGGAGGCAAACCACAAAAGCGGTCAGGTACATTTCCCATCCGGGCGCCGGAGCGTTTCCGATCAGCGAGGAGAACGACACCGCGCAGGCGCTGAAGGCCGCGATGAGGGGGCCGTGGGCGAGCAGCGGGAAACGTTCCTTCTGATAAATCCACCAGCGTTTCATGGGGATTGGGATTCCGGGCCTGATGGGGTGTGCGGTGGTTTCGTGAGAAAGGGCCGGCGTTTGGGATTCCGATCATCGAGAGTTTGCTCTCGAGCAAGAGGTCTGTACGCTGTTGCGCCTGGATGAGAAAAAGGGGGGGGAGCGCTAAAGTCTGGACAAGCCAACGCTTTCAACAAGTTCCGCCCGAAGCGCCGCGCCCCCAGGCCGAGTCGCGAAGCGACGCTTTTCCCCTGCCCTGCACTCCCTCGACGCGGCGTTGCGGAATAAATCAACAGGCCCTTTAGACGGGTTGATGCCTTCGTCGTGGGCCTCCAAGGTTTCTCAACCCGCGTTAACGCGAAACCCCGGACGCTGCCGCCTGCGTGGGACGGAGATCAGGTGGAACATCGACTAACCGGGAAACGATTCTGAGAACCGGGGTTAGGCCAACTGGGGCAGGAGTCCGGTGCTGTCGCCGAAACGTTCGCGTGGGGCGCCCATCCGTTCCAGAAGGGAAAGATAGAGATTGCAAAGGGGAGTCCTCTCCGGGTAGACAAGATGCCGTCCCGTCCGGATGGTTCCGCCGCCGCGCCCAGCCAGGACGAGGGGAAGATTTCGGGGATTGTGAGAGTTCCCATCCCGGAGAGCCGACCCGAAAAGGATCATCGATTGATCGAGCAGCGTTCTTTCCCCTTCGCGGATGGAGCGCATACGTTCGATCAGGTAGACAAACTGTGCCACGTGCCAGCGGTTGATTTCTTCGTAACACCGAAGCTTCTCGGGATCGTTTTGGTGATGAGAAATCTCATGATGTCCGCCGTCGACACCGTCGAGGAAGGAAAAGTTTCGCCCGCTAACCGCGTTGCCGAACATGAAGGTGCCCACGCGGGTGGAATCGCTCCACAGCGCCAGAACCAGGATGTCGAGCATGAGGCGGACGTGCTCCGTGTGATCGAGGCGCAGCCGGCGACCGGGATTTTGTCCTTCCATGGTTCCATTGATGCGCCGGCCGAGGGATCGGATCTCCGTTTCCAGTTCCGGCGCCAAATTTTCGCCGCGTTCGAGCCGGAGAGCTTCCTGTTCGATGCGGCGTTCGACCGATCGCAGCGACTCCAGGTACTCGTTGAGTTTCTGCTGGTCGTTGCGGCCGACGCGGTTCTTGAGGCTCCGGGCATCCTCGAGAACCAGATCGAGGACGCTGCGGTCCGCTGCTTTGCGGCGCTGTTCTTCGGGAGTGGGCGCCCGGAACAGCCGATCGAAAGCGAGACGGGGATTGATTTCGTTTGGCAGAGGCGTTGTCGGGCTGCTCCAGGCGATGTGGGAAGCGTAGAGCCGGGTGTAGTTGACGTTGGTATCGACGCCGGTAGCCATGGGCTCGATGCCGAGTTGCAGAGACGGAAGTTTGGTTTCCGCTCCGTGCGCCTCGGCGACGACCTGATCGACGGAGGCGCTTCCGGCGTCGAGGTCGCGCCCGGTGGTCTTGGAAATGGTATGTCCCGTCAGCCAACTAGCGGATTTGGCATAGTGCCCATCACCGCCGATCGAGTTGGCGTTCATGAGCTGGGTAAGCACGAGGACCTCGGACTTGACTGGAGCAAGGGGGAGAAGAGCTGGGGACAAGTCGAAGCATTCGTCTTGGCCGAAAGGCGTCCATGTGTCGGAACGTACTCCATTGGGCATGAAGAGAAATGCGAGGCGTCGCGGCCCTTCAGGGGAAGAGGCAGCCGTGGCGCGAGTCGCGGGAGCCATAACTTCGAGGAAAGGAAGCGCTACAGAAGCGCCGGCGCCGCGGAGGACGGTGCGCCGGGAGATAGGCCGGGCTCTCATAGGTCTACTTTAGGATGGGTCTTCTTCCAGACGTGGGTTTCGTCGATGTTGGAAAGGGTAGCTGGCGGCGATGGCCTGAATGAACGGCAAGGACCGGAACTCAGTCTCGGACAGCGTCCGGACGAGTTCGTCCACGGCGGGCCGGTCGAAATACTCGATGCCGCGTCCCAATGCATAGCCCAGCATACGCTCGCTGAGATTACGGGCAAAGGCTTCTTTCTGCTCGAGCAGGATGTCCTTCAGCTCTTCCGGGCCGGTGAAAGCGACTCCGCTGGGCAGTTCTCCCGAAGCATCGATTGGATCACCCCGCAACTCGTCGCGCCAGCGGCCGATGGGATCGAAATTCTCCAAGCCGAAACCGAGGGGATCCATCCTTTGATGGCAGCCGGCGCATTCGGCCTGAGCCCGGTGGAGTTCCAATTGCTGGCGCAGCGTTAGTCCTTTGCGGTTCCGGTCATCGTCGGGCAGGGAATCGACCAGGGGAGGAGGCGGAGGTGGTGGAGTGCCGAGGATCTCCTCGAGGATCCACTTGCCCCGGAGGACCGGGCTGGTGCGCAGCGGGAGGGACGTGGCGGTGAGAATACTGCCCATTCCCAATACGCCGCCGCGGCGCCGGTCCGGAAGTTGAACCTTCTGAAAATCGCGACCCTCGACCCCGGAAATCCCGTAGAAGGAGGCTAGGGAACCGTTCAGGTAGGCATAATCGGCATCGAGGATGTCCAGCAGCCGGCCGTTGTTGCGGAGGAGGTCGTCAAAGAAAAGCCGGGACTCCTCGTACATGGCCTCGCGGATTCTTGGGGTCAATTCTTTGAACTTCCCGGCGTCGGGATTGGCGGTGGAGGTGATCTTCTCGAAATGCAGCCATTGACCGGCGAAGTGCTCGGCCAGAGTTCCGGCGCGCGGATCAGCGAGCATGCGCTCGACTTCGGCCGCGAGCACTTCGGGGCGCGAGAGCTGCTGTGTTCCGGCTAGTTCGAAAATGCGTTGGTCAGGCATGCTGGACCAGAGGAAGTAGGACAGGCGGGTTGCCAATTCCCAGTCGCTGATCCGCCAGGGTTCTTCCGAGTCGTGGTCTTCCTCGATCCGGAACAGAAAACGTGGTGAGAGCAGGAAGGCCTTGAGAGAACGGCGCAGCGCTTCCTCGAAGGGTTGGCCTTCCTCAAGGGCCTGGTGTCCCAAAGCAGCGATGCGGTTCAGTTCTTCTCCGGGGACGGGGCCGCGGAATGCTAACTGACCATAGCGCTCGACGATCGTCTGGAGCGCTTCCGCGGGCGGTTGAGCTTCGTCGGGCGCTGGCGAGAGCGCTTGGCCGGCTAGGTCCGGCTTCGAGAACAGCTCTTCGAGCACCGCATCGGCCGCCGCGAAGTAGCCCTCCATGAGCACCGGGGGCAAAAAAAGCGTATCCGCGGCGTTGTCGAACCCCTCTCCGCCGCTTCCATCGAGGGGAAAATTGCCGGCGGGTTGGACGCTGACGCCGAAGAGATCGCGGACGGTGTGATTGTACTCCCTCCGGTTGAGGCGCCGAGCCGTAATCCGCCCGGGATCGGGCTTATCGGGATTGGCGGCGATGTGAAGGGCCTCTCCGATCCAACCGATCAGATTTTGGCGTTCGGCCTGAGAAGGCTGAGGCTCGTCTTCGGGAGGCATTTCGCCGTCTCCGAGTTGGATCAAGACTCGGTCCCACAAGCCGGGGTCACGCAGAACGGCGTCGAAGTCGGCGACAGCGCCGAGGTTCACCTTGCCTTTCTGTTGCTCGGGACCGTGACAGTCAAGGCAGTAGGATTCCAGGTGCGGGCGAATCGTGTCCGCAAACCTTTGGGCGGGGCCGGGATCAGCCCGGCCCGTAATTGGCGAAACGGCCAAACCGAGGACGGCGAGGACTAGTGAGAGTTGGCGAGATAGAAACGTCATGACCACGGAACGGCCGCCGCGGGCGGCCCGGAGAGTCAGCGCAAGAGCGGGGTGCGGCAGATAGTGGGGAATGCTCGGCGGGGTGGCTCACCGCGCGTGACCGGGAGAGCGATGCTCAGAATGCGACGGTGAAAGCTTCGCATGAGGGGAGAATTTGGCCCCTGATCCCTGCTCGAGCAACGCAAAAGGCAAGGTGGTGGATGAGGTGCAGCGCGCCACAGCAAACACGGTATGAGAAATGCGAGTTAATGGCAGGGCGGCCGAGCGGATGAGGCCGGTGTTTCTCTATCCGCGTTCGGCGTCACTCACTTGGAGAGTGACGCCGTTCCAGCGGTGCGTTCTACGGTCCGGGGCTCCAAGTTATCCTCAGCCGAACATAGGTCTCTCTGGTCTCCAGACCCTTCGGCCAATGCAGGGTAACGTGTTGAAGATCGGGATGGCCGGCGGGTTCTGTATCCTGAGCGACTTCGCCGGAGCCGGGAAGGAGAGTTTCCCAACTTTGCAAATCGTGGGTCCATTGAGCGGCGACTGCGACCGAGCCGGTGGCGGTGCGCTGCGTGAATGTGAGAACGAGCCGCCCGTCGTCGCCGGCTTTCAAGACGGCCGACGGCGCGGAGGGATCGAGATCGAGGCCGAAGGCGAAGGCGGCGAGTTGGGTTTGGCCGTCTCCGTCGGGATCGTCGAGCGGGCCGGCTCCCCCTTGAGCCGCTAGCCATTGGGCGATCGGATCCGAAAGGGTTGTGCCGACGGATCCGCCTGCGGCGGCACTGGGTCGCCAGTTCGCGGGAGAGTAACGATCCGCAAGCGGTTCCAGGCGCGGATCGACGATCTCGAGCGAGGGCCCCTCGCCATCGGCTGCGGATGGCCATGGGTCCGCGTCGGTGTAACGGACATCGGCAATAACCGCGCCCTCGCCGGTGCGCAGGACAAGGCGCTCTCCGTCGTTGCTCAGCGCCGTTCCCTCGAGGAACGGACCGGCGACACGCAGAGGTCCGCGATCCGCATAACGAAAATGGAACGCATCGGGATTCTGGACGAGATAGACGGTTTCGCCGGGCGGCAAGAGCGGATCCGCCATCTGGGTGAAATCGAGTTGGAAGCCGGATCCGGGGCGAAGGAAAGAGAGGTCAAGCGTGGCGTCGCCGATGTTGGTCAATTCGAGAAACTCGAAGTCGTTCTGACTAACAAACCCGGCGCTGGCTTCCGTGGGCGAAACAGAAGATGGATGGTAATGAATCTCAGTGAGGGCCAGAGTTTGAGGGCTGGGCGGCAGACCTGTGGTGAAACGCGCTTCTGTCAGGGCAGACCAGGCCTGCGCGGAGCGCAGCCGCGCGCGAAGGAGGACCGGGGAGTCGACGGCGAGGGTCGCCGATGCGGGAGACGACGCGGTGAGGGCTCCGCTGGACGCCTCGCCGCCAGGCATGCGGGGGTCGCTCCCGTCGAGGGTGTAAAAAAGCGTGCGAGGGACGAAGATGGAAGTGGCCGGATCGCGGATCTGGACCTCGGCGCCGGGCTGGACGAGACCGCCAACCGGGTCCAGGACCGGGGGACCAAAAGAGGGAAGGAGATCGTTTTCCTCGAGCCGGGTTTCGGTGATGGATCGAAGCGAAGGGATGTATTCATCGATAATCTCGTCGCGTTCGGGGACCCAATCGTCGTCGCGGGTATAGAGAGATTTCGATGCGCGATTGGCGTAGGGGGTGCTGCTGGCGACATCGCCCCAGCGTGCGGATTCGGCGACGATCGCTTTGTCGATCAGGGCGGCGAGCCGAGCGTAGCGGGTCTGGCAGGCTTCCGTGGAAAGGGCCCCGCCCTGCGCCAGATGCAGCGCCGTGCGATCGGCGAAGAGGATGCGGAATTCCTCGACATCCATGAGCTGATGGAAAAGGCTGGCCGGGCCCTTGTCCGTAGCGGTGTAACGGGCATGCGAAGGGTTGTCGAGGATGATCTCTTGATCCCAGACGAAGAAGCGGAAGCCGTCGCGGGCGTTGCGGTTCCGGGCGGCATACCAGTTGTGGCTGGGCCAGTCCTCGGCGTGAGCGTGAAAATGAAGGAGCATGTAGTCGCAGAGATTGACGGGATCGAGCAGCACCGGCAGGCCGGGGTTGAGGGTGCCGTCTGGATCACGGCCGAGAATGGCGTAATAATCCGCTAGGGTGACAGCGGCAGCGGCCTGGGAGTGGAGCAGGTTCCACGCGAGCCGGTCGCCGGCGCGGAGTTCATCGAAGTCGTGCAGGATGTCCCAATCTTCGCGAGTTCCTCCAAGGTGATCGGCGAGGAAGGCGGCGTCGATCCGTTCAGCCGGGTTGTAAAGACCCCAATAGAGGCCGTTGAGGTAGAGATGGGCGAAGGTGCTGCGTCCGGAGAGGTGCCCCATGTCGATCTGAGTGTATTTCATCCACACATCGCGTAGATACTGGGAATCGTCGGGCCGGTAACGCGGCGTGGACCACGTTACGAGACCCCAACTGTCGGTGAAGCAGGCGCGGAGGATGATTTTGTTGTACTCGTCGACCGGATTTTCGGGTATGATCGGGTAACGGAGTTTGGAAGGCCCATAATCGGCATCGAAGTCGAGCCGGAAGGCGTGTTTCTGCATGCGAAAAGGCCGGCGGCTAGAATTCCCCTGCATCTGCACACTGCAGTCGACCTGAAATCCTTCGCTGCCGTCGGGCAGGATCCACTCGATGGAAGCGGGTCGGACCCAGGCGTCTCCAACTTCTTTGGGATTGGTGTAAATGCCCTGACCATTGCCCGGGGTTCCGTCTGGAGTGAACAGCCCATCCGGCGGCGTGACCACGGAGAGGGTCGGAATGTCGAGAAGCGCCTCTTTCACGGACCAGGTTTGGGAAAGGCCGGCGACTTCCGGATCCATTTCGTAGTCGCTGGCGACGTTGGGCACTTCGCTGTCTCGTCCCCATTGCGTGGGAAAGCCTGCGGGATAACGAGGTTGCCGGATGATGTCCTCGAGAAAGAGATAGGTCTGCGTATCGGTGTTGGATGGTATGAAGCCGGCTTTCACGGCGAGAGTGCGGACCACGGTCGTTGTGGAGATCTCGATTGGATCTGCATAGATGGCGCCCACGGGCCCGGTGAAAACAGTGCCGGGATCGGGCTCGTCGCCGTTCAGCGTGTAGTAGATGATCGCATCTTCGACGCCGGTGCTGATTTCGAGAGAAAAGGCTTCGTCGTAAAAGCCGCGGTCATGGCTGAAGACGGCGCCGGGGATAACTCCGGTTTCTCCGGAGCCGTTGGCTCTTTCGGGAGAGGGGCGGGAAAAGTAGCGGAGTTCGCCGTTGTTGTGGCGAAGCCCATAGGAGATGGCGGGAAACTGCGGTGGGTAGGCCGGGGCGTAGTCGTGGATGATGGTCACGCCATCCGGAGCGACCAGGGCCAAGTATTCGCCTTCGGCCGCGAGTCGAAAACTGGTGTGGGAGTAACCTGCGGGATCGCGATAGCCGTCTTCATCGTGGCCCGAAGCGAAGACTAGGAGGAACTGTTTCGATCCGATCTCGCCGCCAGGAAAGCTCCATTGCCGGAGTTGGGAGGCGTCGTCCGTGAGGAATACGCCTTGGAGGGATACCGGCTCATCGCCGGAGTTATAGATCTCGATCCAATCGGAATCATCGCCGTTGCCGTCGGCGATGACCGAATTATTGGAAGCGCAGAATTCCGAGATGCGAAGCGAGAGCAGTGGATCGTCTTGAGCGGAAACGGGCCGCAGACAGAAAACGAGGAGCCAGAGGAGCAGGAGCGTCGGCGTCGCTCGACCGTGGGATGCGAATATGGGCATGGAATCGAGAGAGGGGGCAAAGGGGGTAAGATCCGAGGGCTCGGGCCGCCGGACCGGCTATACAATATGGCGGCGGCGCGGCGGGTGACAAGGATCTCCGCCGGAGTGAGAAAATTCAAATCCCGAAGTAGCCTCAATTCTTAAGTGTCTGACACTTAAGAATTCGCAGAACCAACGTGCATCGAAGAGCGCGCGGCTGCGGTGGTGCGGCGGTGCGGGAGAACGGGGGGAGAACCGGGGGCCGGGAGGATTTTAAGATGTGTCTGACACGGATGAGTCCCTGGCGGCGCATCAATCGAAATAGCGCTCGATGGGCAGCTTTGCCTTAACGGTCGAGGTTACCGGGCAAGAAGGACGGTCCGGTAAAAGCCTTTGCCGCTCCCGGTCCGGTTCGGATCGGAATCGGTGAACGAGACGGCGCCGCCCGTTCCGGCGATGGGTTCGGCGGTGATCGTCTCCCAGGTTTCCGGCTCGAGGGTTTCGGAGTGTTCCACGTCGTAGAGACGTCCCTCCTCGCTGGGAAACGCGATCTCCACAGAACCATCCAGACCTCGGGTAATGGACTCGATCTCGCCGGTTTCGCCGGGTTCGCCGGCGGGCGGCAGATCGTCCGGCCTGGTTCCGGCGGCGAGCAGGGCGATGGAAGCGCCATCCAGGGCGAGGCCGAAGACTGCGAAATCGTCGAGAACTCCTTGGAGGCTGTTCGCTCCGCCCGGTTCGCTTCCGAGCACGAGGCGGGTGAAATCCTGGGGCAAGGGCCCGGTATTGCTTCCTTCCAGAAAGAGGTCTCCGTCGATCCAGATCTGTTTGGTAGCGCCGTTTTTGACGAAGGCGAAGTGATGCCACTCGAGAAAATCGATGCCCGGGTTGCCGTTGAGGCGCTGGATGGCGGGGTCGCAACATCCCGCAGTGTCGAAGAAGATATCGCCATTGCTCCAAGGCGTGTGGGCCTGCGCTCCTCGTTCTCCGCCGGACGAGGAGGGCGACACGGCCCAGAAGGAGCTGGAGTCGGCGACCGCATGGAGCTTCTGCCAGAAGCTGAAGGTGACGGCGTCGCCTTCGGCAGCCTGATTGAGAAAGTCGCCGGACGGCACCTCCACTCTCTGCCCGCCGTTGTCCGGGCCGAGATCGAGGCCGAAATCTCCGGATTGACCGGACCGCCCGCCGGCATCGGCCGTGTAAGCGGCGCCATCCAACAGATTGCCCGTCAGTGAGTTGACCACGTCGGAGGCGACGCCTCCAGCGCCCGCATTGAAATCCCAGTAGGCGGCCAGGCCGGAAGCGAGGGGCGGGGGCATTTGTTCCAGCGTCAACCCATTCAGTATAGGATTGTTGTCGGGGAACGGCGTTCCGGGAAGGAAACCGATCGAAAGGCTGTCTGAGAGCGCCGTGAAGCTGTAGGTAACGACGACGCCCTGGGAGGTGTTGTTGATGCCGCCTTGCTGCCGTTGGACGTTGAAGTCGTTGAAGAATTTGAGGCCGTTGAGCAGGATGTCCCATCCCCTGTCGCAGCAGCTTTCCGCGAAGAGGAGCTGCAGCTTGTAGTTCTTGCCGGGATCGAGACCGGCAAGACTCAGATCCGCTGGTCCGGCGTTCCAGCGTATCGACTGCATCACGAGTTCCAAGTTATTGTCGTTGATGGTATCTCCGTAGGCGGGGGCATGCCAATCTCCGATCTCGTTAGGGAAATCGTGCGAGAATCCGGCTACCGCGTCGCCGGTGAAGATGGCGTCCCGGACTGAGCCGGCGGCCGGGCCTTGGAGGTTGATGGCGTAGAGGAACTCCCCGTCGAGATCGAGGCCCTCGCCCGGATCACCGCCTGTGAAGACGCTGGTGGAGATGGAGATCGCCCCGGCTGGACGGCTGATCCGGTTGGCGGGATCACTGCCTGCCGCGACTTCCAATCCGTCCGGGAATCCATCGAGGTCGGAGTCGGCCGCCAGCGGATTGGTGCCGTAGACCAATACTTCATCGCCATCGCTCAAGTCGTCGCCGTCGGTATCGGCCAGCAAGGGGTTTGTTCCGTAAGTGTTGATTTCCGCTCCGTCTTCGAGCCCATCGCCGTCGGAATCGGCCGTCAGCGGACCGGTTCCGTGGATATGGACCTCATCGCCGTCGCTGAGGCCGTCGCTGTCGGTGTCGCTCAGCAGCGGGTTGGTTCCCCGGATGTATTCAGCGCCTGTGTTCAATCCGTCGCTGTCGGGATCGCCGAGAGGAGTTTGATCCAGATTGCCAAAAACGGACAATTCCCAATCATCGGGCAGGAGGTCGCCGTCGTCGTCGTCGAGACGTTCCAAGGTGAGGCCATTGAGAATAGGATTGTTATCTGGAAAGGGGGCCCCTTGAGTGAAGTCGATTTGCAGATCGCTGTCTATGGCCTCGAACAGGTAAAGCAACCTTGCTCCGGCCGACGTGTTGTTGATGCCGCCTTGGACCTGCTGGACGTTGAAGGCGTCGAGGGCGGGCTGGTTTTCCACGGAGACGTTCCAACCGCGATTGCAACAACTCTCGGCGAACAGGAGTTGGAGCTGATAGGTCAGGCCGGGCGTGAGTCCATTCAGGGTGACCCGGGCGGGACCTTCGCTCCAACGGATCGACTGCATCACGGTTTCCAAGGCGTTGTCGTTAGGGGTGTCGCCGTAGCCGGGCGCGTGCCAGTCGGCGATCTGATTGGCGAAGTTGTGGACGAAGCCGGCAACGCTGTCGTCAGTGAAATCGGCATCCCGCACAAAGCCCACGGCCGGTCCGAGAAGATTGACGGCGTAGACGAACTCTCCATCGAGGTCGAGGCCTTCTCCGGCGTCGCCGCCGGTAAAACGACTGGTTCCCGCGAGGAAAACGGGGCCTTCCGGCGCTTCGGACGCGGGCAGGGTCTCGCCCGGGTGCTCGAAGAGATAAAGAGCCTCTTCCCCACTGATTGGGCGATCGTAGAGCTGGACGTCGTCCATCAATCCGTTCAAGGCAATGCCCTCGCTGAGCGCTCCCAAGGCGATGAGGGACGGGGAGCTGTCGTCGTATCCAGCAGGCGACTGCACTGTTCCAGCCAGTTCGCCGTCGACATAGATTTCGGTGCGGTCAGCACCCTCGACTTTTCCATTCGAGTCTTCGTGGACCAAGACGAGGTGATGGGACGTGCCCACCGTGAGGGCTTCGGAAATCTGCAACTGCGGTTCACCTGCAATGCCCCAGATCAATGTTGCGCTGTCTGCCGCGACCTGAGCCAGCAGCGCGAACGGATCGCCGCCATCGCCCTTGGAAAGCAGCGAAGACAGAGTGCCGGCATCGGAAGGGTCGATCTGCACCCAGAACGATGCCGAGAAGGTGAAGAGCGCCGGAAGACCGGCCTCGGCGGGAATCATGGCGAAAGCGGGTTGGCCGGTTTCTTCGAAGCGCACGGCATTGCCGGAAGCCAGCGGCGGCTGGGCGAGTGTGTAGGGACCATTGTAGGTTCCGTGACGGCCGTAACCGGACGCATCCAACAGATCGCTCCCCTCGTCTTCGT
Organism: Verrucomicrobiales bacterium; assembly: GCA_035513055.1. Taxonomy (GTDB): domain Bacteria; phylum Verrucomicrobiota; class Verrucomicrobiia; order Verrucomicrobiales; family DEV007; genus DATKCT01. The sequence goes on along the minus strand of DATKCT010000093.1, from coordinate 33,877 downwards.
CCATGCGGTAGTGCGAGATCAGGCCGTTGGCGTGGACTACGTTGGCCAGTGCGAAGACCTGCGGCACGACGGCCTCGTCGACAGCGTCGCTGATGACGTCAAAGACGGCTTCGATGCGGCCCACGACATCCGGCGTTGGGGCGAACTCCATGAGGAGGATTCCCGAGGCCCCCGGCGCCAGGCTGGCCGGAAAGGAGGTTACCGTAAACAAATCGGTTCGCCCGGCAGCCGGCGTGACGCTCGTAATGGTCACGGCGCTGGTGGCGCTATCGTTGGTGATCTCGATAGCCTTGGAAAAGACGCCCACGTTGGGCACGACGCCAAAACGGGCGGTATCGTTTCGTCCCGCAAAAACCAGTTCTCCATGGGGCGGAGTCGCGAAGGACTGGGAGGGTTGCCAGCTCCAGATCGGCAGTAAATTGGACGGGTCTGATGTGATGCGGCAGATGTTGATGATCCACACGTCCTCCACGTCGGGCGCCATGGGATGATAGAGGCTTTGGTCATCGGGATGATCCTTGGCTGCGGTCAAGTCGGACCAGTAGAGCGCGAACTCCACCACTCCCCCTGTGGCGCCCAGCTTCTGGTAGAGTTCGCTGCTGGCCAAAGCCGGCGGCTCCCAAGCGCCTTGATTGCCGAAGGCGTTGTCGACGTGGCCTTCCAAAAAGAAGGCGGTGTTCTGGAACTGCCGGTTCTTCAACCAACCGTCGCCCGCAAAGTTCGAGAACGCGATCTGATAACCGTCCACGGCTTCGCCTTCGCCGGTGCGATCGAGGCTCTCGCCGTCTGTGTTGGGGTCGATGTAGATGTTCAGGGAGTCGAGACTGAAGTCGAGTCCGGTATTCAGGGCCTCGAGGGCTTGCTCCTCGGCTCCGCCTGATGGATCTGCACTCCAGTTTGCGTAGTTGCTTTCGTAGAGGATGTAGAGCGCCTGATCGTCCCAAAGAAACCGCGCCCTGTCGTTGTGCCCGCTTCGCGCCGTCTCCGGTTCCCGCAGCAAACCCCATTCGCCGGCGACGGGGGCGTCGTCCCATTCGCCCGGGGACACCACGCCGTCGATGGTGGGCGCGCTGCGGGTGAAGGAAGCCTCGATACGCCGCGGGTTTTGCGCGGGGAGCAAAGCCGTGCTGGCTAAAGACACGGCGGCAAAGCAGAGGAAGGCTAGAGGTTTTGTCGGCAATAAGGTGTTCGGCGTCATGATCTTGGCGCGAATTGTGTCAGAATCGCCAGATGAAACCAATTGGCAACTGCGAGCAGACCTCGACTTTTCTGCGATTCTACGGGGACCCTGACCCGGAATGGAGTTGCGCGTTTCCGCCCGATGACGGGCCCCGGCCCAGGCAGCGCCGGATGGAGCACCTCGCGCGCTGGCTTCGGAACGGAGACCACAGGGGCGGAGCGCTGGCCTGCGCGAGATTCCGGTTGGAAGTTCAGACCATCTCCGCAAGGTTGAGCGAGGGCGGCAAACAAAGGACGATGCTGAATGAGAAAAGCGGGTTAACAGAATGCAGACTGCGGTCCTTTCTCTAATGGCTCTGCTGCCCTTGGCGGCGGTCCTGATCTTGTTGGTGGGATTGCGCTGGCCGGCGAGCCGGGCCATGCCGGTATCGCTGGTTATGGCGGCGGCGTTGGCTTTGGGAGTTTGGCGAGTTCCGGGAGCGCAGACGGCGGCGGCGGCGGTGAAAGGACTGGGCATCACCCTGACGCTGTTGTTCATCATCTTCGGGGCCATTCTCCTGCTCAACACCTTGCAGGCCAGCGGCGGCATGCGGAGGATCCGCGAGTCGCTGGTCGCGGTGTCTCCAGACCGGCGGATTCAGGTCATTCTGGTGGCCTGGTTGTTTGGCTCGTTCATCGAGGGATCGGCGGGTTTCGGGACGCCGGCGGCGGTGGCGGTGCCGCTGCTGGTGGGCTTGGGGTTTCCGGCCTTGGCGGCGGTGATCGCGGGCATGATCATTCAGAGCACGCCGGTATCTTTCGGCGCGGCGGGAACGCCGATCCTGGTGGGAGTGGCCACGGGGCTTAGCGGGGAGCCGGTGAGCAGTTATGTGGCGGCGGGCGGATGGGATCGCCTCGAGTGGCTCTCTGGGATCGGGGTGAGGGTGGCTTTGCTTCATGCTGCGGCGGGGACCTTCGTGCCGCTGGCGCTGGCGGCCTTCCTGACGCGCTACTTCGGCCAGAAACGCTCGTTTCGGGAGGGGCTCGACATCTGGCCGTTTGCGCTGTTCGCGGCGTTGGCGATGACGATTCCCTACCTGATTGTTGCGATTCTGTTGGGGCCGGAGTTTCCTTCCATCGCGGGCGGGTTGATCGGCCTGGCCGTGGTCACGGCGGCGGCGCGGCGCGGCTGGTTCATGCCGCGGGGCGCCGAGTCCTGGGAGTTTCCGGCACGAGACCAATGGGCACCGGAATGGACCGGCAGAATGCGGCCTGCGGCGGAGGAATCCGGTGCCGCGGTGAATGGGATCCTGGCCTGGATGCCCTATATGGTGGTCGGCCTTTTGCTCGTAGCGACGCGGTTGAAAGCCGTGGGTCTGGGGGAGCGCTTGCGCGCTGCGGCCTGGGAATGGCCGGAGATCTTCGGCGCCGATGTGGGGCTGCGGATCGAGCCTTTGTATTCGCCGGGCATGATTTTCTTAATTGCGTCCGCGGCGGCCTGGCTGGCCCACGGTTTGCGTTTCTCTGAGTATGTCAAGGTGTGGAAAGTTTCCTTGCGCACGACGGCGGCGGCGTCAACGGCGTTGGTGTGCACGGTTCCCATGGTGCAGATCTTCATTCATTCGGGAGGCGGCGCGGCTGGATATGCGGGGATGCCGGTGGCTCTGGCCGAGGGGGTGGCGGCGTTGGCGGGTGGGGCTTGGCCGTTGGCGGCGCCTTTTGTTGGTGGGTTAGGAGCCTTTGTGGCGGGCAGCAACACCGTGAGCAACATGATGTTCTCCCTTTTTCAGTTCGAGGTGGCGCAGCGCATCGGGGCTTCTCCGGAGTGGGTGGTGGCCTTGCAGGCCGTGGGCGGCGCCGCGGGCAACACGATCTGCGTGCACAACGTGGTGGCGGCTTCGGCGGCGGTGGGTTTGCTCGGGAGGGAAGGTCTGGTGGTGCGGCGGACCTTGCCGGTATTTCTCGGGTATGCGCTTTTCGCGGGGACGTTGGGGTATGTGATTTGCCGCTTCGCCGGGTGATAGGAAATGCTGGGCGGCATCCCGTCGCAGGCAGACGGAGCGCCGGCCTCTTGACGGGCTTGGCTCGCCGAACAAATCGCTTTCAGACCGGGGTTCCCGGTCCCTTGACGCGAACACGGAAGGATCTTACTCTCGAAGCGGCGGCAGGCCGGCGGTGTCTGGTTGGTAAGGCGCGTGGGGAAGGGTGTCGGGAAGAATGCGCACGCCGGTGGTAAATTTGAGAGGAAAGTAAGACCCCGTCGGGAAAGTCAATTCCACCAGAAAAGCGGCCCATCCTTTCGCCGGTTCGGTGATGGCGGCGCGGAAGAGACCACCGCCCCGGTCTTCTGCGGGCGCAGCGGTCCAGGCCTCGCCGATGGTGTCTTTGCGAAAATCCCGGGCGGTGGGATTGACGGCTTGCCAGACGCGGACTTCTTCCGGCGCATCATCGGTTTGGACGGCGATGGACCCGTCGTTTTCGAACTTCCACGAGAGGGTGGGCAATTCCCGTTGCAGGAGAATGGATTCGTAGTAGGCGGCGATGCTTTCGAGCGCGTCGGATCCCCTGAGGCCGTGGTCGGCGTTGGGCACGTAACGGAGGTGTTTCTGACCGGGGAGATCGTCGTAGTAGAAGCGTGAAGAATCGGGCAGGAAAAACTGGTCTCCGGTGGCGTTGACGATGAATTTGGGCATTGTCAGTCTCTGCCGGTATTCATAGGGTTCTTCGATGCGCAGCAGGTCCTGGTATTCGGGGCGGTCCTGCCAGTTCATGATTCCAGCTTTGACGTAATCATCGACGGCGGGAGCGAAGAAGCCATATGCCTGGTAGTGATGCTTAAAGGAGGGGACGACATTGAGCATATCGATGACGATGGGAATCGCGGCGACCACGCGGCGGTCGACGGCGGCGACGCTCCAAGTGGTCCACCCGCGTTTGGAGGCGCCTGCGACAACGAAGCGATCGACCTTGTGAGCGCCTGCGCCTTCCTCGGAGCAATAGGCGGTGATGGCGTCCATAGCGCGGACGGCGCTCTTGGTCATGGGCAGGCGGGCGAGCCAGAGGGTGTCGCCGGTGCGGAGGAATTTGTCCCAGGTGAAAGCGATGAGGCTGTCCTCCTTGTGGGCGCGATCTGAGCCGGCGAAGCGAGTGGGCTGATTGGGGACCATCCGCAATTCAGCGACGACGGAGCCGGTGCCGAGAGCAAACCGGACAAACTCCTCGCGGGGCGGCCGGGGCATGGGGTCGTCGTTGTCTCCCCCGCTGATGATGAGCAAACTGGTGGAGTGGTCGACGTTATCGGGGATGGCGAGGGTGACATGATGTTCCCAGAGAGAGGGAGAAACCTCCGGTTCGTCACGCCACTTCTGGGAGACGAGGTGCAGGACATGGAGGGAACAACCGGGCAGCTTGCGCTCGTCGATCTTTTGGAAGCGGAAAGCCGGGTCCGGCTGGTGGACGTAGGCGTCCAGCGCGGTGAGATTCTCGGCGGGACGCTGCTCAGCGAGAAGCGGGGAAGCCATAAGGGGGGCGGCGAACAATGCCGCCGAGAGGGAAGAAGACCAGGGAAGAGTGAGGGGGCGGAGCATGACGGTGGCGAGGAGTTCGAGGAGTTTGGCTAGCCTAGCTGCTCCGGCGGCCGGGTCAACGGAATCGGCTGGGAGATGCAGTTTCCGGATGGCATGCGGAAGAGAGCGGGAGGCTTTGCGAATTCGGGGAACGCTGCTCCATTACCGGTGTTTCCGGATCAGCATGCGAAGACTTCTCCATGGTGGATTGGCAGTTGCGGTTGTTGGGGTCGCCGTGCTCTTGGCATGGTGGTTCTACGCGACGGAGCAAAAGCCGCCAAAACGGCCGATGGAACGTCCTCCGGCGGTGGTGCAGACCATGGTGCTGCGGCCGGGGACGGAGGAAGTGCGGTTGAAGAGCCGCGGCACAGTGCGTCCGCGGACAGAGAGCACCTTGATTCCGGAGGTGGCGGGGCAGATTTTGAGGATCTCGCCGGCTTTGCGATCGGGAGGCTTTTTCGAGAAGGACGATATTCTCTTGGAGATCGACGCCCGGGATTACGAAACGGCGCTGGTGGTGGCGCAGGCCGAATTGGCTCGAGCGGAAGCCTTGGTGGTCGAGGAACAGGCGCGCGCGGACCAGGCGCGGGAGGATTGGGAGCGCTTGGGCGATGGATCGGCGCCCACGCCTTTGGCGCTGAGGGTGCCGCAGTTGGCGGAAGCACGGGCCAATGTGGAATCTGCGGGAGCGCGAGTCGAGAAAGCCCGGCGCGATCTGCAGAGGACCAAGATTCCGGCGCCCTACCCTGGGCGGGTGATGGAAAAGATGGTGGATGTCGGCCAATTTGTGAATACGGGCACACTGCTGGCTCACATTTATGAAGTGGATGTGGTGGAAGTCCGGCTGCCGTTGACGAACGAGCAACTGGCGCACATCGATTTGCCCGAACTCTACCGGGGACAGCAGGACGGCTGGGTGGACGGCCCGCCGGTCAAACTATTCGGTTCTGTCGCGGGCCGGCGGGGAGAGTGGGAAGGGAAGATTGTGCGTGTGGAAGGCGCCATCGATCTGGCGAGCCGGCAACTCTATGTGGTGGCGCAGGTGGACGATCCCTACCGGCAGCGAGGAGACCATCCACCATTGAAAATTGGCCAATTTGTCGAGGCCCGGATCGAGGGGAACAATCTGGAAGGAGTGTTCCGGGTGCCCCGGCAAGCGGTGCGGGAGAACAATGTGGTTTATGTGCTCGATCCGGAATTGTTTGAGCCCTACATCCCATCGGGACCACCGGGAGGAGGGCGCGGGCCAGGCGGCGGGCCTCAGGCTCGGGCGCCGGCTCGAGGGCCGGAAGCCGCAGTTCTGGCAATGGAAAGGACGGAGTTGCGCCGGCGGGAAGTGGAGATCGCTTACAGCGATGAGGACCACGTGTTGGTTTCGGGGGGTTTGCAGAGCGGAGAGATTCTCTGTCTGACGCCGCTGCCCTTCGCGGCGGACGGAACGCCGGTGGTGACATCCAGAGCGGAACCGAACCAGGGTGGAGCGGCTGAAACGGCTGCTGCCGTCCCCGTTCCATGAATGAAATGGGGGGGTAGTGATTTGTGATAGCTTGGTTCTGTCGAAACCACGTCGCGGCGAATCTCCTGATGTGGAGCATTCTGGCCGCTGGCGCCGTTTCGGTGTTCCGGCGGATACCGATCGAGATATTCCCTGAGTCGGAGCCGGACACGATTTCGATCATGGTGCCCTACCGGGGCGCCACTCCCAAGGAGGTCGAGACCGGGGTGGCTTTGTTGGTCGAGGAATCCCTGGAGGGATTGGAAGGGATCAAGCGTTTGCGCTCGGAATCCTTCGAGAACCGGTGCAGCGTCCTGGTCGAGGTCGACGAGAGCTTCGACCCGAGAGAGGTGCTCGACGAGGTTAAGAACCGGGTCGATTCGATCAACAATCTTCCGGTGGAAGCGGATCGGCCCGTGGTTAGCCTGGCGCAACGGACCCGGAGCGTGATCAGCGTGATGGCGCTCGGCGAATTCGACGAGGTGGAGATGCGACGGATCGGCGAGCAACTCCGCGACGATTTGTTAGCCGTGGAAGGGATCACGCAAGTGGAACTGCGCGGGACGCGGGAGTACGAGATCTCCATCGAGGTGGACGAGGAGACCCTGCATTCCTTCAGTTTGACTTTGAGCGATGTGGCCGGCGCGGTTCGACGGCATTCCTTGGATCTGGCGGCGGGATCGATTCGGAGTTCTGGCGGGGACTTGTTGATCCGGACGCCGGGGCAAGCCTACACCGCGACAGAATTCGCAAATTTGCCCTTGCGAGCCACGGCGGACGGAGCGCGGCTCACCGTGGGCGATGTCGCCACGATTCGCGATGGATTCGACGAGAACGATGCCTACATCCGGATGAACGGCCAGCGGGCGGTGGTGGTGCGGGTGAATCGGACCGGCAGCGAGAATGCCCTGAGCATTTCCAAGTCGGTGAAAGACTATATTCGGGTCAACCATGTCAAGTATCCGGCGGGCGTGAAGCTGGAGTACTGGGACGACAACGCCCGGAGTCTGCTTTTGCGCACCAAAAGCCTAGTGACCAGCTTGGGGTTTGCGCTTCTCATCGTCGGCGGGATCCTGGCATTGTTTCTCGACGTGCGGCTGGCGCTTTGGGTATGCATCGGGATTCCCATTGCGTTTGCGGGGACGTTGATCCTCATGCCGGTTTTTGGGGCGACGATCAACCTGATGACCCTCTTCGCATTCATCCTGGTGCTGGGTATTGTGGTCGACGACGCCATCGTCACCGGGGATAATATCTTCCGGAAGATGGAACATATGCGGGACGGAACCCGGGCTGCGATCGAAGGCACGCTGGAGATCGCCCGCCCGGTGACCTTCGGCGTGCTCACCACGGTGGCGGCCTTCTTGCCGCTCTTGTTCGTTCCGGGAATGATGGGGAGATGGGTGCGACAGTTGCCGATCATTGTCATTCCAGTGCTTTTGTTCTCGCTGGTGGAATCGAAGCTGATTTTGCCGGCGCATTTGAAGCATTTGCATAACCGATGGAGGGATCCCGCCTACTCAGGAAGCCGGCTTTCGCGGGGCAAGCGGGCCTTTCTCACCGGGTTCGATCTTTTCGTGAAGCGGATCTACGATCCGAGCTTGGTGCTCGCGCTGCGCTGGCGATACGTGACCCTGGGCTTGTTTTTGGCTTTGGGAGTGATTGTGGTGTCTTGGTCAAATACGCGCTTGCCGCGGTCGATCATGCCGCGGATCCCCCGCGATCAGATCGAGATGAACCTGCTGATGCCAGTGGGAACGCCATTTGAGGTGACGGAGAGCCACATCCAGCGGATCGCCGGCGCGGCGGAGGAAATGCGGGAGGACCCGGCGCTGAACGATCCGAAGATGGGACCGGTGGTTCGCAATGTGCTGGTCTCGATGGGAAGTGGAGGCCGGGACAGCGGTTCGGGGTCTTCACACCTCGGGCAGGTCGAGGTCGAGATCATGGAGCCGGAGCTGCGGACTCTGGAGGTGGATGTCTTTGATCTGGTGGAGCGCTGGCGGAGGACCATCGGGGAGATCCCGGGAGCCCGGGAGCTGAGTTTCAGCGCGACCTACGGAAGACAGCAAGCGCCCGTGGAGGTTCAGTTGACAGGTCCGGACTTTGACGAACTGGAGCAGGCCGATGCAGAAGTGCGGGATTTGCTTCGGCATTATCCGCAGCTTTTTGATATCCGCAGCACTTTCGAACCGGGAAAAGAGGAGATTCAGCTCTCTCTCAAGCCGGAAGCGGAGCAGTTAGGGATCTCCTTGGAGGACCTGGCCCGGCAGACGCGCCGGGCCTTCTTTGGAGAGGAGGTGCAGCGTATCCAACGCGGCCGCGACGATTTGCGAGTGATGGTTCGATACCCGCGGGCGGACCGGGAACGCCTGCACACGCTGGAAACGATGTACATTCGGACCCAGGATGGCAGCGAAGTTCCGTTTTCCACCGTGGCGGAGGCGAAGGTGGGGCGGGGTTACACGACCATCCGAAGGATCGACCGCGGCCGGGCCGTGGCGGTGCTCGCCGATTTGGACAAGGAGGAGACGGACGTCGAAGACATCCTGGAGGACTTGGACCGGGAGTTGCCCTCCATCATTGGGAAGTACCACGGAATGCGGTACAGCTTCGAAGGGGAGGCGCGAGAGGCGCGGGAAACGGAAGGCGCGTTCAAGGTGGGAATCTTGGCGACGCTGTTCATGATTTATGTGTTGCTGGCGATTCCGTTCCGCTCCTATTTGCAGCCCTTGATCGTCATGCTGGTGATCCCCTTCGGGGTGATTGGAGCCTACCTAGGGCATTTCATCATGGGCATCACCACGTTCAGCATGATGAGTCAGTACGGGATTCTGGCGCTCTTCGGCGTCGTGGTGAACGACAGTCTCGTGTTGGTAGACTACGTGAACCGGCGCAGGCGCGAGGGCATGGGGTTGAGCGAAGCTGTGCGCAGCGCGGGGATGGCGCGCTTCCGGCCGATTCTCCTGACCTCGCTGACGACTTTCGGAGGCTTGTTGCCGACGATGTTTGAAGAGAGCCGGCAGGCTCAGTTTCTGGTGCCGATGGCGGTCTCGCTGGGTTGGGGCGTCTTGTTCGCCACCTTCATCACGCTTTACTTGGTTCCGGCCAATTACGTGATCCTGGAAGATTTCCAGCGCGGAATGAAGCGGATGTGGAGGTGGTGGCTTTCCCCGTTCCGCCCGGGAGACGCGGCGGAGGGCCGCGGGAGGGGCGAGCCGGCCGCCGAAGGATAGTTAACCCAAATCAATGGGAACGGCAAAAATCGTTGAACCGGTCCATTCCCTTTTTGATCACGTCGAGGCCCGTAGCATAACTGAAGCGGATGGCGTCATCCTTCCCAAAAGCGATGCCAGGGACGACGGCGACTTCATAGCGGCTCAGGAGCTTCTCAGCGAGGTTGATCGAATTCAACCCGGTCGAGGCGATGTTCACCAGGAAGTAAAAGGCGCCGAGAGGTTCGACAGTGGAGATGTTGGAAATCGTCTCGAGCCGGCTGAGCATATAGCGGCGGCGGATGTCGTATTCCTCCCGCATGTCTTGCACGATTTGCTGGTCGCCATGAATGGCGGCGAGGCCGCCGTATTGGGCGAAGGAGGTCGGATTGGAAGTGGTGTGGCTCTGGATGTTGTCGATGGCCTTGGCCAAATCGGGCGGGGCCGCGGTGTATCCGAGGCGCCATCCGGTCATGCTGTAGGCTTTGCTGAAGCCGCCGATAGTGATGGTGAGCTTGCTCACATCTTCGTCCAGGGAAGCGATGCTCACATGCCGGGCTTTGCCGTAGACAAGTTTCTCATAGATCTCGTCGGAGAGGATCAGAATGTCTTCGGAGACGGCGACTTCGGCGAGAGCCCGCAACTCGTCCTCGGAATAGACGGCGCCGGTGGGATTGCCCGGGCTGTTGAGGATGACCATTTTGGTCCGGGGCGACATGGCGTTTTCGAATGCCTCGGACGTGAGTTTCCAGCCTTGATCTTGGTGAGTTTCCACAAAGACCGGTTTGGCTCCCGCGATGCGGACCATCTCCGGGTAACTGGTCCAGTAAGGGGTGGGGATGATCACCTCGTCTCCCGGGTCACAGGCGGCGAGGATGGCGTTGAAGCAGGAGTGCTTGGCGCCGCAGTTGACGCTGACCTGGGCGGGAGAGTATTCGATGTTGTTGTCGACGAAGAGTTTTTCGGCGATGGCCTCGCGGAGCTGGGGGATGCCGGAACTCGGGGTGTATTTGGTGAACCCATTGCGAAGGGCTTCCACGGCGGCCTCGACGATGTGGGCCGGGGTATCGAGGTCGGGTTCGCCGGCGCCGAAGCTGCAGATGTCCTTGCCCTCCTCCATGAGGGCCTTGGCCTGGCTGGTGATGGCGAGGGTGCGCGAGGGCGATAGTTCCTCGATATGAGCGGCGACAAAACTTCCCATGAGCGGAATGGTGCTTGTACAGCAGTTTCCGCCCTTGTAAAAGCAAGAGTTGCCTTTTTTGACGCCGGAACGGCGAATCGTTCTAAGGCCTTTGTGAGAAAGGGCTTATCTTAGCAGGTCCGCACTTGAAGGTCTTCAAGAGAAGCGCAGCCGCGAGACCACTCGGAAGCGTTGTTGGAGGGCGACGAGGAGGAAAAACAGTTCCAGGCGCCACCGGACCTTCCAGGCCTCGTCGAGCCGTCCGGCGAGGATGGCGTTGACTGCGCAGGGCAGGCGCCAGCGCGGTTCCGGTTGGAGGAGGACCTCGATGAAGCCGCGGGTGTAGAAGGCTTCGATCATGCGCCAGTAGATCTTCATCCGGCGCCGGAGGGTCTTTTCGTAGCGTCGCATGGCCGGTGTGCAGGATTTGTGGGAGGCGATGGCCTCGTCGACGAGGGCGGCCGCGTCTTTTCCGGCGAGCATGGCCAAATAGACGCCGGAGGAGAAGATCGGGTCGAGAAAGCCCGCGGCATCGCCGGCACGGATGAGGCGTTCTCCGGCGAGCCGCTGGTTGACGTAGGAGAAGTCGGTGATGCGGCGCAGCGGTCCGGACCGTTCGGCACGGCGCAGACGGGGCTCCAGGAAGTCGCTTTGCTGCACGTGTTGCTCGAACAATTCTTCGGGGGAGAGCCCACTGCGCTTGAGTTCTCCGGCGTCTAGGACCAGGCCGATGCTGACGCGGTCCTGCGCTAGGGGAATCATCCAGAACCAGCCTTCGTTGAGGCGGACGATCACGATATCGCCGGGATCGCCTTTCTCAGGCAAGGCGACGTTGTGGAAATGGCCGAAGAGCGCGACTTTACGATGGTGTGGATACCCGGCGCGGACGCGCTCGATGTTTCCGGTAAAATTGGCGGTTCCCGAGGCATCCACGAGAAAGCGGCCGTGGAAAGGGCCGGCATCCGTGTCGACTTCGACGTGATCTTTCAGGATGCGGAAGGCGTGGACGCTGCACGATTCGCGGATGTCTGCGCCTTCGCGGGCGGCGTTGCGGAGCAGGATTTCGTCGAAGGTGGAGCGTTGAACTTGGTAAGCGCTGGGGTGTTCGGTGAATGAACCGCGGGCGAAGCTGACGGCGAGGTGATGCTGGCCGGAACCCAGGGCGAATTGGGCGCCGTGTTTGACGATGAAGCCGGCTTTCTCCATCTCCGGAAGGAGCCCGAGTTCCTCGATCAGAGGCATATTGTAAGGAAGGAGCGATTCTCCAATGTGGAATCGCGGAAAGCGCTCCCTTTCCAGGACGGCGACGCTGCGGCCCCGGCGGCGGAGATGAGCGGCAGTGGTGCTGCCGGCGGGGCCTCCTCCAATGATGAGGGCGTCGTAGAGCATCGGTCAATCGGGTGGGGCCAGAGCCGGTCCGGTCTGAGCCGCGTGGCGCGAAGCGGAAATGGCGGCGGCGATGCTGTCGATGCTGTGCAGGACCTGGCTGGCGGCTTCCGCATCCGGGAGCTTCAAGCCGTAGTGCTTTTCCAATGCGACCACGAGCTGGAGGGCGTCGACGGAATCGAGACCGAGCCCGTCCGGAGAGAAGATAGGGGCGTTTTCAGAAATCTCGTCCGGCTTGAGCGTGAGCATGAGTTCGGAGATCATCATGGTTTTGATGCCTAACTTGAGAGCGTCTTGCTCAGGTTGCATGGCTCCTGCGGCAGAGTGCGGATTCAAAGGATGCCTCCGTCGATTTTCAAGACTGACCCTGTGATATAGGCCGCGCTTGGACAAGCGAGAAACTCGACGGCGGCGGCGACTTCATCGGGGCGACCGAAGCGGCGCATCGGGATTTGCTGGACCAGGCCTTGTTTCTCGGGGGCGGAGAAGCCCTTGAGCGCCTCGGTCTCGATGTAACCAGGGGCCACGGCGTTGACGGTGATTCCAGAGCGGGCCACTTCCTTGGCCAGGGAGCGGGTGAAGGCGATGACGCCGGCTTTTGCAGCCGCGTAATTGGATTGTCCTTTCGGGGGGAGCAGCGCACTGAGCGAAGCGATGTTGACGATACGGCCAAAGTGCTGGGCCATCATGGGGCGGATCACGGCCCGGCAGCCCAGGAAGACGCTGTCGAGGTTGGCGCTGAGGACCGCGGCCCAATCTTCACCAGGCATGTTGGCGGTCAAGTGATCCCGGTGCAGACCGGCGTTGTTGACGAGAACGTCGATGCGTTCATCGGTTTGCAGAATGCCCGCGATGGCAGATTCCCATTCTGCCGCTTCCGCGGCGGAGAGGGAAAGAATGCGGCAACGGCCGGGAAACTCGGCGTTGAGAGCTTCGGCGCGTTCGCGCCGGGAGCGGACGCTCAGCCAGAGGCGGGAGGCCGCATCATTGTGAAGGAAGCGGCGAGCGATGGCCTGACCGATATCGCCATTGGCGCCGGTGACGAGGATGACCATGGCGCAGCCGGCCGGCGGTGAACTCAAGGCCGCGGAGTGACGTCGCGGATGGGCGGATCGCCGGCATTGGGATTCCAGGGCTGGGTCACAGGAGGCGCCAAGCCCCAGAGCACGCGGACGTATTGTCCGCCGGGGTGCTCGACCCGGTAGATGGCCGGACCCTCGGCCCGGTAGGGATCGATGCCGTGTTGCGGCGACGGCGCTGGGGCGTATCTGCTGTGCCGGACGGCGCGGAGTTCGGCCGCGGCGGCGAAGAAGACGAATGCCGCCACGAGGAGGGTCATGGGATTGTGGAGGTAGTAGAGGCCGAGGATGGCGATGAGAGCGGCCAGGACCTGGCCGGTGCGGGCGGCGATGGCGGTGGCTTTGACGTAGGCAAGCTTCATTGCGAGGAGGGCGCGGAAGACCCTTCCTCCGTCCATGGGAAACGCCGGGATCAGGTTGAAGAGCACGAGGATGAGGTTGGCGATCAAGAGATGGAGAAAGATGCCTCCCACCAGGAAAGCGAAGGGGGTCAGCAGCACGGCGATGAGGACATTGACGGCGGGACCGGCTAGGGCGATGACGAGTTCGTGGAGGGGCCGGCGGGGCATTCCGGTCAGGCTGGCCACGCCTCCGATGGGCAGGAGGGTGATGTGGCGAGTTTGAATGCCAAACCTGCGGGCGGCGAGGCTGTGGCCGAGTTCGTGCAGGATGACGCACAGGAAGACGGCTGCGAGCAGGGCCAAGGCGTAAAGGGCCCCGAGGATTCCTGCGCCGATGGAGAGGAACTCGAAGAAGACCCAGGCCACCAAGAGCAGGAAAGTCCAGTGTACAAAAACGTCGACGCCGAACCAGCGTCCGAGTCGTAGTGCGTGTTTCATAATGGGGAGAAAAAAGACCTGCGGACTGAAGCGACCGCAAGCTAATTAACCCGGTAACCCGGATTTCTCATACCGTTTCGTCGCGAGGCGCTGCGAGCCGCTTACTGCCAGCCGAGCGAAGCGAGACAGTCAGCCCCTCGGGAGCTGCCCGAAGGGCGGAGCGCAGCGACGCCAACGCCGCGCGCAGCCGGGGGCGCCGAGCTGGGTGAGTACACCCTGTTCCAGCCCGAGGCAAGCGGAACGAAGGCAGGATGGGGTGCGGCGCGCCACAGCAGCAAGGGTATGAGAAATGCGGGTGAACACCCGGTTCGGGAAGAACGCACGCGAACGGGCCGGTTGGCGCGCCTATTTTCCGGTTGTCGGAACGAGGCAAACGGTGGGAATCTCTCCCCATGTTGTCGGAGACTGGCTGGGAGCAGGATTCGGGATCTTCGGCGTTCCGGGAGCGCTTCGAGCAGGTTCGAACCGTAGTCTACCCGGGTTCGGCCGAGGCTTGCCGGGATCTGGCCGCTCACATTCGCGATTTGGTGGAAAGCCGGGCCCGGGAAGGGCGAATGGCGGTGCTGGGGCTGGCCACCGGCTCGACCCCGGTGCCGCTTTACCGTGAACTGATTCGCTTGCATCGCGAGGAAGGATTGAGTTTTGGGGGAGTGATCACCTTCAATTTGGACGAATACTACGGCCTAGAGCCGGAGCATCCGGAGAGTTACCGCCGATTCATGGCCGATCAGCTTTTCGATCACGTCGATCTCCCCGCGGACCAGGCTCATCTTCCGGATGGCTCGGTTCCGATCGAGGAGGCCTTCGCGTCCTGTGCCGCCTACGAGGAGGCCATCGTCAATGCCGGGGGCATCGACCTGCAGATCCTGGGCATTGGCCGCTCGGGGCACATCGGATTTAACGAGCCAGGTTCCAAGAAGGATTCACGGACCCGCTTGATCGCCTTAGACCGGATCACCCGGCGGGACGCCGCGGCCGATTTCTTGGGAGAGGAAAAAGTCCCGCGATTTGCCGTGACGATGGGGGTGGGGACTATCTTGGAGGCGCGGGAGATCGTGTTGCTGGCCTGGGGCGAGAACAAGGCTGAGATCGTGGCGCAGGCAGTCGAGGGAGCGGAAACGGAGGCGATTTCCGCGAGCTTCCTCCAGAGTCACCCCAACGCCCGTTTCGTCGTCGATGCGCACGCGGCTTCGGCGCTGACGCGTCAGCGGCTCCCGTGGTTGGTAGGTCGCACGACCTGGAACAAACCAGAGACCCGCCGGGCCGTGGCTTGGCTGGCTGGACTGAAAGGCAAGCCCGTCCTCAAATTGGTCGATGACGAGTACAACGAGACCGGGATGGGCGAGCTTCTCACCCGCGAAGGATCGGCTTACGACTTGAACATCCGCATTTTCAACGAACTCCAGCACACGATCACGGGCTGGCCCGGCGGCAAACCCAATGCCGACGACACGAACCGGCCGGAGAAAGCATTGCCTTGGCCGAAGCGCGTGCTCGTCATCGCCCCGGAACCCGAGGACGACATCCTTTCGATGGGGGGGACGATGGAGCGGTTGGTGCGTCAGGGACACGAGTTGCACGTGCTCTATCAGACCTCGGGCAGTCTGCGAGTGTCGGACGATGCCGCGGCGAAGTTCGCGTCGATTCTGCGGATGCTGGCGGAGCAGGGAAGCGGGCGATCCGGCGAGACCGGGCCGGCCTGCGGGGCGATTTGGGAACATCAAGGGGACTACGCCGCGGCGATCCTGGCGGAGATCGAGCGAAAGGGGACCTTTGGCGAGCCCTCCAAAAACCTCCGCTTGCTCAAGGCCCTGATCCGGCGCGGAGAGGCCCGCGATTCCTGCGGAGTGTTGCGGATCCCCGCCGAAGCCATCCGGTTTTTGGATCTTCCGTTTTACGAGAACGGGCGATATCGGCGCTTCGTGCCGGGGAAGGAGGACGAGGACCGTCTGGGAGCGGTTTTATCGGAAATCCGTCCGGATCAGATTTACGCGACGGGACATTTGGCCGACCCCAGTTCCGTGCAGGGGATTTGTTTTGAGTTGTTAGAAAAGGCTTTGGCGGCGATGCTGGGTGAGGAGTGGCTGCGCCGGTTGAGTTTGTGGCTGTATCGGGGGCATCAGCAGCCGCTCCGCCCTTACGAGGTCGAAATGGCGGTGCCGATGAGTCCGGTTCAGTTGGAGACGAAAGTCGCGGCCATCGGGAGGTTTCAGACGCACAACAGCCCGGACAATCTGGATGGAGAAGACAACCGGGGATTGGCGAAAGCCTACGACCGGCTCGGTCTGGCGGAATACGAAGCCATTGAAGGTTTTGAGAGGAGCCGGCCTTTGGGAGCGGGCGCCGCCGGGGATGAAGCGATCAGCGGGAGCGGCGGTTGACTCCTCCGGATTCGCGGTGGGAAGGAGCAGAGCTGCCGCCGGACCTCGATTCTGGCCGGGGACCGCTAGAGGGAGGCGGCGCTGCCCGGCTGGCGGCCCGTCCCGGAGCGGAGGCGTGCGGGGGCGGCGCAGCGGAAGGGGAGGTTCGCCCTGGCTGAGGGGATCGGTTGATGGCTTCGGCGCTGCGTTGCCGGGCGATGTCCGGGCCTGGCCCGCTGCGAGGCGCCGTGCGGGGTTCGCCTTGCCAGGAAGGCCGTCCTCGGCGGACCGATTCAGGAGGGTCGGGGCGATCCGGTTGGCCAGGGCGGTTCCCGTGATGGCCGGAACCTCCGTGATGGTGACCGCCTCCGTGGTGGTGACCACCCCCATGGTGGGGAGGCCGGCGGCGATGGTAGTGGCGGTGGTGCTCGTGATAGCAATAGGGCCAGCAGGAGAAACCGAAGAGGAAAGCGCTTCCGAAGTAAAAGGGTCTGGGATCGGAGTAGTAAGGTTCTTCGTAGTAAAGGGGCGCGGCGCCGGCGCTGGTGGAGCCGAGATCACCATAATAGCCATAGGGAGGAGGGGTCTCGCAACCCGGGAGGCCGAGGGTCGCCACGCCGCCCAACGCGAGTGCGGTACGGAGGAAAGGAGGTTTCATAAGGGGGAAGAGCCCGCTGCCGGAGGTCTGTTTACTATGCTCGCGATACGCCGTTTGCTCAAACTTGCGCTTGGGCAACTTTTGCCTCCGCAGAGGATTTCATCGTGGCGCGGGCACTCCTGATCGCGACCGCTTGCGGCCCAACGTAGGGGCAGGCGTCCCGACTGTCCCATTCTTCTCATCGTGGCGCGGGCACTCCTGCCCGCGAACGCTTGCGGCTTGAACAAGTTGTGCCCCATTGCCCTAGCAATCCGGGATATGCGGGACCTGGGATTGGTCTGCGCCTCGGGGGATCGGCGGATCGGGAAAAGGAGCGGGGTGAAATGCGTGCGAGTTGACAGGTTCAACGAGGAGCGTAGATTCCGCCTTCGCCCGTCCAGGCGCCGTCCCGCTTTTCGAGGGTCTGCCGCCTGGAGGGCGCTGGCTCGAACTCAACTGAACCCCGAAAAAAGCGCTGCATGCCCGAAGTTGTCGTGAAGAAAGGAGAGTCGGTCGACCGTGCTCTCAAACGCTTGAAGAACAAAATGGAATCGGAGGGAGTTACCGAGGAGATGCGCCGTCTCCGGGCCTTCGAGACGCCATTGCAGCGGACTCGCCGCAAGGCGCGGGCTGCGTTCAAGCGGGGACGGGTGAAGTTTCGCTTGAATCTCCGGCCGGATCGCAACGAAGGAGGAGAAAGGGAGAGTGCGGAGGGACGGGCTTGAGCCGGCCGTTTTTCCGGAGAGGGGAATTCTATCGAGGTCCACAGCATCGTGCCCCAGCCTAGAGGTCGTCGATTTTCCGGTTCGCGCGGCCGTGGCGGGCGAGGAGGCCAACGACGGGGCAGGGGTGGACCGCCGTCTCCGCAGGCGGCGGAACCGCCGGTGGAGGACACCGAGAGGTGCGTCGAAATTGAGGGCATGATTGTGGCCGTTCTGGCGGGCACCATGTTCCGCGTGAAGCTGGACAACTCGGACCGGGTCGTGTTGGCCCACATTTCCGGGAAGATGCGCAAGCGATTCATCCGGTTGGTCATTGGAGACCGGGTGAAGATGGAAATGTCGCCCTACGACTTGGAGAAGGGGCGGATCGTCTACCGGCTTCGTTGAGGGAGAGTCGCGGCGGACGGGTTTGAACCGCATTTCTCACACCGTTTCTGCTGTGGCGCGCCGCACCCCATCCTGCCTACGTTCCGCTTGCCTCGAGCTTGACACCACACTAGAGCCTTGGGTTTATGGGACTACAACTTCTGGTCAAGGCGCTGGTTTCAGCGGCGGTGATTGTCGCCGTCACCGAAGTCAATCGCCGGAGCAGCTACTGGTCGGCAATCCTCATTTCCCTGCCTTTGGTGTCCCTGCTGGCCATGATCTGGATGAAAGTCGAAGGACAAGCCGCGCAGGCCATTGCCGATCATGCGCGGGGCACTTTTTGGTTCGTGTTGCCCTCGCTTCCGATGTTTCTGATTCTCCCGCGCCTGTTGGAAGCGCGATGGAATTTTTATGTCAGTCTGGCGGTGTGTTGTGTGGTTACGGCGGGGCTCTATTGGGTGATGGATCAGATGCTCCGCCGTTTCGGGATTTGGTAGGCGGGACGGCATGCGCGGGCGCGCCGCGGGGACGGCGGGTTTCCAGCCCGGGGTTGCCGGATTTGTCTGGATAGCGCTGAAGGCCGGGGTCCGGCAGGTCCGAAAGGGCGATGGGTCTCCACGACGGGCGGTCCCGGCCTGCCGCCGGAACTCATCCGCGCCACCGGTCTCAGTCGGGGCTCGAGGGCTGGGGCGCCGCGCTCAACTGCAATACGCGCAGCGGGATCCGGGAGAGAATCTCATCGCCGGCATGCACATCGATGGAATAATGCCCGGGGTGCTCGAAACGGAGGCGCTGAAAATTGATGATGAGATTGCGGGTGAGGAAGTAGTTATCGTCCGGGAGCCGCACGTTCATGGTGATGGGGCGGGCGCTGAAGTCTTCCATGACGGGCCTGCCGTCGTCGTCGATGAAGTGGAAACGGAAGCTGTGCTTGCCTTCATCTTCGGGCCGGAAACACAAGCGCAGGGCGAGGGAGCACTGGGGGTGGACGACGGGCATCCTGGCGGCGCAGATAGTGTCGAAGGCGCCGAGCAGGCTCAGTTTGCCTTGATAATCTGAGGCGGAATCACAAAGTGTGGCGATGAGAAGTTCCATAGGGGAAGGGCGGCCTCAACTGCGGCGGCCGAAGATGCCCCTGAGACGGTTAAAGAGGCCCCTCTTCTTGGGCGCTTCTTCGACTGGCTTGGCCTGGGGAACGGGCTCGGGCGATGGGGGCTTGGATGAGGGAGGTCTTTGGTTTGCCGACGACGAGGACTCGTCGCTTTCCGTGTTGGAAGATCCGCCGGAAGTGATTCCGCCGCCGGCTTCGGTCCAGATGGGAGCGCCTTTTTTGCTGTAGAGGTCGCTGAAGAAGCGGCGGACGATCGGCGCGGCTTGGGCGCCTCCGGAGAGGCCTTGGCCGGGGCTGCCCTCGTAGAGGGCGGCGAAGGCAAAGCGGGGCGCATCGGCCGGCAAATAACCGGAGAACCAGGCCACGTTCTGCCGCTTGGCCTTGATCCACTGTCCGGTACCCGTCTTGGCAGCCATTTTGACTCCCGACACGTATCCGCCCTTTCCGGTGCCGTGACCGGAGTGGACGACATCGATCATGCCTTTGCGCACATGGTCCAGCAGATCAGGATTGATGTTGAGGGAGCCGGCCGGGTTGGGGGAGAAGGCCTGGAGAACGGAATTGTCGATGTCCTGAATCTGTTTGATGAGGTGGGCATGCGGGACGACCTGCCCGTTCCCGATTCCGGCCATGGCTTGGGCGACTTGCAGGGGCGTGGCCTGGGTGTAGCCCTGCCCGATGACGAAATTGGCGATGTGACCCGAGGTCATCTCCCGCCCGGTCTGGTTGATCATGTAGGAATTGGTCGGGACGAGCCCGCTGGATTCGCCTCCGAGGGGGACACCGGTGGGTTTTCCGAAACCCATGAGGAGGGCCTGCTCGATGAGCGGACCGGAACCGGCGACTTGGCCGGCTTGATAGAAGTAGGTGTTGCAGGAGCGGGCGATGGCCATCCGCATTCCCATCGCGCCTTCATGTCCGGAGTGCCAGTTAGGAAAGGCGATTCTTCCGTAGCGAATGGCAGGCGCGCAATTGAACTTCCTGTCGGGAGCGAGTCCGCTACGGAGCATACCCAGACACATCACCACCTTGAATGTGGACGCCGGCGGGTAGGTGCCTTGAAATGCGGATGGGAAGAAAGGTTCGCGCGGATCATTCTTGAGTTTCTCGAATCGATCCGAGGTGATGCGCGGGATGAAGTCGTTCAAATCCCAGACGGGCCACGAAGCCAGGGCGAGGATCTCGCCCGTGCGCACATCGACGACGACGAGGGCGCCCCGGCGCACTTGGCGTTTGAGGGCGTCTTCGGCCAGGGCCTGCATGTCAGCATCGAGCGTCGTGACGACAGTGTGGCCCTGTCTGGGACGGACGAGGATCTCCTCGGCCGTCTTTTCGCCCCGGCTGTTGAAAAGCAGATTGAGTTTTCCATCCACGCCCCGCAATTCATCGTTGAACGAGAGTTCGAGTCCGAGGACGCCGGCATAGTGGTCGTAGTAGGGATCAGCGCTGGAGAGAGGACCAGTGGGGGGACCGCCGCTGCGCCGGACGTAACCGAGAACATGGGGGGCGAACGCTTTGCGAGGATAATGCCGGAGGTAGGAGGCGTGCAGTTCCACGCCGTTCTCCGGGTGTTCTTTGAGGACGGAAACGGCCGTGTCGGTGAGGATATCGCCGAAGGTCATGGGCACCCAGCGCCGGTTCTCGTAGTGTTTGGAGATGTCGGCGTCGTCGACTGACCACGCCGATCCCAACAATTCGTTGACGCGGGCGATCCGGGATTGGGCAAAGGCCAGAATCTCCGAAGCCGCGAGGACGCGATCGACGGGGAATCGCAGCGCCGGCTGGTAGGCGACGCGGTTCTGGGCCAGGGGGCGTCCATGGCGGTCGACGATCACTCCGCGCGGCGCCGGAAGGACGAGTTCGACGGTCCGGGCTTGTTTCTGCGTTTCCCAAGTGGGGGTCACCTTGGGGTCGCTGATCTCGCCGGTTTCGATCTCCGGGCCAGGATCAATGGGGTCCTGGGCCGGAAGTCTCTGCGGGATCCAGAATCCCGCGAGGACAGCGGCGAATAAGGGAAAGTGGCGCTTCATAGTCTCTGCCGGCTTCCGACTATAGTCTAAGGTGCGCGAGATTCCAGAAATCGCAGGATCTCCCGCGCGAGGGTCAAGTGGAATCCGGGGAGGGCGGCGATGGCTTCCGGGGAGGCCTGACGCAAACGGGTTACGGATCCGAAGGCTTTGAGGAGGGCTTGTTTGCGCCGGTTGCTGATGCCGGGGCATTCGTCGAGAAGACTTTCGGCGACGCGCCGTTTCATGAGGAGTTGGTGAAAGCTATTGGCGAAGCGGTGGGCTTCGTCGCGGATTCGCTGAAGCAGCTTCAGGGCTTCCCGGTCGCGCGGCAACACGAGGGGCGCAGGCACTCCGGGACGGAAAATTTCTTCGCGTTCCTTGGCCAGACCGATGACGGGCAGGTCCGCGAGACCCAGGTTCCTCAATTCGGTGAGGGCGCTGGAGAGCTGCCCTTTTCCTCCGTCGACAATGATGAGACTAGGCAAGGCCGGAGAACCCGCTTCGGCGACGCGATCCGCCCCTCCGGGCATTTCCCGGAGCACCCGAGAGAAGCGCCGCCGCACGACTTCGGCCATACCTGCGAAATCGTCTTGCCCGGAGACGGTCTGGATGCGGTAGCGCCGGTAACCCGAGGTGTCGGGAAGACCGTTGCGAAAGCAGACCATGGAGGCGACACAGTGGGTGGTCGAGATGTTCGAGATATCGAAGCACTCCATGACGAGCGGGGGTTCTTCGAGCTGGAGAGCGGCTTGGAGATCCTGGACGGCGGCCAGGGCGAGGCCGGCGGAGGGCTGCGGCACGCCGCGTTTGCCCGTGAAACGCCGGGAGGGAGCGACGGTTTTCCGGAGATTGTCGAGGGCGTCGCGGAGTTCTGCGGCCCGCTCGAAGCGCAACGCGGCCGCCGCCTGAGTCATTTCTTCTTCAAGACTGCGCAGGCGCTCGCTGGCCCGGCCTTCCAGGATCCGGCACGCTTCGTCGACGCGGGCGAGGTAATCCTCCCGGGAAATGCGCGCCATGCAGGGAGCCGAGCAGTTTCGGATGATGTCGTCGCTGCAATGGCGGTAATCGACTTCGCCGGGCAGCAGAGGCCGGCAACTTCGCAATCCCAGAGAACGGTTCAGCCAGGTGAGGGTGGCCCGAAGCGCTCCGGAGTGGGCAAAAGGGCCGAAATAGTGGGCTCCGTCTTCACGCCGGACCCGGCATAACTGGAAGCGGGGAAAGGGATCTTCCCGGTGGATCTTCAAAAGGAGAAATCGTTTATCGTCCCGGAAACTCACGTTGTAGCGGGGCCGGAACTCCTTGATCAGTTTTCCTTCCAAGAGGAGGCTCTCGGCTTCGTTGCGGACCTCGTGCCAATCGAAGTCCCACATGCTGTGGATGAGGGAGCGGGTTTTCAGGTCGGCGAGTGTGCGGCGGGACGGGGCGAAGTAATGGGCCAGGCGCCGCCGCAAATCGCGGGCTTTTCCCACATAGATGACCCGGCCGAGGCGGTCCCGCATGAGGTAAACGCCGGGCTGATGCGAGACATCCCTCAGTTTTTTGGTGAGATCGGGTCGTTTTGGATGAAGGTTCCCGGACATTGGCGCGTCCACCCGGTCGCAGTCGGATGTCCAGCATTCCGATTTGCGGTGCGGGCAAGGCACACTACCATGCTGGCGACTTTTCCCATGAATAAATCCATCCTGCGCGGCCGGGCGGCGCACTTCCTGTGTCTGCTGGGGAGCGCGTGTGGGCCGTTGGCGGCCGGAGCGGCGAACGGGGAGGGGCCGGCGGAAACGGAAAGCTCAATTTCGTTGATGGAAGTGGTCCGGGACACGGGCCTGATGTTCTATCCTCTGGCCTTACTTTCGGTGGCGGCGGTGTTTCTCATCGTGTATTACGCCTTCGCCATTCGTCAGGGGACGGTCGTCAGCGACAGATTCATGCGCACGGCTGACGCCTTGTTGCGGCAGGAAGACCACATCGGGCTGCTGGAAGTGTGTGAACGGCGGAGCGACAGCATCTCCCGGGTTGCCGAGAAAATGCTGGATTTCGTCACCAAGAACCCGGGGGCGCCTTTCGAGAAGGTGCGCGAGGTGGGAGAATCGGAAGGAAGCCGGCAGGCCAGCCTCTTGACCCAGCGGATCACCTATCTGGCTGATGTCGGCGCCATCGCTCCGATGATCGGCTTGCTCGGGACTGTGCTGGGGATGATCAAGGCCTTTCGAGAGATCGGTTCTCACGTGGTGTTCGGCGACCGGACCACGGGCTTGGCCAGCGGGGTATCGGAAGCCCTGTTGACCACGGCGGGCGGGCTGGTGATCGGCATCCCGGCGCTCATTTTCTACTCGATTTTCCGGGGACGGGTGCAGCGTCTCATTTCGGATCTCGAAGCGGCCAGCACCCATATTCTCGTGCTTCTCGAGGGAAGCGGCCGGAGGGAGCGCGGACGAGGCGCCAGCCGGCGCAATCCGGCCCGGCGGAGTTATACGGCTCGCGAGGTCGAAGCGGAGACGCCGGAGGATTACTACAGCGGCCCTTCGTTGCCTTACGGCCGCCGCGCCATCGATCCAGACAAAGTTTGAAGGGGGAACTGCGATGAAATTCCGCCAGGACAATCAACTGGCTGCGCCTGCGGGCATGCAGTTCGCCCCCATGGTGGACATTGTGTTTCTCCTGCTCATCTTTTTCTTGGTGACATGGAGCTACGCCCGTTTCGAGCCCGAACTCGACGTCAGCGTTCCCGCCGCGGAGGAGGGGACGGAACCGCGGCGTCAATTTGGCGAGATCATTATCAACGTCCATCGGGACGGGCGGATCGTGGTGCATTCCGAAGAGGTTGGCGACGAGGAACTTCTGGCCAAATTGGAGGCGGTGGCGGCGATCCGCGCGAACCAATCCGTGATTCTGCGTTGCGACGAGGAGGCGCCGTCCCGGCATGTTTTGCACGTATTGGACCTGTGTCACAAGGCCAAGATCTACAACGTGGCGTTCGCCACACGGAAACGGGAGGACACACCGTAATGCCTTGGAAAAAATCGCCTACAAACGGATGGATCCGGCTCCTGGCGGCATGCTGGGTGTTGAGCGGGTTCGCGGGACTCTGGGCTCAGGGCGTCGATCCGGGCGAAGAGTCGCCGGAGGTCGACGATAGGGAGGTTCGCCGGGCCCGGGTGGTGGAGGAACCGCCCAGCGGGGCCACGGGTGCTCCGCGCACGGTTCCGCCGCCGAGAACAGCGCCCCGTCGCGAGGCCCAGCGCCCCGCCGGACCCCGTCCGAACCAACCCAGCACCGGGGATCCGAAGAAAGACATGCTGGATTATGCGAATTTGTTGTACGACAACGGCTATCATGACTTGGCCATTATTCAGTTCAACAAGTTCGTCTCGACCTACCCGGGGACGGAACCGTCGGCCCACTATCGCCTTGGGGAGGCCTACCGGAAGAACGCCGAGTTAGGCAAAGCCCAGGAGGTGTATGAGCGGACCATCGCCGAGTTCCGCGCGGGCGAATACGTCGGAGCTTCCGCCTACCGGTTGGCCTCACTGAAATACAATCTCCGTGAGTTCGCGGCGGCGCAGCGCTATTACGAGATTGCGGAGCGGCATCTGGTGCAGCCGGAAGTGCGCCTTTCGGCCGCGTATTACCGGGCGCGAACGCTGCAGCATCTCGGGCGCAACCGGGACGCGGGTCTGGCGTATCAATCTCTGATCGAAGCGCCGAACGCCACCGCCTACCGGGAGCCGGCGCTCTTGGCCTTGGCCCGGATCGAAGCCCAGGAAGGCCGGAAGGAAGAGGCTCTGGCGCGCTTTCTCCAATTGCGGGACAGCGCGCTGCAGCCGCGGATTCGCGCTGAAGCCGTGACCAAGGCGGGTATTCTCTATTCCGATCTGGACCGGCGCGAGGAAGGAAACCGCTTGTTTGAAGAGGCCTTGGCCATGGAGACCGGAGCCGACGAGTGGCGTCCCGCCGCCCATTACGGATTGATGTCCAATCTCTATCAAGCGGAAGACTACGCCGGAGTAATCAGCGCTTTCGAGGGGAATCTCATTAAGCATAGCGAGGAGACCGAGGGCAAGATCTACCTGGTCGCGGGCAACGCCTATCGCAAAGCGGATCGCATGGCCGACGCCATTCGCTGCTACAACCGGGTGGAATCCGCCTACTTCGACCGGCCCGAAGGCGAAGAGGCGGGCTATCAAAAACTTTTCTGCCTCTATAAGGTCCGCGACTCGCGCCTGCCCTTCTTGGTCGATACTTTCTTGGAACGACAACAAAAACAGGGCAAAGCGGATTCGTCATACAACGATTTGGCGCTCCTCCTGAAGGCGGAAGCGCTTTTTACCGAAAAGAAATACGCCGAGGCGGCCAACGCTTACGACAAGATCGAGTTGCGGGACATCCCCGATCAGCATCATGCTTCAGTCCTCTTCAAGAAAGGCTGGGCGCAGTTGGAAGCGCAGGAATTTGAACGGGCCGCCGCCGCTTTCACCCGGTTTTTGACGGAGTTTCCGGACGACGAACGCGCGCTGCAAGGGCTGGTGAAGAGGGCGCAGGCTTATAAGGGCATGCAGGTTTACGACAAAGCCCTGGAAGATTACGCCCGCATCGTCGAGGACTATCCCGAGTCGGAACTGGCGGAGTTGAGCCTGCAGCAGGTGGCCTTCATTCGCGGGCAGCAGCAGGATGTCGACGGGATGATCGCCGCCTTCGAAGATCTGTTGGCCAAGTATCCCGAGACCCGGGGGGCCGCGGAAGCGCATTACTGGATGGGCTGGGGCAGGTATGAGAACAAAGAGTACGCTCAGGCCGTGCCGGCCCTCGAGAAAGCGCGGCAACAGGACCCCGCGTTTTACGACCGCGCCAGCCTCCGGATCATTCTGAGCTATTACTATCAGAAGGACGTCGACAATCTGCTCAAGGAAATCAACGTGTTCTTGGAGCGGAAATCGGATCAAACCCTGCCTCCGGAAGTGTTCGCCTGGCTTGGTGTCGAGCTTTTTCAACGGGATGACTTCTCCAACGCCGTCCGTTTGCTGGAACTGGCCGTCGACCCCAATGATCCGGCCCGCAGCCCCGATGTGGTCTGGGACAGCCTCGGCCGCAGCTATTTGAAACTGGGCCGCTATCAAAAGGCGGTGGAACCCTTCGATATCTATTTGAAGCGCATCTCCGAACCCGCTCGCCGGGCGCGCGTGCTGCTCAACAAAGGGTCGGCTTTGAACCAGAGCGGAGAGTACGCCCTGGCCAGGGAATGCGCGGAAGAAGCGCTGCGGTTGGAAAAGGAGGGGAGAACCAATGCCTATGCCTGGATCCTGCTGGGAGACATCGCGATGGAAGAGAAGAACTACACGGAAGCCTCTCGGTGTTACATTATTCCCAGTCAGATGTTCAGCGATCCTCAGGTGACGCCCGAGGCTCTGGCAAAGGCCGCAAATGCCTTCGATCAACTCGGTGAAACCGACCGCGCCGCTGAGGCCCGGGCGCAATTGCAAAGCCGTTATCCGGATTTCAAGCCGGAATGAAGCCCGCGGGCCGCAGCACCAGCGGCGGAGGGAAGACAGCGCGAGGAAACCGCAGAACGCGTCTCCCGGCCTCGGAGCGGAGCGCGGCGGGTGGCGCGGATCCGGGCCAGCGTTCCGAGATTGCGGAATGGCTTGAAGTGTTGGGACTGGTGGCGCTCCGGATCCTTTACCGGATCGAGACCGATGGGATCCGGCGCCTTCCGGCGCGTGGCGGCGTCTTGCTTGTCGGGAATCACCTCACTTGGTGCGATGTGCCGGTCCTTGTGGCCGCGACACCGCGCCCGTTGCGTTTTGTGGCCGGGCGGGACATGTTCGATGTTCCTTTTTTGGGATGGTTGATGCGTCAGTTCCGCGCCATTCCGATCGCGCCGCGGCAAGCCAAGGATGCAGTGCGAACGATCGTCGAAGAGGTCGCGGATGGAGCGGCGGTGTGTGTGTTTCCTGAAGGCCAGTTGAGCCGGCTGGGGATGCTGGGCGCTTTTCAGCCTGGCATTGCTCTCATTGCTCACCGGCTGGGAGAGGCCCCGGTGGAGCCCTTTTACATCGACGGTCTCTGGGGTTCCGTTTTCTCCTATTCGGAAGGACGCTTCTTTTGGAAGAAGCCGGAGCGAATCCGGCGCCGGGTGACTGTCTATTTCGCTCCCCCTTTGCACGCCGGCAACAGCGAAGTCTCCAACTTGCGGAGCGCCATTTCCGCCTGCGCTTGGAGGGCTTTCCGGCGGCGCGGTGCCGAGGAAGCGGATCTCTGGAGCCGGTTGAGCCGGGCTTGGAACCGTAGCCGGGTTTGGTGTGCGGAAGCGGCGGCGGGCCGGATCCGGCGCTGGCCGGGCCCGGACCTCTTGGAGGCCGTCGCCACAACAGGGAGCGATGTCGGCCGGTTGTCCCGGGGAACTCGTGTGGCGGTCTGCGCGGATCCGTCGCTCGAATCGGCGGCGATGCATCTTGCGCTCTTGCGGCAGGGCTGCGTCCCCGTGACTGCGACTGAGAGCGCCGGGTCTGAGCGGGCCACTCGGAGGGCTTTGATCGAGGAAAGCGGGGCAGCGGCCTTGGCGTGGAGGGAAGCCGGCTCGGGCTGGCGGTGGGAAACCGCGCTGCCGGGCTCTCTCACCGAGGATCAAGGACAGGGCGGCGCAGCGTTGGCGGTATTCCGGAGGGGCCGTTGGCGACTGCATCGTTTTGACTCGGTTTGCTTGGCCGCGGGCATCCTCCAATTGCGAGAAACCTTGGCGTTTCGCAGGGAAGAAGTCGTGTTGTGTCCGCGTTCTTTTACCCGGCCAGGAGTCTGGTGGGCCGGTTGGTGGCTTCCTCTCTTGCAGGGATGGCCGATGGTCTTTGCTCCGGACGGAGGGCTGGCGGAGGTCAGGACCCTGGGCGTGACCGTGGAGGTGGCGGACCGGCCGCGGCTTCAGGAATGGACCGAAGAGCCGTCTCCAGCGCGGTTGCCGCGCCATGTCGCGCACTTTGAGAATGATGTCAGTATGAAGACCGGGACCGCCCCTCGAGAGCGGCAGCCCGGCCGGCCGGTGTTCCTGCGGGGATTGGATGATCCGGTTTCCGGTTGTGTGCTGGCTCTCAGCACGCCGGATCCCGGGCTTCAGAGCGGCCGGCCGTTGTTGTCCGGGCTTCGCGCGGGCTCGTCCGGCCGGCTGCTGAACGGGGTGGATGTCAGGGTTAACGGCGGCGGCCGGGAAGGTCACGCCGTGTTCAATGTAATCACCCCGGCCTGGGAGCGGACCGAACCCGGAAAACCAGCCGTCAGCGGCCTGACCGGGTGGATCGATCCGGACGGTTTTGTGTTTGCGGACGAATCGCAGTAAGTTGGAGACCGGCGGCGGGAAACAGCGTGCGGTTTGCAGGTGGAGCCGTCGCTTAGCCCCGGGTTAGTTCGGCTTGCGCCCGGGCCGGCTTGGCGCATCATCTTGCGCCAATCCATGGACGAACTTCCGGTATTGCCGCGAGATCCGGCCGAGTTGCAGCGCAAAGCGTGGCTCGGCGACGCCGTGCTGGCTTTGCTGGTCCGTCGATGGATCCTCGAGGAGCGCGGTCAACTGTCGGCACAACTCTTTGAAGACCTCACTTCCAACACTTTTCTGAACAGCGTCGGCAATCCCACCCGAATCGAGGCTCTTATCGGGTTGCTTTTCGAACGGGGAGGTCTCGCGGCGGCGGACGAGTACATGCGGGTGAAAATCCTCCCGCACTTCCTGCGGCAGCAGCGCAACCGGCGCCTCCATTGAGACCGGTTAACTCTCAGTGCCCGGCGGTTCCGCAGTGCCGGCATTCTCCTCCGGCTGCTTCGCGTCCGGTTCTTCTGCTGGACTGGGCGTTTCGGAGATCCCTTCCCCATCTTTCCAGATGCGCTCGAGTATCTAGTTGAGCCCCTTTGGCGCCGGGGCCGTCGGACCCGGCGGTTCCTTGGCGGCGTCAGACGGCTTTTCCGCGGCGGCGGGATTGGGATCGGGCTGTGATTCGGAAGCGGGATCTGGATTTTGGGATGACAGGAGGACGGCGGTCATTATACTCGGAACCATGGCGAGCACATGGAAGCGGTTCACACTGGCTCTGGTCTTCGCGGGAGCGGCGGCGCTGCTGATGAGCGGGTGCGGCAACACCTGGTATGGCATGGGGCAGGACATGGAGACGTTGGGGCGCCGGATTCAGCACAGCCAGGGAACACCGGGCTCCGCTCCGGCCAACAACTACGACTATTACCGGTCCAATCCGCAACCCCAGCCCTACCGCGGAGCGTACTGATCCGTTTTTGGTTCCGCCGCATTTGCCATTGGCCGCAGTGCGCCGCAGCGGTAACGGGGTGAGAGATGCGGCTCAGATGGTCATGGCCGAGAAGCCGCCGTCGACGGTCAATTCGCAGCCAGTGATGAACGAACCGGCTTCTGAGGCGAGGAGGAGGGTGGCTCCGATCAGCTCGCGGGCCTGACCGAAGCGCTGCATGGGTGTGTGATCCATGATCCGGCGGACCCGATCTTCGGTGAGGACCCGCCGGTTCTGTTCCGCGGGGAAAAAGCCGGGGACCAGCGTGTTGACCCGGATGCCCTGGAGAGCCCATTCCCGGGCCAGATTGCGGCTGAGGTTGTGGACCGCGGCCTTGCTCATGGAGTAGGTGAAGACGCGGGACAAAGGGACCTGACCGGAGAGCGATCCGACATTGATGATGGAGGCCCGGATGGTTTCTCGCAGGAAATACGCGCCGAAGACCTGACAGGCCAAAAAAACCGCCCGCGTATTGACCTGGAGAATACGGTCGAGTTCCTCCTCGGTGATCTCAAGGAAAGGCGTGGGCGAGTTGACCCCGGCGCCATTGACGAGGATGTCGACCTTGCCGAGTTGGTCGAGCGCGAGGGCCAAGAGATCCTCCAATCCCTGGCGGGAACTGAGGTCGCAGACGGCAAAAACGCCGGAGCCGCCCTGGTCCCGGATGCGGCTGAGGCGCGACTCGGCCTTCTCGGCGTTCCGGCCCGCGAGGAGGACCCGGGCGCCGGCGGCGGCGAGGCCTTCCGCCATGGCTCCGCAGAGTTCGCCCGTGCCGCCGATGATCACGGCGGCACGGTCTTTCAAGGAGAAAAGCGAGTCGGAGGATGGCGAAAGGTGGCTCATAACTAGTGTGGCGTTGGCGAAATAGGTGGGCAAAACTCGCGAGGAATCTGATTCCAGTTCAAGGCGCGAGGAGGGAGTTGAGCGGGTTCGGCGACCGAGGAGCGACGCAGATATGGGAAAAGAGGGCCGCGATTCTACAAAAACATCGAGCACGGCGAGCAAGTTTTCTAAGAATCACAACACCTGTTTTGTCTACGCATTCTGCAAACACCACACGAGGGTTCAGCGATCGACGCGGGCGGAGGCTCCGGCCATGAGTT
This sequence comes from Verrucomicrobiales bacterium, assembly GCA_035513055.1. GTDB lineage: Bacteria > Verrucomicrobiota > Verrucomicrobiia > Verrucomicrobiales > DEV007 > DATKCT01. Next base: position 3,375 of record DATKCT010000093.1, on the reverse strand, counting down.
TCTCGACTTCCGCCAGGGTAGCCATGGAAGTATCGCCGGGAGTGGTCATGGCCAGGGCTCCGTGCGCGGCGCCATAGTTCACGGCTTTGTCAGGATCTCCCGAAGTGAGGAAGCCGTAGATGAGTCCGGAAGCGAAACTGTCTCCGCCGCCGACGCGGTCGAGGATCTCGAGCTGGGGCCGGTGGATGGCTTCGTGGATCCGGCCCTCGTGCCAGCAGAGGGCTCCCCAGTCGTTGACCGTGGCGCTGTGGACTTCGCGCAGAGTGGTGGCCACCACCTGAAAATTCGGGTAGGTTTCCACCGCCCGAGCGATCATGAGTTTGAAGTTTTCGGCCTCGATCCCGGTCACGTGCTCGCCGACGCCCTCGACCTCGAAACCGAGGCAGGCGGTGAAATCTTCCTCGTTCCCTATCATGACATCGACATAGGGGGCGATGGCGCGATTGACTTCGCGGGCTTTCTCCAGGCCGCCGATGGATTTCCAGAGTGATGGCCGGTAGTTGAGGTCGTAGGACACCACGGTTCCGTGCTTCTTGGCCGCTTGGAGGGCTTCGAGGATCAGGCTGGCGGTGGTGGGAGAAAGTGCGGCGAAGATCCCGCCGGTGTGAAACCAGCGCGTGCCGCACACCCCGAAGATCTCTTCCCAATCCACGTCCCCAGGCTTCATTTGACTGGCCGCGGAATTGCCGCGGTCGGGAACGCCCTTGGCGCCCCGGATGCCGAACCCGCGTTCGGTGAAGTTGAGGCCGTTGCGGACGCTGCGCCCGATCCCATCGTAAGCTTTCCACTGGACGAAACGTGTGTCGAACCCGCCTTGCAGGATGAAGTCTTCGATGAGGCGGCCGACCTCGTTATCGGCGAAGGCGGTGACCACGGCGCTGCGAAGTCCGAAACAGCGGCGCAGGCCGCGGGCCACGTTGTATTCTCCGCCGCCTTCCCAGGCTTGAAAACGTCGGCTCGTGCGGATTCGGCCTTCGCCCGGATCGAGCCGGAGCATGATCTCGCCGAGGCACGCCAAGTCGTAGCGGCAAGCGGACGCGTCGCGGAGGGTAAGCATGGGGAGCGGGGTGTGGAGACGAATGAGGGCTTTGTCAGTACAAATCGGGAGGAAGGCGGAGCGCGAGCCCCGGTGGTTCACTTCATCTGGCCGCTGCCCAGAATGTGGTACTTGTAGGAAGTCAGCTCGGGAAGAGCCATGGGGCCGCGGGCGTGGAGCTTGTCGGTGCTGATGCCGATCTCGGCCCCGAAACCGAATTCTTCGCCATCGTTGAACCGCGTCGAGGCGTTCCAAAAGACGGCGGCGGAGTCGACCTCGGCGAGGAAACGCTGCGCCGCCTTGGCATCCGAAGTGACGATCGCGTCGCTGTGCCGCGAACCGTAACGATTGATGTGTCCGATGGCGTCCTCCAAGGAATCGACGACGCGGACGGAAAGAACCAGATCGAGATATTCCGTGCTCCAGTCCTCTTCGGTAGCGGCGTGTGCGCCGGGGTCGAAGCAGCGGAAGGTGTCGTCGCCGCGAAGCTCTACTCCGTGCTTCCGAAGGGTTTCGGCGACGAGAGGGCAAAAGGCCGCGGCGATATCCCTGTGCACGAGAAGCGTTTCCATGGCGTTGCAAACGCCGGGTTTCTGACACTTGGCGTTGACGGCGAGGGCGCAGGCCATCGAGAGATCGGCGGCGGAATCGACATAGACATGACAGATGCCGTCGTAATGCTTGATCACCGGCATGCGGGCCTGGGCGGTCACGGTCTCGATGAGGCTTTTTCCACCGCGGGGAATGATCAGATCCAGATAGCGGTCCATGTGCGCAAGCAGGGTCACGGTTTCGCGGCTGGCGACAGGAACGAATTGGATGGCGAATTCCGGCAACCCTGCGGCGGCGCCGCCCGAGGCGAGGGCTTCGGCGATCGCCGCGTTGGAACCAAAGGCTTCGGATCCACCGCGCAGGATGGTGGCGTTCCCGGATTTGAAGCAAAGCGACGCTGCGTCGCTGGTGACGTTGGGTCGGGATTCGTAAATAATCGCGATGACGCCGATGGGGACGCGCACTTTTCGGATCTGCAGTCCATTGGGACGCGTCCACTCGGCGAGGATCTCGCCGACAAAGTCGGGGAGGGCGGCCACTTGCCGGATGCCGCCGGCCATGGCCGCAACGCGGGCGGGATCGAGGCGCAGGCGCTCGATCAAGGCCGGGTTAAGGCCTTTGCCGATGGCCTGTTGCACATCGCCGGCATTGGCCTCGAGGATGGCGTCTTCCCGCTCGAGCAGGGCCCCGGCCATCGACTCGAGGACCCGGTTTTTCTCCTGTGTCGAGAGGGTGGCGAGCTGCAACGCGGCCTCCCTGGCGCGGCGTCCCATCTCCTGGATGAGGGCCTCGAGGGGAGGGCCGGTCTTGGCATCGGGTTCGACGAGTGGCATGGCCAGAAAAGAAAGTCCCATACAAGGGAGAAAATGGACGGGGTGTCAAAGGTTCATCAAAAACAGGCGCCGGCCTGCGCCCGTGTGGAAACCCGGCGATGACTTTGCCGCCGGACTCAGCTTCCCCTTCGGACCTCGAGTTCGATCACGGCCTTGGCCATGGCTTCCCCGATCCGGGAATAGGTGATCACGCTTCCGAGGTAGTGGTAGGGGTAGTCCGAGCCTACCCGGTCCCATTCTTCGCGGTGTTCCCGCCAACCCTTGCGATAGACGGCGTCGGCGTTCATGTCCCAATGGATGTCGGTGGGGATGACCGACACGTTTCCCTGAAACTCGGGCAGGGTTCCCACGGAGGCCTGGGCTTCTTTGAAGGCTCGCTTCTTGCTGTCGGGCTCGAGACCGGGCCGGTCCACGCCATCGACTCCCATCTGGGCAACCACGACGGGCAGATCCGGGATTCCCAGATCGCGCCGAAAATCGCGGATGAAATGGCCGAGATTCTCTGCATAAGCAGCGGTGTATTCATCGTTGATCATGTCGTTCCATCCTTGGAACCACACCAATCCGGCGATTTCGCAGCCCTGAGAGTCTTGATAGTCCGGAAAGTGCTCCTGGAGGTGGTCCAGAGTTCCCCGGATCTCCTCGAGCATGGCGCGGTAAGAGGCTCCGTAGCGGGCTTGGATCTCCGTCAGGTCCGTTTCCGGAGCCGTCTTGCGGGCCTCATCCAGTTCGAGCTCGAGGTGTTTCTCCGGAGGCGGCCCGGCGCTGGAGGGACGGAAATCGCGAAAAAGACTGCGGCCGCCCCAAGCCGCCTTGATCAGGAGGACCTGTTCTTCGTAATGATCGCCGACAACGTGACCGAACTGCAACTCGGGACCGATGCGGCCAGGGCTTCCGAAACCCACGGTGAGGTTGCCCTTACGTTCGAAGAACTTGATCCAGACGTCTTCACGT
>DATKCT010000092.1:0-5592 GCA_035513055.1 Verrucomicrobiales bacterium | reverse complement strand
GCCGGCGACTGAAAGTAGATTCGCACGCTCGACACGACGGAAATCTCGGGGGTCATCGGCAGCTCGCGGGGCTGAACGTCTGCATTTGGATAGAGACCGCGGTAGTACGTGTTTCGAGGGCGATACATATGGATGAACGGCATGTCCCGGCGGAACGGAGGCGTGACCTCCTCAGCGGCGACGTTCGTGAACGAGTGATAGAGCGACTCCGGGTATCTTACCGTCGTCTGCTCCTGCACATTGATCGCCGGCGGCCGCCCGTCGAACACCGCCGCCAACAGCACGTCCGCCTTCTCACGAGCGGCCTCGAGCGCCTTCTGCCGGGCCTGCGCCTTGATTTCGTTCAGATCGTCGTTCCAGTAGTCGAAGGCGATGATGTCCGTGACGTTTTGCTCAAAGGCCGCCGAGAGCGCTTGCATCGCCCGGGCTTCGTGCGGAACGGCCAGGTGGAGGTTGGTCTGCATGCGGTAACCGGACTTCCGCTCGACACCCACGTCGACGCCCTCTTGTTGCTCCACGTTCCAGTGGCGCCGCGGCAGAACCGAGATGAAGTCCGTCACGATCTTCTCTTCGGGAACTTCGATCTGCAGCCAGGCCGCCTTGAGTCGCTCAATCGAGGCATCGATGGCTTGCCTGCACTCTTGTGCGGTGTCTCCTTCGCTCGTTATGGCCAAGACGATGCGGATTTCCGTCGCGCGCACGCGAACTTCCGCCCGTCCGTCGATGGCGATGTAGGTCTCGGCAGTTTGCCGGTCCAAGAGCGGCAGATCGGCCACGCCAGCCGAGTGCGACTCCACCCCCGCCCGCGACCCTGCAAGCTGTGCGGCAGCAAATGGCAGCGGCAACCAGACCACCGCGAACATGGCGGCGATGCAACGACGTATGCCAGTCATCGGAAGTCTCCTCCGGTTGAACGGGCGCGGGACGAAGGTGCTTAACTGCATGGCGAGAAGCGTAGGCATTTGATCTTTACTCGTCAATCTGGCGCTTTGAGGCACATGGGAAAGTGGTCTCTGGTCTCTGGTGCGGGCGAAGAAGCTCGATCGCTTTTTGGCCGCCCAAGGAACGATTCCAGGCGCCCTTCGCGGGGAAACCGCGGAGTCACTCGGGATCGATGCGGAAGAGCTGGACCGGCTTGAGGAAGGCTAAGAGGTGGCCTCGTGATTGGTCATATCTGCGAGAAAAAATCTAAGTCACGGAGATTGAAAGCGTCTCCTTCAGGTGATGGAAGAACCGTGCAAAGAGGGACACAAACCATGACATCCGGAATCTTCGTAAACTTCACAGCCGGACTCGCCGGACTCGCCGGTTTCGCCGTCAAAAGTGTGGTCATTTTGGGAGCTGCGACTCTGAGCGCCGCCGCTTCCGAGACACCGGGCGAGCAACGAGCCGAGATGAATCTGGGGGTTATTCCGGTCCCCGCGCCAGCCAAAGGGGAAGGCGCGGAGAACGAGGCCTGCGGACCCGGTGAGACATCGGATGAAGCTGGCGAGTCCGCGCCCGTCGAAACGGTAGCCATTCGTGGCAAGGCTGTGGACGCCGAAACAGGCGAGCCTATCGGCGCGCTCATCATTCAAGCGGGCAAGTTCGATCCGGCCAACCCGGACGGCGTGACCTGGGGCTTCAGTGAGAGCGGGTCCAGCGCCCGGGACGGCTCCTTTTCCACCAGCGTGCGCTGGGCGGAAGGCTGGACAGCACGTGTGTTGGCGGACGGTTATGTCCCCGAGCCTGTTCTGACGGAGCCGCCGCCCGCGGGCCGGAAAGAGATTGAAGTGACTCTTCGCCTCAAGCGAGGCCGCCTCGTCCGCGGGCAAGTCCTCGACCACCGCGGCGATCCCGTTCCAGGAGCCGCTGTGTATGCGGTCGGACCGACCGGACTCAACCTTGCCGCCGGACGAGCTTGGACGACCTGGGGCGAGCCCGACGAGAAAGCCAAGCCGGTGACTGCGGACGAGAACGGCAGGTTCGAGCTGCCCGCGGGAGCCGCTTCGCTCGTCGCGGTGTCTCACCCAGGATTGGATGCCTGGCCCGCCTCGATTCCCGCCGAGGGCGAGTTGACCATCCGGCTTCCCGAGCCCTCGCGGGTCGATGTCCAGCTCAACATCGATGGGGCGGAAGAGGAGAGCGTGGTGTTTTGTCAGTTGCTCAGCCACTTGTCGCAGGAATTCCAGCCGCTGGGATCGACGCGGGAAGTTCCCATCGCCAATGGCGGGACGGTGTCCCTCCCGGCTCTGCCGCCCGGCCGGTACCAGATCTGCCGCCGGGTTATGCACCGTCTGGAAGACGTAGGAATGGGCGGCATGTTAGACCGCCAGTTTTTCGAATTGGCGCCGGGGGAGATGAGAACGATCCGGTGGGTCCGGGCATCAGGAGCGCGGATCCGGGGCCGCATCACCTGGCCCGAGGACGTGAAGCTCTCCGGCGTGACCGTTTCGGTCAACGCCGTCGAGGCCGAGAAAAGCCCGTTTGAAGACAGCCTCTGGCACACGACCTATGCTTCCCTTGCGGCCGGAGCGGACGGCAGCTTTCTGACCGAACGGATCTTGCCGGGACGTTATGTCCTGTCGGCGGAAGGCTACCTTCCGCTGACCCCAGAGCAACGTGTTCGAACAGGAATGGTGGGTCCCGCATTCCGGGCCGAGCTGAATATCGAGGTTCCAGCCACCGGGCCGGCCGAGATGACGCTGGAACCTATTCGCCTCGAGACGGTACAACGGTAGCCCGGGCACGCTGCATCCTGACTCCGGCCAGACACGCCTTTCAACAACGGATGCATTGGACATCAGCGCTACGCGGTGGGTCCAATGCATCCGTATATGGTTAGCCTGCTGGATCGTCAAGTATTGCGAGCAATGCTTCGGGATTCTGCAAAAGGGGCGCGATCGAGTAGACTATGAGCCGCCCTCCTTCGATTGCATACACGAGTCCATACGGAAATCGTCGAACCAAGAGTCTCCGAAAGGGAGTCCGGAGAACTGGACCGTTCTCAGGAAATGCTCGCAGTTGATTGAATGAGCGGTCAAGGGCGGCCAGAAAAAGTTCGCCTCGACCGAGATAAAGTTTTTCGTATCTCCTATATATGTTTAAGGCATCTGCTTCGGCTCGCAGCAGAAGGACGATTTCCATCAGGCTTTGGATGCCAGTATCCTAGCCTTTGCCTCCTCCCACGAGATCACGCAGCTTGGATCCTTCATGTGCTCTTCACGCCGGCGATCCAGTTCTTCAAGCAGAGCAGCAGATGCTGGGATGTCAAAATCCTCCGCCATGGCGGCATCCCATAACTCGCTTGCCAGCAGGAGCTTTTGAGGGGCAGGCAGTCCTTTGAGTTCGGGGATGGTATCGGAAATCATCTAGATATCATAGGCGATGACGCTGCCGTAGTCACCGGATTTTCTGGAGGTTCTCAAGCTCAGCGACCGGGTCCACGGAAGCATGGATTGTCGACGAAATAGCATGAGAAATGCGGGCTATTTGGGAGGGAGATTGGGAAGCTCGACGGTGAAACCATACTTCTGTTTTTCTGTCCATCTGGACTTTTTGGCAGAGAATCTTGTCTGTCTTCTCGGGATTTGGGAGCGGACGGCTCTCAGCGCGACGCGCTGAGTCCAATGCATCCGTTTATGGTTCGGAAGCGTTGTCATGTGTCTTGCTCGCCTTGTAGTTGAGCAGCACGACAGAAGCGAACCAACTCGTGCAAATCACGCCAACCATACCCGCCGTGAAACTCGCCCGTGGATGTTATGATGCGTTCGCCCCCCATCGCCTCATAGAATCCGTTCGATGGGTTTTTCGCCTCGCCGAACAGAAGCATCGATGACTCACCCCGATCCAGGAAACGTCGCGCCACCTCACAAAGCAAACGCCGGCCGAGGCCTAGACGGTGATAGCGCCGAAGCAGGTAAATCTTGTTAAGCTCTCCTTGAAAACCGGACACGCCGCCATCATGCGACTGTCCTTTGGCAAAGCCGGCCAATTCACCGTGCTCGTTCTCGATAACAATACCAAACCAGTCTCTGTCCGGCTCAGTGAATGCCTTGTGCCATTGGCTTTCTCTTAGCTCATAGCCTGGCCCGTCGTTGTTTACAGTGTGGGTCTCATTAAAGGTTGCGACGTGCAAAGCGGCGACAGCCGGCACGTCGGCCTTGGTCATCTCTCGAAGCGCAAACAACATGGCGTTGGTCAATGAGACTAACAAAGGATTAGGCAGATCTGGATATCATTCTCGGCTGTGGGGGGACCGGCGTTGGCGGGGGTGCCGGTCTCGTCGCGCGTTGGTGTTCCGGGGTGGTATCCAAATGCTTATAGCATAGTTGGGGGAGCGTGGGAAGGTTTTCCGGCGGTTTGCTGGGTGAAAAAGTCCTATTCGGAAGGGAGTTCGAGCGATTGAAAACAGTCGCGCGCCGGGTCCGGCGCCGGCTCAGGGGTCGCTCCGGCCCGAGACGGCCGCGAGTTTGTTGTCCGTCCCGGCTTACTCTGCGGGAGTGGTTCGGGCGCGTTGGGCTACCCATTCCGCGGCGGCAGGAGCCAGCGGAACCGCGAGCTGGCGGAACCGCGAGCTGGCGATCATAGGGGAGTTCCCGCTCGTAACGCCCGCGGCAGAACGTTTCTTCGTAAACCGCCGGCAAATCCAGGATGAGGTCGGGGTCCGGCGCACGCAGAGGAACGCGGATGACGGGAAGCGGCGACTTCAGGGTCCACGCATAGACTTCCGCATCGGGACGGGCATGATAGCGCGAGACGATCGCGAAATGCTCACCCGGCGGCAACGGACGGCGCATCGGCAGGCGTTTGCCTCCCAGCAGAAAGTCTAGCGAACCTCTCATGGAAGTCCCGCCAGAATGCGGGATCTTCCAGAAAGGGATCCACCCCGGGAAAGCGACGAGTCATGATTGGTTGAGAATACATCAGGATGACTTGCCGCCAAGTTGGAAAAGAGGAGGGATTGCTGCCGGCGAACTTCATGGGAACGCCTCTTCGTGGCGCAGATCACTGCGGGCGGAGCCGGCCGCGGGTTTTGTTGTCCGTTCCGGCTTACTCTGCGATAACGAATGGTCCGTCGGAATCAAAGAGTCCAAATTCAATCGCCGGATAACGGTAAACTCGGGGAGCCTTTCGGTGGCGGGATAAATCTTCGCTGAGGTGGGGATATCGAGGTCCGCTCCCTCTTCTTGGGTCCGCCTGACCGGAGTCATTCTCTTGGCAGTACGATAGTGCTAAGGTGCCGCCGCCCGCCTCAGTAAACTTGGTCCCACGCGAGACCGGCTTGGCGGGCGGCGGTCAGCTTCAGCGGTGGGTTAGTCAGGGGCTTAGGCGATCTTGTCCTCCGCGATCGATGTTTCTCTTCGGGCTCCGAATCTCCTGGCGATTGGCCAGCCGGCCAGTAGGACGAAGACGAGAGCGTGCCATACAATCTGCACACCAGGTGAGAACGGCGCCCGCAGCAGCCGGGCTGGCTGGTTATAGAGCGAATGCAACCCGACGCAAATGAAGAGGTTCCCGGTGACAAGATATACGGCGCTATAAGTTAGCCCTTGCACGATGAGATTAAGCTGATCTCCAGGCAGTCTTTCGACGGCCCAGCCCAGGACGAGA
>DATKCT010000091.1:0-11055 GCA_035513055.1 Verrucomicrobiales bacterium | reverse complement strand
CGCCGCGTGATCGCGAAATCCCAGACAGAGTTCCGGTCCCGTGACGTGGCGCTGCGCTTTCTCCTCTTTCTTGACCCGCTTCAGGGTGAAATCGAGAGCATCGCGGAGAAAAACGTAGGCGTCCGGATGATAGCGGGCGTCCTTCTCCAGGACCTTCGCCACGGCGTCTTCGAACGGTTCCCCAGGCATCGTTGCCCTCCCATACCTTAGATTCGCTTCCCCGCAAGAGGGGGCAATTGGCGTGGGGACCTCGAGGGCTTCTCAACCTGCGTAAACCCGGCGGCCCAAGCTGCCCCCAACCCCAGCCTTCTGTCCCTCCGGGGCGCAGCAGGGGTGGTGGACCTGTCTCGGGCAGCCCATCACGCCCCCTCAACGCGCGCTCGCAACTCTCTACGGACCTTCCGCTCCCCCCAGATGGAAAGACACGCTCGCGATTCCACGGGCCAGAACCTTCAACTCGACATCCACCGCTCTCCCGGGCTACACACTCTCTATGGCCCTCCTTCACTCGATCCCCCGCCGCGCTGCGTCGCTGCTCTTCGTAGCTCTGCTTCCAGCTCTTCCCCTCCCGCTTCCCGCCGTCTTTGACGATTTTGACGACGGAAATGACGAGGGATGGACCCGGCTCGATCCGCTGAATTCCGCGGGCGTTGCGGCACCCGTCGAGTTCTCCTTTCCCAGCGGCGCCTACCGCATGGTAGCCCCGGTTCCGGCAGTCGACGCCGCGGGTCCGGCGCGCGGATTCACCTACCTTCCCGGCCAGGAATACACCGGCTTCTACTGCGCGGTGGACATCTTGGACTGGGACGATTCCATCAATCAGGCCTTCGGAATCCTCGGCCGCGCCCGGAACATCGGCCTCGGGCAGACGACCGGCTACGTCTTCAACTACGACCCCAACCAAACCGGCAGCCGGCCCGGAGGTCAATTCCAGATGAACCGGGTCACTGGTGAAGCGGAGGACGGAACCATCGCCGCCGCCGACATCAAACTCATCTCGGGCCGAAGCTACCGCTTTGTCTGCACCGGCGAGGGCAACACCCTCAGCGCTCATGTCTTCGACCTCGAAGACCTCACCTCGCCTCTCGTCTCCATCACGACGAACGGCGATGACGACGAGCGCGTCGTCAGTTATCCCGAGGGAGTCTTCGGACTCTTCAATTTCTACCGGGGCGACGCAACCGATCCCATTGGCATTCCCGACGTCACCTTCGACAACTTTGAAGCGCACGCAGAAAACCCGTTCCCAGGTCTCCTCCCAGGAGTTGCCCACGGCAAGCCGGGATTGGCCCAGGTGATCCACCGCAGTCCCGCCTCCAACGCCAACTTTCACTCGGCCTCCCAAGGGATCCGCTTCACCGTTTCGACCCTGTCAGAAACTGAAGACGTCGATCCCGCCAGCATCACATTGATCCTCAACAGCAACGATGTCACCGATGAACTCGAAGTGACGCCTAACGCAGACGGATATGAAGTCGTCTTCAACGGTCTCCGGCCCAACGAAACCTATCAAGCTGTCATCTTGTCAGCCAACCTCGAGGGCCAAGGAACGGCCAACCGCTTCTCCTTCGACACCTTCGAAGCCTCTCTCGTCGAAGCCGGCGAATACATCGCCATCGAGGCTGAGGACTACAACCACGGCGGGGGCCTCTTTCAAGACAACCCGCCGCCCTCCGGAATCACCGAAGACGGGAGTCAGGTTAACGGCGATGGAGCAGGTTATTTCGAGCTTTCCGGAACTCCGGAAATCGACTACTTCGATTTTGACAGCTCGCCTCAATCTGGGAACGATTACCGCCCCGATGACTTCGTCGGTCTCCGCCCAGGGTCTGAGCAAGTCCAACCCGGGCCCTTGGTGAACGACTCACCCCGGGCCCGCTACACCGGTTCGGGCGCCCGGGACTACCAAATCGCCCGCAGCGAAGCCGGCGAATGGCTTAACTACACCCGGACTTTTCCCGCGGGAGCCTATCGCGTCTACCTGCGCGCAGCGTCCATCGCCGCGCAAGACGCGCTCCTCAGCCAAGTCACCACCGATCCCTCTCAGCCCAACCAGCAAACCGCGCCCCTCGGACGCTTTGCCGTCCCGAACCAGGTCACGCCCCAAACCTTCCTCCTCTTTCCGCTCCTCAATTCCATGGATCAACCGGTGGAAATCGAACTTTCCGGCGTCACCACCCTGCGCCTCACACTCGGTGGTCCGCCTCAGGACTTCGCCTACCGAAGGACACTGGTTCTCAACTACCTTCTTCTCGCCCCTGTTTCTTCCGATGATCCCAATCTCGTCGTGACGCGAGGCGGAGTATTCGGCAGTCTTCCCGAAGACTCCGGGCCCGTCGAACGTAGCATCTCGATATTCAATTCCGGAACAGCTCAGGACTTGCAGATCACCAACGCCGCCCTCTCCGGCCCCGAGGCCGCTCACTACGAGATCCTTTCCTCACCCAGCAGCCTCCCCCCAGGAGATAGCGAATCTCTTGTCGTCCGCTTCGATCCCGGTTCCGCCTCCGGAGCCTTCACTGCGACTCTGCTCCTAACCAGCAATGACTCCAGCGACCCCGAAATCGCCGTCGATCTCTCCGCGCGTATACCTCTTCCCGAAGGCCTCATCGCTCATTATCCCCTCGATGATGCCGGACCGGAAATGGCGGCGGATGCCTCCGGTAACCGCTACGATGCCGTCTACGGCGTCAACGGAGGAACCCACGAATTCCGCATGGCTCCCCTAGCCAGCGGAACCGCAGTCGGTTTCTCGGAAGGAACCGGGGCGGCCTATCTGCTGCTCCCCCGCGAAGCCGCAGCTTTCTCCGCGGATTTTTCGGTCGCCCTATGGCTGAATCAGGATCCCGGCGACGCCAACGGCACTCTGCTCTCCCTGGGAGATCAAGCCGACCCATTTGCTCTGGCCCTCGCCGGCGGTCAATTGATCTGGGGTGTGGAAGGTCAGCAGGAGTTCGCCAGCGAACCTGTGCTTCAATCCGGCGTCCCGGCACACCTCGTCCTTACCTACGCTCGCCAAGCCAATACCGCTCTGCTCCGCTTTTACCTCGACGGCACTCTCGCCGCGGAAAAAGCCGACGCCAGCCTCATCAGAGCCGCCTCGGGCGCGGCGTTTCAAATCGGCGCCATGAATGGAGCCCTCGGTTTCACCGGCCGTCTTGACGACGTCCAGATCTACAACCGGGCGCTCGATCCCGCTGAAGCCGCCTTCCTCTTCTCGAATCCCGGAAGCACCCTGGCCGGCGACGAACCGCCCGATCCCAGTCTGGACAGCGACGGCGACGGAATGACCGACGCCGCGGAAGCGATCGCCGGGACCGACCCCTTTGACTCCAGCTCTTTCCTAACCATCCTGACTATCGAATCCGCGTCCGATGGCGTCGACATCGTTTGGAGCAGCGTCCCCGGCCATAGGTATCAGGTCGAGCATCTCATTGAGTTGGGATCCGTGTGGAATGTCGTGACCGAAGTCGCCTCTGCCGGAGCAACGACGTCCTTTGCGGATCGCGATCCCGGCCGAACCACCGCACCTCAAGGACATTACCGCGTCCGCGCCTTCCTTCCCGCGCCCGATTGACGTTGGCCCGATTGTTGCATTACATCTCGATCACCGCCAACCTTCGGCAGACCTCTTCCACATTCTCCCGGCTATTGAACGCCGAGATCCGGAAATACCCTTCTCCCGCCGCCCCGAATCCTGCGCCGGGCGTAACCACCACGTTCGCTTTCCGCAACAACCGGTCGAACATCTCCCAACTCCCGGCTCCCGCCGGACAGGACACCCAAATGTAGGGCGCATTCACACCTCCGTAGGCCTTCAGACCCGCCTCCCCGCAGGCCTCCCGCAGCAGCGCGGCATTGCCCAGGTAATCCCGCGCCAGTTGCGCTCTTTCGGCCAGGCCTTCCTCTGTAAACAAAGCCTCCGCAGCGCGTTGCACCGGATAGCTTACGCCGTTGAACTTTGTGCTCATCCGTCTGGCCCAAAGCCCGTGCAAGGAATGCTCGGCGCCATCTGCTGAACGCCCCATCAACTCCTTCGGCAGCACCGTGTAAGCACAGCGCACCCCCGTAAACCCTCCATCCTTGGAAAAACTGCGAAACTCGATTGCGCAGTCCCGCGCCCCTGCCATTTCGAAAATCGAACGCGGATAATCCGGATTCGTGATGTAGGCTTCGTAGGCCGCGTCGAACAAAATGACGGCGTGATGCGCCCGCGCATAGTCTACCCAGGACTGCAACGATTCCCGCGTCATCGCCGCCCCCGTCGGATTGTTCGGCGAACACAGATAGATCACGTCGACGGAATCCCGCGGGAGTTCCGGGAGAAAGTCCCGCTCCGCACGGCAGGGCAAATACTCCAATCCCGCATAAGCCCCGCTCGGATCTGCCGCGCCCGTGTTTCCCGCCATCACATTCGTGTCGACATAAACGGGATATACGGGATCCGGAATCGCAATCCGGTTCCCCGGCCCAAATATATCCAAAATATTGCCCGTATCGCACTTGGAACCATCCGAGATAAAAATCTCGTCGGGATGGACACGAACGCCGCGCGGACCGAAGGCCCCTTCAGCGATCGCTACGCGCAGGAATTCATAACCCTGCTCCGGACCATAACCCCGAAATGTTTCCCTAACCCCCAGTTCGTCGGTCGCGCGTTGCAAGGCCCGGCGCGCCGCATGCGGCAAGGGTTCGGTTACGTCTCCGATCCCGCAACGGATCACCCGTCTCGCCGCCTCTTCGTTCTCCTCTGCAAAAGCCCGCACCCGCCGCGCGATCTCGGGAAAGAGATATCCCGCCCGCAGCTTGAGGTAGTTGTCGTTGATCCGCGCCATAATGCTTCGTTCTGCTCAAACCGCAGCGCTCAGAAGGATTTGGCGAAATCATCGCTGCTGGCAAGTCCTACCCTCCGGGGTTCCCGTTTGCGGAAGGTGGAAGCGGCAATGCGTTTCTCCAACTCCGCCGCGTAAGCCAATCCATTCAAGGGCAACTCCACCGTCCCGTCCGTCCACGCTGAATACAAGATGGCGTTGGCCAGTTCCACGGAGTGTATCCCTTCCTCTCCGGGAGAAATAAGCGTCTCTCCTGTCAAAATAGCGTTGGTGAAGTTCTGGAGAATGGCGTTGTGCTGCCCGGCCTCGCCATCAACCGGCACTTCCACTTCCCAGACCTCCGGTTTCGCGAAGGATGCCGCCGATTCATCCCGGAAGCGGCTCATCGGCATCCGGTTTCTTCGAAATCGCAGCTTTCCGTCCTCGACCGTGATCAACCCGTTTTCCGCCGCCACTTCCAAGCGGTTCACGCCAGGAGCCTCACCGGTCGAGGTGACAAAGAGAGCCGTCGTCCCATTCTCATACTGAAAGTAGGCCGTCACGTCGTCTTCCACCTCGATCTGATGATACCGGCCGAACTGACAAAACCCCCGAACCAAGCGAGGCATCCCGAACATCCACTGAAACAGGTCGAGATTGTGCGGACACTGGTTCAACAGGACTCCCCCGCCCTCGCCCTTCCACGTCGCCCGCCACCCTCCGGAGGCATAATACTCCTCTGTGCGAAACCAATCCGTCACCGTCCATTGCGCCCGGCGCACCTCTCCTAACTCGCCGCTGCTGATCAAATCCTTCAGCTTCCGGTAAAGCGGATCCGTCCGCTGATTGAACATCGCCGCGAAAACCTGGGCGCGATTGGTCCACGCCCCGATCAAGCGCTCGCAGTCGGTTTTATGCGCCGCCAAGGGCTTCTCCACCATCAAGTGCAGCCCCGCCTCCAGGACTTCAACCCCTATGGATGCGTGAAAAAAATGGGGAGTGCACACGTGGACCGCGTCGACCAGTCCGGATCGAATCATTTCCGAACTGTTCGTGAACGGCGTCACGCCTTCGGGGATGTCCACGAGCATACTCTCGACATCGCATACAGCCGCCAGCCGCAACCCCAGGATCTTCCCTTGAGAAATGCTGTTTTTGTGGGCGCGCCCCATATTGCCCAATCCCACGATTCCCATCCGTACCTCGGTCATGGAGCTAGGAAAAGGATGCGCGCCGTCTTTGTCAACGCGCAGGTCCATCTTTACCGCTCGCCCAGACCGTTCCCGGGAGTCCCTGAGGCCAACGCCGAAAACCGTTCCAGCTCGATATTTCCGCCTGAAAGGATCACCCCCACCCTGCGGCCCGAGAATTCTTTCTCATGCTCCAACAACGCAGCCAAACCCACTGCCCCCGAAGGTTCAGCCACGACCTTGGACCAGCGGAAAAGCAAAGCCATCGCTCGCCGGATCGCCTCTTCGGAGACGGGAACAATCGTTCTGATGCCGCGGCTGATGATGGCGAAGTTGAGCCGCCCCAGTCCCGCTCGTAAACCATCCGCGATGGTGTCGCTGGCTTCGGCCGCCATCCGTTTGCCTGTCTTCCAACTCCGGTAGGCGTCGTCGGCCAAAGCGGGTTCCGCCCCGATGACTTCCACTCCCCGCACCCCGGGCATCCCCTGCACGGCGAGAATTGCGCCGGAAACTAAGGCTCCGCCTCCCACCGGAACCACGATCAGATCCAACTCTGCAGCATCTTCCAACAGTTCCATAGTGGCCGTAGCCTGGCCGCACACGATTCGCGCGTCGTCGTAGGGATGCACCATCACGGCTCCGGTTCGCGCCGCCAACGCCGCCACGGTACTCTCCCGGTCGCCGGGATTGACTCCAGAGAACTCGACTTGACCTCCCTGCCTGCGCACACCCTGGACCTTCTCAGGCGGCGAGTCCTCCGGCATGACGACGCTCACTGCAACGGCTCGTTGGCCACCGGCCCAGGCCAGAGCCGCTCCGTGATTCCCCGAGGAATGCGTGACCAATCCTCGAACTGCCTCCTCCGCGGACAATCCGAGCACCGCATTCAAGGCGCCTCTCACTTTGAAGGCGCCAGTCCATTGCAGGTTCTCGCACTTCAAAAAGAGCCGCGCCGCGCCTGTTTCCCGGGCCAAGTCGTGAGATTCCAGAACCGGGGTGCGCAGCACCGCGCCCCGAATCCGTTCCCGGGCCGCCGCCAAATCCTCCCAAACGGGAATGGCTCCGCTTTCTTGATCCGCAACGCCAGATTCCATCGCGGCATCATGCCCGATCAACATGGGATTCCGCAAGCCCAGCACAACCCGGCTCCAAAAAGCTGCGCGGGGATGGCCGGAACCGCCTTGAGAGCAGTTCGTAATGCCGCGTTTAGGGTCTGTGGAATATTTACCCGTTTTGAGAGATGCGGCCTGGCCCTCCAATTCTTCCTTGCGCGAAGCCCCTCCCCCAGCCTTCATCAAAGCCGGTGAGTTCAGCTCAGTCAGTCGCCTCCTTCAAAGCAGGTTGTGTTCTCGTCACAGGCGGAGCCGGCTACATCGGTTCACACACCGTAAAGCAATTGAAAGCGGTGGGAATCCATGTCGTCGTCCTCGACAACCTCGTCCACGGTCACCGCCAGGCTGTCCTCTCCTTAAACGTGCCGCTGGTCGAAGGCGATCTGGGCGATGAAACTCTTCTCGCGTCCTTGTTCTCCTCGCATCCGATCGACACAGTTATCCATTTCGCCGCCTACGCATACGTCGGTGAATCGGTCGATGAACCACTTAGATATTATCGCAACAACACCGCCGCGCCCCTCGTCCTTTTGGACGCCATGCGCCGGCATGAGTGTCGCGCCTTCATCTTCTCCTCGACCTGCGCTACCTATGGCGATCCCGTCGCCCTTCCCATTACCGAGGAACACCCCCAGAATCCCATCAATCCCTACGGCCGCAGCAAACTGATGCTCGAGCAGATTCTCCGCGACTGCGAACCCGCTTGGGGTCTGCGCTCCGTCTGCCTGCGTTATTTCAACGCCTGCGGATGCTCCATCGACGGGAGCCTCGGCGAAGATCACGATCCGGAAACTCACCTCATCCCACGCGTCCTCATGGCCGCCCGCGGAGAAATCGAAGCGGTGACCGTGTTCGGCACGGATTATCCCACCCCGGACGGCACCTGCATCCGCGATTACATTCATGTCGAAGACCTCGCCCGCGCCCACATCCTCGCGCTCGACTACCTGACTCGCGGCGGAGCCTCCACCGCCTGCAATCTCGGCGCCGGCTCAGGCGTATCCGTCCGCAGCATCCTCGAGATCGCCGAGAACGTTACCGGGCGCCCCGTGCCGGTGCGCTACGGTCCCCGCCGTCCGGGCGATCCTCCGGAACTCGTCGCCGATCCCTCGCGCGCCCGCGAATTGCTGGGCTGGCAAGCCGAGCATCCCGGCGTGAGCAGCGCGGTGGAGTCCGCCTGGCGCTGGATGACCGGACCTCGCCAAGGACGTTACAGAGCCTGATCTCGTTCTCTCGCCCGCAGATCCTCCGCCTCAACTCCTTTGTACACTCACCGATCGTGTCAAACTCCATTTGACCGTGACAAGATCGTCGTGGCGCGGTACGCGCTGAATTTCGAAGCGCTTCTGCGAACTTTTTGAAAATACTTCGGACCGCCCATTACCGCCGGCCAATCGGTCCCGGCCGGAGGAATCTCCCGGGCCGAATCGTGGCAATCCTTCTCGGTCGATCTCCACGACGCATCGGGCGGACGCTGGCCGGCACAGTTCTCTCTGTTGCGGCTTGACCTCGGCCGCCGCGCAGGCGTCGAGCTGCGCGTCCGCAACCTCCGCCTTCGTCCGCGGAATGAGGCAGAGCGGCAATCCTTCGCGGAACGGGAAGCCGTGCGCCGGCGCAAAGCGCAGGCGGCGGATCTCGTTGCGCGCTACCTCGATAGGCCGGCGCCTGCGAATATCGCGTCAGTAGTTGCGGGGCATAACGAGATCCAAGTCCACGGAAAAACCTCAGGGAACCTCGGGGAACTGCGCCTCGTCGAAGCGCAGCCATGGCAAGAACTGTGGAACGAATCCGCACTCGCCGAACCCGCAGATTCGGCTTTCTTGCCGCCGTTCCAGGCCGGCGCGGAGGGCGATTTCACCGTCTCCCTGCCGCGCTTCGACGGCGTCCGCGACCGGCTGACTTCACGTTGGGCGGTGGCCTCCGCTACGCCCGGCGCGCGTCCTCAGCGCCTTTCCCATTTCGCCTACGTGCATCCCTACCCGCAAAGCCTTTTCCACGCGGACGCCTGGAACGACGCGCTTCCCACGGACAATTTCGATACGCCGCTGATTACGCCGAAGAACATCGCCGTGCTCGATCGTTGGATGCACCGGCCCGAGATGCTGTTTGAAGGCCGGCTGCGCACGGTGCTGCTTTCCGAGCAAGGCTTCCACACGCCCGACTACTCAGCGGCGAGCCAACGCCTGCAAGCGGCGGCGTTCGTCTACCTGTGGCGCAAACTGCGCGGGTTGAAATCGGTCGAAGCGTTTCATAACCACCGCTGGGTGGATCACCCGCGCGAAGGCGGTCTCAAGCTCGGTTTGCGCACGCTTCCCGCCGACGGACCATATGGGAATCCGAAACTGTCCTGGGAAATCTACCAAGCGCTTGATACGCCGGAGGAAGCCTCGAAAACAGCGTTTGCGAGAGAGGTGATGGGCGAGGCGGCGTGGGCCGAGGGCCGGTAAGGGCCGGCGCCTCGAAACGCTGTAATGCTCTTGTCCGGCGCCGAAGGACTTCAGGTTATTTTGCTCGACCTTTGGTTGAGATCATAAAGCAGGCAAGTGTAGGTGGATGGCATGGCCAGCCCGCTTACTGGCACCCCTGCCGGGGTGCGGATCGAGTTGCAACTCACACCGGTGGTGAAGCGCAGCGACACCACCGGAGACGGTCGATCCATCACCCGCACCCCGGCAGGGGGCCAGCCCGCGGCCTTCTCCTTCGTTGGTCCAATCATTTCGTCCGCCAGCGCACTCCAGGGTGAGAGGCCGGTTTGTGAGCAGCTTCGGCGGAGCAGCGCCCTCCGTTGCGTGTAATTTCTGGCCGGTCTCCGCGGGTCTCTCATTTGCCAGCAGGTCGAAGACCCTGGCCCCCGATAGCCGAGGCGACCATGCGTGCGCAGCCAGAAGTAATGTAGAGCAGCCGGACGTTCGACCGGTCGATTGTGCCGACTGCCCCTGCGTGAAGCTTTGTGCGCAAGCTCAAGAACGCGCCGCTAAACGCATCCGTTCTCAAGGCCGTCTGGAGACTCCTTGGATCTCGCCGGCCCGTCGAGTCGCCTGTTCACACAGCAAAACTACCCGAGCGCACTATTCTTTCTTGACTCATCCCTCCAAAACTCTCAAAAGGCACCGGAAGGCCAGTTGAGGCTGTCAAACGCCAGCCCGGTGACCGGGCGTGTCGTGCGCGACCTAAACGGCGCTCTTGTACGGGTTCCCCGTTTAACCCCCTTACCCCCATGAATATTTGCAGGCGTATAGGCTTAGCCGCCGTTGCCTTCGGTGGTCTTGTTTTTCCGTCGTTGGTCCTCGCCCAAAGCGACGTGACGCAACCTGGAGATCCGGTGACCGGGAGTTCTACCAACAGTCCCGGGTCCGAGACCGGCCCCAATGCGATCGACAATCAACCCACCAAGTACCTCAACTTCGACACGACGGGCACGACCCCCACGCCTTCTGGGCTGGTCGTTTCGCCGTCGGTGGGGGTCACTCTGCTGTCGGGACTCACCATCCAATCCGCCAACGACGCCGTCGAGCGGGATCCCAAGTGGATTCGCCTGGAAGGTTCCAACAGCGCAGCTCCCACGTGGACGACTGGCGACTGGGAGGTGATTTACGAGAACAACGCCGTTCAGCCTTGGTCCGCCCGGTTCCAGACGCAGACCTTCCAGTTCGACAACGACAAACCGTTCGCCCATTACCGCTTTACGGTTCTCGAGGTGCAGGGAGCCACTGCGAACAGCACTCAATATGCCGAGATCGAGCTGCTCGGTGAGGTGTTGCCCGGCGATGTGACGCAGCCGGGGGACGCGCTGACTTCGAGTTCGACCAACAGCCCCGGGTCTGAAACGGGTTCGAACGCCATTGATGGTCAGCCCACCAAGTATCTCAACTTCGACACTACAGGCGCGGCCCCCGTCCCCTCGGGCTTTGTCGTTACGCCCGGGATCGGGAGCACGGTGCT
>DATKCT010000090.1:0-28351 GCA_035513055.1 Verrucomicrobiales bacterium | reverse complement strand
AATTATACAGACCTGGATATCACCCGAAAAGGGGTGATATCCGATGGAAGCGGCGGTGTCTGCACCCGCCGATCGAGAGGAGGCATGAGGGCTCCCGCGAGCGGGAGCCGTGGGGGTGAGCGCGGGTGGCAGGGGCAAGGCGTTTCATGGACTGGATTTTGCACCGTTTTTCCTTGCAAGAGAAGGAGTAAATCGTGAATCTGTCGTATAACATGCGTGTTCGGGCGGATATACGACAGGACAGGCAAGAGGATCGACAGTTCCATGATCGAGGTTTCCACGTCACACATTCGCCAGTCACCTTCTCCTGGCGAAGTACGACATTGCCACGATTCAGAGACTGCTCGGGCACGGCGACGTCAGGACCACGATCCTCTCCACGCAGACGGCGCCGAGCATCACGCTGAAGGAGGCGCGCAGTCCGCTGGACCTGGATTGCGGCGAGGCCGGGCCGGCGTGGACGCCGGCTGAGACATTGACACGCGGGACGCGTATCCTCCTGGGAGGGAAGGGCTGACCAATGGGTTGTGCGTGCAGTCAGGATGCACGCCTGCGTGTTGATGGGCAACTACTACTACGCCGTGGATCGGGCGACGGCTGGACGGCAGGAGACTGCGCCCACACACTGCCCCGGTTCCGGCCGGCGCAGAAAGGAAAGCGGTAGAGGACTACCGCACTCCAAGACGCGTTCGCGTTCACGGGAAGGCTTTGCGGAAGCGGCGTGCGAGAACTTCGGGATCGAGGGTGTCGCTGTGATTGGGCGGGAGACGCCGGGGAGCGAGGTCGCGGACGCGCTGGAGGGAGGCATTCTCGGGTTCCTTTCACGTTGGCATTCTTTTCACCATCAAACTGTTAACTCGTGCCCGTGAAAATTCTGCGTGCATCGCCGGATTTTCATGAGAGAGTTCGTCGGTGGAAAGGACTGACCTCCACAATCGAGCGGCTTGCTTCATCGGCTCGCAGGTGTGAACGACTCCAATCTGCTTCATACCTGGCCACGGCTCGGCGCGTCGTGGGAAGGCTTCGCGCTGGAGGAGGTCGTCCGGCTCTTGGACGCGTCCGAGGAGGAAACGTTTTTCTGGAGCGTGCACAGCCAGGGGGAACTGGATCTGATGATCATCAAAGACGGAAAGCGGCTGGGTTTCGAATTCAAGTATGCCGACTCACCGAAGATCACACCCGGTATTCAACTGGCGCTTCAGCATTTGAGCCTCGATCAAGTGACCCTGATCTGCCCGGGAGAGGCCGCGTATGAAATGGAACGTGGCGTTCAGGTGTGCGGACTGAATTCCATCGTGGCGGCAGGCAGAGTGTGAAATCTTTGGCGCGTTTACAACGTTGCCAATGGGTTGTGCGTGCAGTCGAGCTGCACGCCTACGCGCAGATGCGCAAGCACTACTGCGCCGTGCTACGGCGTGGATGGGGCGGCGCTCGACAGTGAGCCGCTGCGCCAGCGCAGCCGCGGCCGCCATGAGCAAGATGCCGTCAATCAAACCCGGGAGCCCGGCAATCCCGTCCACCTTGAATCAAACAAGCAGCGGGTCAAGGCGGAGCCTGCCTCAGCAGCGCCGTTTTGGCATTGACAGAGCCCTCGCCACGGCTTTGAGACTCCGGAGCCCACAGCGGTTATGAAGCGCTGTAAGCGATGCACGCTCTGTCAGAGGATCCGGCAGCGCCGCCCTCCACTTCCTCCCAGTCCGGATTCCCACCTAGCCAGAAAAGCAAATCCCATAGCGGAGAGCGCCCCACTGCTGCGGAGCGCCGCATTTCTAACTTCGTTCAACAAAGGATGCATTGGACATCAGCGCTACGCGCTGATGTCCAATGCATCCTTTGTTGGTTAGCTCGCGTGTTTTGCGCATGGCTCGACCTGTTTCAATAACCCCGAGTTACTTCTGCGGTATCCAAAGCCGCTTCTTCGCAATCTCATCAGCGAACTCAGCAGGCGGCGGTGTTGGTCTGGAGCGGACAATGCCGTCGATCGATTTGTTGTTTGGACCATAATTCCATGATTCGGCTTGGCCACAGACAAACTCACTCGATCCGTCGTTGGCTGCACGTAATCGAATCGGAACAAGGAATCGTCGCCAACTCGCCGTGTGAGTGGCAAACTCTCCGTCGATAACAGAGATCAAGTCGAGGTCTCCATTCCGGCGGCGTAGGAGAATCTGCTTGCAAGCAATCGGAAGTGGTCTGATAGAAGTCATTCCGACTTGCTTCCAGATGATCTGCGAGCCCTGACCGCCTAAAGCCTCTGCGGTAATCGCCCCCATGCCATCAGGGCTCGGCGGAGGAACAACGCTGGTAATTGCCATAGCGAGCGGCTGGAGATCTGGCGTGCCGAGCAATTCGTCCCATGTCAGTTCCACAGAACCCGTCCCGACATATTTGTTCCCGATGTAGACATCGACGCCGGAGTCAGCTTCGATCTTCAACCCGCCTCC
Source organism: Verrucomicrobiales bacterium (assembly GCA_035513055.1). Taxonomy (GTDB): domain Bacteria; phylum Verrucomicrobiota; class Verrucomicrobiia; order Verrucomicrobiales; family DEV007; genus DATKCT01. Next base: position 25,907 of record DATKCT010000090.1, on the reverse strand, counting down.
GAGCCCAAGTCTATTTTCGGGTCGTCCAGCAAGCACCATTACGACAGCAACAAGTGCAGCGACCAGCAGGAGTGCACCGAGGCCAACTCCCGCGACGATCCGCCATCCTCGTGACGGTTGCTCTTGCTCGGCTCGCTCCGTGGGATTTAATTCTTGCGACACAAATCCGTCCTTTCGGTAAGCATTGGATGAAGCCAGCTAACCCGTAATTATACAGACCTGGATATCACCCGAAAAGGGATGATAACCGATGGAAGCGGCGGTGTCTGCGCCCGCCGATCGAGAGAGGCATGAGGGCGCCCGCGAGTGGGAGCCGTGGGGGGTGAGCGCGGGTGGCGGGGGCGAGGCGTTTCATGGACTGGATTTTGCACTGTTTTTCCCTGCAAGAGAAGGAGTAAATCGTGAATCTGTCTTATCGAGAGGCGGCGATCCGGATGCGCAATTACTCGGGCAAAACGCTCGCGGTCTACCACATGTGGGTGCGGAAGTTTCGCGGGTTCGTGCGGAACAAGCCGGCGCAGGAACTGAACAGCGGGGACGTCAAGGTGTTTTTGAGCGATCTGGCGGTGCGCCGGGGCGTTGCGGCCTCGACGCAGAGACTGCTCGGGCACAGCGACGTCAGGACCACGATGATCTACACGCAGACGGTGCCGAGCATCACGCTGAAGGAGGCGCGCAGTCCGCTGGACCTGGATTGCGGCGAGGCCGGGCCGTCAGGAGCGGTGGACCGTTCCGCGCGATCGCTCCCCGAACCCAGGCGGCTGGTTTCGAGCGACCGCCGAACCATTTCCTCTCTCGTCAGATCAGGAATTCTGAGGCTTGGCCGGCGGGGACGCCGGCGAAACGATGCCACGCGAGGCGATGAACTCCGTTCAATGGATCGGAATGCTCGAACACCGACGCGACGTAGCCAATCGCTAAGCGGTAGACCTCAAGCTTTTCGTGCCCCAAGGCCATGGTCTTTCGATTTCGATAGCGATCCCGATTTCGATTTGGATTCTTTCCCAACGTCAGAGGACACCGAACCCCTGACCGGGGGCGCGGTATCGGATTCTGGTGGAGGTTTGTTATTACCCTCAGGCGTCGACTCCGGGGCGGTGGCGGGTTGGCCAGCGCCGCCTTGTTCTGCATGGTTCGTCCGCGGGTCAATCAGCACGACAACTCCACCCTTCCAAACAGCAAGCTGGGAATCGAATCGGGACGCCCGCAACCGGGCGGTCGCAGCGGCTCTGTTCATCGCGGCGAGCGCCCCCTCTGTTTCGGTCTGGCTACTCATCTGATTTGTCTAGAATAATCGGCTCTTCACCACTATTGTCGAACACAATCCATTTGTCCGCAAGGGGTCTGTAGATATCCCGAAAGTTCGACCAACTTCTGGCAAATCGTCGCTGAATGTCCTCTTCTGGGACATTGTGACCGCCCTCCTTCACCCTCCCGAGAACACGAGCTACGGCTAGATCTGGCGAGGGGAGTTTCACGTAGAAAATCACAATTCGATACCCGTTCGCTCTCATCCTGCGGATACGGTCGAGGTAGCCCATGCCGCTAAGTGTCGATTCGAAACCAAATGTGGCCCCCTCTGTGACAAATACATCCATCTTCCGAAGGAAGATCCTGCCAGCTTCGAGAAAAGCTCCTTCTGGTCGCAGAGGTGAGATGCCCGCAGCGATTAGATCGGCGTTGATGAAGTTGAAACACTTCGCTTCCTTCGGGAGGTAAGCCTCGGCGAATGTTGTCTTCCCTGCACCGTTCGGGCCGGCAACGATGAAGCAGGTTTTCGCCATTTTTTATGCCCAACGGCTAGAGCTAAGCTGCGCTGGAGCAGTGGCGTGGAGGCTGCCGTTGAGTGGAAAAGTGGCGGGCGGTTGGTAGCAGCCTCCATGACACTGCGGAAGTGTCAGCTTGAGCGAATGGTTAGTCGACGGTGGGTTCATTGCGATGGGAGGCCAACAATGATGTTCTGAAATGGGATTACGCTTGAAACGATTGCGAAGCTCGCCAGCAGAACACAGCCGAGAAGACATGACGCGCAATAGATCATGGTAACTGTGGTGGTGATGGAAGGGCGGAAACTAAGAACGATTGCGCTTATGAGCCATGGAATACATGCAAGCGGAAGCCAAGGTTGTGAAGCGAATGCCCACTCAGTGAGTGCCGGAAGTGGCGTCCCCTGTAATAACATCGCCTGTACGATACCTGGGCTAACCCAGAGCAAAGCGAAGGCTGCAAGGGCGGTGAAAGCGACAGCAAGGAAGGAGAGCCAGATTGAGAGCTTCATGGAAGAGGTGTGGAGTCGCCGAACCAGTAATTACTTCAGACCTGGATATCACCGGGGGTGATATCCGATGGAAGCGGCGGTGTGTGCGCCCGCTGATCGAGGGGGGCATGAGCGCTCCCGCGAGCGGGAGCCGTAGGGGTGAGCGCGGGTGGCGGGCGCAAGGCGTTTCGTTTCGTGGACTGGACTTTGCGCCGTTTTTCCTTGCAAGAGAAGGAGTAAATCCTGAATCTGTCTTATCGAGAGGCGGCGCTCTCCTTCTGGCGCCGCGGGAGAGCCGGGAGTGGGGTCCGGAGGAGCGGAGAATGAGGAATTCGTCAGGGAGGAACCGGCAGGGGGGCATGAAAGGAGCCGCGAGGCAGGTTCGGGCACGACGGGACAATCTCCGCACGGCAAGGAAGAGGGTGGACGGCCGTTGGCCGCCGGGGTGGGGCAGGAGGAGGCATCGCAAGTGATCTACACGCAGACGGCGCCGAGCATCACGCTGAAGGAGGCGCGCAGTCCGCTGGACCTGGGATTACGGCGAGGCCGGGCCGTGAGGACCGGTGGACCGTTCCGCGCGATCGCTCCTGATCCCCTTCACTGCATTCGTCGAGGACGGTTTGAGAAGTCACCAAGTCAAACTCGTGACGGTTCGACGGAGAAGCGCCAAACCCGCCCTCCGAAAACCTGTCCCGACACCCCCGGTTCGTGCATAGGCGGTGGAAATCTGCAGTTTCCAGAAATTTCGACTGGACAGCCTTACCTGTAGCGCCAAACTCCACACTTGGAGCGTGGAGCGCACTCCCGGGAATAGCCATTCCGTTGGGATTGCTTTTTTTGAGTCCGTTTGTTACGGTCACGCTTGTCGATCTGCCGATGGTAAAAAATCATTGAAAGCCTCTTGAGAGTGACGTGAATTACCTTTCTCTGGATCATACGTGAGTGTGTACCCACCCTCGCCGCGCTCCGCTTCATACCGTCTCCGACTGCTAGGATGCAACGATCGCTGAGCCGTACAATATGGGGCATATCCGCAGGGCTAAATGCGGTGATGCTTTGTTATTCAATATGGGCTCCACATCCGCATCAGTTCGTGCCGCCGAATCCTGCAGCTGAGCCGGGAGGCCTTATCATGCGAGGCTTTATCATGCCCCAGCCACAAAGCGATGACACCGAGGAGGGGCGACTGGGCGAAGCTCCACGCGTAAGACGCCGTGCACTACAGAACTACATTAACACTCTGGAATCTCATGATCTGCCGAAAGACTTGATTCAGAACATAATCTGTGGCCTAATTAATAGGCATTACAGGGAAGCACAAGCGCCACTCCGTGTGATAGACGATCCACTACTCACCTCGGAGGAGGTGCATCAGAGAAAGGAGGACCTCCGATTCCAACTGTTGGCCTTAGAAGAGGAAAGACACGAGTTAATTGAAGAAACTCTATCTGTTGAATGGTTTAACGCTCCGGAGTATACGTGGAGCGTCGAATCCGAAGCGATGGCCGCCAACTACCTGGGATTTCTGGAAAACAGCGCCTATTCTGAGGTCCTCGGACAGGCGCGGCGAGTGGCTTATCTATTAGATCGAGTAGAGCTCGCCGGGGATAGCGACTATGCTCCTCATATTGAGGAGTTTGGCCAGTACATCGAACGTGCTGTGTCCGCGGAGGCCCTGGACGAGTTGCGATTTCGCTTGTCGTACATAAAGATTACTGATGTGTGGAGCATTAGCGATCGCTTCGGGGACACACTAGCGCCCGATGAAAAGCGGGTTGTTGTCGACGTTTTGCTGCCTGAAGAGCCTCTGGATGACCTGTTTCTTAACAACGCCAACATGGCATTGCCGGACTTTGTATTAACGCCGGATCAGGAGCGAGCAGTGCAACAACGCATAAGTGGTGCTGCTTTTGAGGAGTATCAGAGACGACGCAACGTCAAGACCGCAACTGAGTAGCCGCGTACCGATGAACCGGAGTAATATTGCATTATGTTGTTCGGTGCTCCTTAACATTGCTCTCGCGTGTTTAATTTGGAACATACATACGAGAGAGGCCTTAAGCACGGAAGGCGGGCAGCAACTAGAGCGCAAGGCCCTAGTGGAGAACAGGCCGAGGGCTGGCGCCGATATCTTTGATAACATGCGCCCCTCGTCCTCACACGCTACCGCCGAATGGCCCGATTACACAGACTTTGCTGCTTGGAAAGAGAAATTGCGATCCATGGGGCTATCGCTGGATATGGTTCAAGATGCATTGGTCCCACGCATAAATAGCCTATATAGTCTCCGCCTAAAGGAACGGTATAATGCTGTTGTTGCGCCGGCCTGGAGCACTCTGGACACTGGCTCGTTCGACAAATCTCAGATGGCTTTGTTTCAACGGGAAGTGTTAGAACGGGATGCCGTTATGAGATCGCTATTCGATAGCGATCCCAGTATGGCAGGCAGCAATCGTGTTGGTGGGGAGTTTCGGGCTGAAATAGAGGATAATGAGAATTCTAGCGTATTGCGAAGGATTACGGGTGAGTTAACTATGCAAGAGAAGAAGCAAATATTTATGGAGCTTAATAAGATGGAGCTGGGGAGAGAGGAACTGGTAACCGAATTGGTGCGCATTGTTGGTCCCAATAAGGCGGTGCAGCTTACTATCAATGGTAGTTAGCACGCGAACCGGCTGGCGTAATGAACGAGTCATAGATCCGGCCAGCTTCGCAGATTGTGGCATACATGCAAAAATTCGCGTGACGCCTTTGCGTACCATATGAGCCTCGTGTCTGGACTGGCTCGAGACTGCGAGGTGTGTGTAGAGTTCGGAGTGCGAAGAGCAAACAGCACTGTTGCCCTCCTGTCGGGATGTCCCGGCAAGGTTTACTCATACGATCTGGAAGAACCTCCCGGTTACTCAGGACTCTATGCGGCTATTGGGGCGGCTGTAGGAGAACGTTGGGAGTTTATGCAAAAGAATGTGTTGGAAGTAGTTTTCTGACAATTGACAGCAAGTGGTGTTCGGAGAGTTGTGACGCTAAACATTGCAATTTGGGGAATCCCTCCGCACCGATGACCAGCGACTCGCCCGCCTCACCCTCCAGCTTCCCGGCTCTCTCCGGTTCCGGCCCGAGCGCCTCGATCACCCCGATCCAGGCCCTGACCTTCGATCTCTGGGACACCATCGTCCACGATGATTCCGACGAGGCCAAACGCGCCGCGGCCGGACTCCGCAGCAAACGCGACGAGCGCAGGCGCCTCGTCTGGCAAGCTCTCGAGGCCTCCGGCCCCATCCCCTTCGAACACGTCGCCCTCGCCTACGACACCGCCGACGCCGCCTTCAACAAGGCGTGGAAGGAACTGCACGTCACTTGGCCGATCGAGCAACGCCTCGATCTCGTCCTTCAGGGACTCGGTCGCAGCCAACCGCCCGGCTGGGCCTCCGTCATCGAAGCCCACCAGCGCATGGAACTTACCGTCGCCCCCGACCTCATCCCCGGCTGTAGGGAAGCGCTCACCCAACTCTCCGCCCGCTACCCCCTGGCAATCGTCTCCGACGCCATCGTTTCCCCGGGTTGGGCCCTGCGCGAACTCCTCGAGTTGCACGGCGTAAAACATTTCTTCACCGCTTTCGCCTTCTCGGACGAAGTGGGCCGCTCCAAACCCCATCATGACATGTTCGCCGCCGCCGCCAGCCAGTTGCAAGCGCCGCTCGCGGGGCTGCTCCACATTGGCGATCGCGATCACAACGACGTCCGCGGCCCTCACGCCCTCGGGATGCGCGCCGTCCTCTTCACCGGCGCCCGCGCCGCCGACAAGGCAGGCACCCAGGCCGACGCGATCTGCGATTCCTGGAACGATCTTCCCAACATCATCGATCGTCTCGCCCGCGAGGCCTAATTGCCGTCGATCCGATGCGCCTTCGCTTTCTTGTCATCGACGGCTACACTCGCGCCGCGCGCGATCAACTGCAATCCGGCGGCGCCTCCCTAGCCGCCGATCTCTATCGCGCCATGCTCGAACGCTGTAGCCCGGCAGGGTCGGCCTGCGATATTCTCTTCCCCTCGGATCCGGGTGCGGATCTTCCCACAGGCAACGACTTGCAAGCCTATGACGGAATCGCCTGGACCGGTTGCAGCCTCGGTTGCAACGACGGATCCCACGAAGTCGAATCCCAAATCGCCCTGCAGCAGCGCGCCTTCCAGGCGGGCCTTCCCGGTTTCGGCAGTTGCTGGGCCGCCCAAATCGCCGTTGCCGCCGCCGGGGGCAAAGTCCAGCCCAATCCCCACGGACGCGAAATGGGCATCGCGCGCAAAATTGCGCTCACTCCCGAGGGCCGTGCCCATCCGCTCCATGAAGGGCGCCCAGTCGTCTTCGACGCCTTCACCTCGCACGACGACGAAATCACCCACCTTCCCCCTGGCGCCGTCGCTCTCTCCGGCAACGCCTTTACCCGGGTCCAATCCGTCTGCGTGCGAAGCCAGGGCGGAGCTTTTTGGGGACTGCAATACCATCCCGAATATGACCTCCACGAAATGGCCCGGCTCATCTTTTGCCGGATCGAAAAACTCGTCCGCCTCGGAATTTTCCGGAGTGAAGGTCAAGCCAACGCCTACATCGAAGATCTCGAATCGCTGCACGCGGATCCAACACGGAGCGACCTGGCCTGGAAGTTGGGACTGGACAGCGACGTCATGGATGCGCAGGAAAGAGAAACGGAAGTGCGCAATTGGATTCTCCGTCTCGTCCTGCCCTCGAGGGCAGCGCGAACGATCGAGGGATAACCCACATTTCTCATACCCGTTCTGCAGTGGCGCGCCGGAACAGCCCAATGTGCCTTCGTTCCGTTTTCGCACCCGGAAATGCGACGTTCGATCACCGGAACACCGGGCTTTTTCCACACTTATCCCCAAGTTATTCACACCTTTCCCACTGTGCCCTTCACGGGGGATCACCTCGTGCGGCCGCTCTCTGCGGGCCAGAAGCGGGCGCGGCGGCACGGGGATCTCCGGGCGCCCCCTTCCCAGGAAGTTCTGGGCAGGACCGGTCGCTGCGCGGGCATTCAGCATCAGACCCTAATAGATACACATTTGTATATGATTGTTTATAAACCAATTGACTGTTAATTCACGTTGTAGAAGTAAAATAGCAGCGTGCGGCGCCCTGCGGTGCGTGCTGGTCCCTTGACAGATTGCTGGAAACTGGTGGGACCCGAGGATCCTGTCCGGCTCTTGGCCGGCGCTGTCCCCCGCCCCACAGCGGCCGGTTCCAGCCTCTCTCTGGCGCTGTCCTTCAAGGACTTATTCACAACGCTCGAAGACCGGCTCTTTTCTCACGGATCCGCGGGCAGGAGTGCGCGCCACCATGAGCGAATACCGGGGGCGTGGCGCTATTCGCAGGTGAATTCAGCGCCAAGACCCTCACCGCCCGCCGGTGTCGCGCCTCTTCCTCAGACTCTTTCTTCGTCTTCGTTCTCGGCGTCTGGCCCGCTCGCTTTGAGAGCCGCCTTGCGGCTCATCTTGACCCGGCCGCGGTCGTCCACTCCGATGCAGATGGCTGAGACGACGTCGCCCATCTTCACCACGTCTTCCACCCGCTCAACGCGGAAATCCGCCAGCTCCGAGACGTGAATCATGCCGTCCTTGCCCGGCAACACCTCCATAAAGGCGCCGAACTTGGTGATGCCAACAATGCGCCCCCGGTAGGTCTGCCCCACCTCGATCTCGGCGAAAATGCCGCGGACCATTTCCTTAGCCCGTTCCAAGCCTTCGGCTTTCACCGCGTAGATGTTCACCGTGCCATCGTCATCGATCGAGATCTCGGCGCCGCTTTCGGCTTGGATGCCCTTGATCACCTTCCCGCCGGGACCAATCAACTCCCCGATCCGGTCCGGCGGAATCTTCAAAGTCTCGATTCGCGGCGCATAGGGGCTCAGGGTTTGCGGCGCCGAGATCGCCGCATTCATGACATCGAGCACCGTTCCTCGCGCTTGGCGGGCCATTTCAATGGCCTCTTCGAGGATGGATAGGGGAAGACCCGGAAGCTTCAAATCGAGTTGGTAACCCGTCACTCCTTCCGATGTCCCACACAGTTTGAAATCCATGTCGCCGAAAAAGTCTTCCGACCCGATGATGTCCAGCAGGGTGCGATGCCGAACCAGGCGATCTGCGCCGTCGAGTTCGGTCACCAAGCCGACGGACACGCCCGCCACCTGCCTGATCAGCGGGACTCCGGCATCGAGCAACGCCATGGAAGCGCTGCACACCGAGGCCATCGAGGTGGAGCCGTTGGATTCCATCACTTCACTGGTTACCCTGATCGCGTAAGGGAACTGCTCTTGTGGCGGAATCACCGGAACGATCGAGCGCTCGGCCAGGGCGCCATGCCCGATCTCGCGGCGGTTCAATCCCCCAATCCGACCGGTCTCTCCAACGCTGAATGGCGGGAAATTGTAGTGCAGCAGGAACCGCTTGGAATCCTCGCCGCCGGCGTAGTTATCGAAATACTGGACGTCGTCCACAGTCGCCAGGGTGGCCAGCGCCAGGGCCTGCGTCTCCCCACGAGAAAACAAAGCCGAACCGTGCGCCCGCGGCATCAGGCCGCTTTCGGCGCTCAACGACCGGAGGTCCGTCGCACCCCGGCCGTCACAACGGCGGTTCTGATCCAGAATGCTGACCCGAAAAGCCTTCTTCTGGAGATAGTCGAAGGCTTGATGGATCTCGAACTCACCCGCCTCCGGATAACGCTCGAGGATCGCCTGCGAGACTTCCTGGCGCAAGGCGTCCACTGCGCGCTCTCGCGCCACTTTCCCCGGCGTGTAGATAGCCGCCTCGATCCGTTCGCCGGCCACCGCGTAAGCCACATCGAGCCATTCATCCTTCACCAGAAGCAGATCGACCTCGCGCTTCGGTTTGCCTGCCAATCGGACCAACTCCTCTTGCGCGTCCACCAGCTTCACCACATGGGACTGCGCAAAATGCAAAGCGCGGACAAAATCCGCTTCCGGAACCTCGTCCCCGGCGCCTTCGATCATGATCACATCGGTCCGGTTGCCCACATAGACCAAGTCGAGATCGCTCTCAGCTCGCTGGGTGTGGGTCGGATTCACCACGAAGTCCCCATCCACGCGGCCGACTCGGACGGCGCCGATGGGACCTCCAAAGGGAATGTCGGACAAACACAGCGCCGCAGACGCCCCGTTCATGCTCAGCACGTCGGAATCGTTCTCTCCGTCGGCACTCAAAAGGAGCGCGATGATTTGGGTGTCATAGAAATACCCCTTCGGAAACAAGGAGCGCAGCGGCCGGTCCGTCATCCGGCTGGTGAGGATTTCCTTCTCCGTCGGACGTCCCTCCCGTTTGAAGTAACCGCCGGGAAAACGCCCCGCAGCCGCCGCCTTTTCCTTGTACTCGACGGACATCGGAAAGTAATCCTGACCGCTTTTCAAGCGGGTCGAGGACACGGCGGTCACCAACACGATGGTGTCGCCCGAAGTTACCTGGACGGCTCCGTCAGCCTGCCGGGCCATCCGCCCGGTCTCAAAAGTCAATTCCACGTCCCCCAATTGGGACGCCACACGATGAATACTCATATCTTGGGATCTGTTGTTTGCCTTAAACACTATCGGCAGATGACGTCGCACCCGCCGCCTGTCCGGCTCGCACCAGTCCCCGGCTAGCAAACTTCATGGACCTTGCCCCCACGACGGTGGTCCATGAAGTTTACCCGCCAGGAAACCGGCGGTCACCGCCTCTCGTCAGCGAAAAAAGAAGGACCAACCTACGCCTCTGCCGCCGGGCGCTTCGCTCTCACTCCACCTTTTTGAACAAACTCCCCTCGCCATCAGCGTCGCAGACTCAATGGCTTCAGAATCGCCTCGTAGCGCTTCGGGTTTGTTCGCTTGAGGTAGTCCAGGAGCTTTCTCCTCTGGGACACAAGCTTGAGCAGACCTCGCCGGGAGGCAAAATCCTTCCGATGCGCAGCCAAATGCTCGGTGAGATGATTGATCCGGGCCGTAAGCCGTGCGATCTGCACGTCCGCACTGCCCGTATCCGTCTCATGAAGCTGGAACGGCTGAAGATCGATCGTCGTTTGACTCATTGGCATCTGCTTTTTCCGCTCTCACACGGAGATTCACCCCTGCCGGGCGATTCCGTCCAAGCCGCCCAGTCAATCACAGTTCCTTACGCCTGCAACCAGAAAATACTCCGCCAAAACCATCCCTGGCCGCTGGCGCGTATCAGTAGTGCTTCGCCGTCCGTTTCCCGCCTCTGAAACCCTGCATGGATCCACCTCCTCTCATTCCTCTCTCCGGAGCTTCCTATGATCTGCCCAGCCGGATCCCGGTCATGATCCTGGAGAATTGCAGCCTCTTCCCGCATTGCCTGCTCCCTCTCAACATTTTTGAACCCAAGTACCGCTCGATGCTCGAGGTTTCCCTCGCCACCCATCGCATGTTCTGCATCGGCACGCTCCGGTCTGGCCCTCGTCCAGATGCCGAGCCGGACCCAGAAAACGATGCGGCTTCCCAGGCCGCCTCCCTCTCTGTCTACCGGACCTCGACAGCCGGCGTCGTCCGGGCTTGTGTGCGGCAGCCGGACGGCGCCTCCCGGCTCGTGCTCCAGGGCCTGCAACGCATCCGCCTTGAGGAGTTGCGCTACGATGACGCCTTTGCCACCGCCACACCCGTTCCCTTCTTCGACGCCGGCGGGAACGCGGAAGAGGCCCTTCGGCTTTCCCATCAAGTGCGGATGGCGGCAGCCGGCATCGCTGGCCGCCTTCCGAAGGGCTCCGATCACCTGTCCCTGTTCCTCCAGCGGCTCCAAGATCCCTCCGCCCTCGCTGATGTCGTCGCCTTCCACTTCATTCCCGACGCTCATACGCGCCAACCCCTTCTCGCGATGGCCGACGTAGGCAAACGGCTCCAACTCCTCCTGGCCATGCTCTCCGCTCAAGGTCCGGAGGGCGTCATTGTTTGACCGGCATTTCTCATCCCGTTTCTGCTGTGGCGCGCTGCACCCCACCCGGCTCTGCGCCTTCGGCTGCGCTCGGCCAGGGCAGTAAGGGGTTCGCAGCGCCTCGCGACGAAACGGTATGAGAATGCCGGTCTAACCACCATCACCCGCGCCGCCCCCGGCGAGCCGAGGTCAGAAACCGGTCCGTCATCCCGGAAACGTAATCGCACACCGTCCGGCGCAATCCCTCCCCAGGAATGCGGGCCGCCGTTCTTGCCCCGAGATCCTCCGGGTGCGCCTCGTAGTGCGCGAACATGTCCCGGATCATGCCTTTAGCCCGGCTGTTGGCGCCTTCCACGCTCGGATGCCGGTAGAGTTTGCGAAAGAGAAACGCGCGAAGCTCCTCTCCCGCCTCAGCCGCTTCCGCGCTCGGTCCCACCAAGAATCCCTGGACCCGCCGCGCCTCGTCTGCCGACCGGCAACCCGATTCCTGCAAACGGGCATCCGATGCGTAAACGACGTCTTCCACCTGGTGATCGATCAGCGCCCGAATGACACAACTCCGGAAGCATTTGTCTTCCGGACCGTTGTGCCATCTCCGGACCGCCTCCGCACAATGGTTCCAGAGAGCCAGCCGTTCCAGGTCCGCCGGTTCGATCAAACCGCTCTCGAGTCCGTCCTCGAGATCGTGACTGCCGTAGGCGATTCCGTCGGCGACATCCGCCGCCTGCGCTTCGAGCGAAGGAGAGGCAAACACTTCCACCCCTCCTCCAACCCGGGCCGGTCTCCGGTGTTCGGCCGCGTGCTTGCGCAGACCCTCCAGCACTTCATAAGTCAGATTCAAGCCGCGGACTCCCGGTTCCCGGTTTTCAATCAGCTCCACCACACGAAGGCTCTGCTGATTGTGTTCAAAGCCGCCGTGCTCCCGCATCAATTCGTCCAAGACCTCTTCGCCAGCGTGTCCGAAGGGAGGATGCCCCAGGTCATGGGCCAGACTGACCGCTTCCGCCAAATCCACATTCAAACCCAGTGCCGTCGCCAGCGCGCGACTTACCGACGCCACCTCGATGGTATGAGTCAGCCGCGTCCGGTAATGGTCCCCTACCCCGTCCAAGAACACCTGCGTCTTGCACTCCAGTCGCCGGAAAGCCCGGGAGTGAATGATCCGCGCTCTGTCCCGTTGATAGCCGGTGCGAAGCGGGTGCGGCGCTTCCGCCTCGGCCCGGCCGGCCGATTCCCCTGCTTTTTGCGCCCATGGAGCCAATTCCCTGTGCTCCCGCGCTTCCAAAGCCTCTCGCAGAACCGGCATACGACCACCCGGGGCTAACCGCCATTTCCGTCAGCTCCGCGTTCCCCGCCCGAAGATGGAGTCGCGCAGACGCCGCAATTCTTCCTGCTGTTCCCGGCGCACCGCCAACATGTCGAACACGGCCATCGCCATCATCAGGAAAGCCATCCCCATGCACCAGCCCCAATAGCCGAGAAATGTCCAGATGCTCCCGGTCAGCGTCTTCTCCAGCACAGTCACGCCGGCCGTGGCTTGCAACGCGGTCGCCAAGGTCAAATAAAACATGAATCGCCGTCTCCAGGGCCGGTAACGCACCAGCAGCGCCATTACCGCTAGAAACGCAGCGGACCAGGAGTTCGAGGGCCGGTCGCCGTTCGGGGTCATTCCCCTTTTATGTTCTCCGCCTCTGACGCTCGAGTCGAGCGCGAAAAGCTTCTTCCTCGCCCTCCAACAGCTCTTTCAGCGTCCGCGGCGAAACTACCATCGCTCCTTCCGCCATCACCGCATGCGCTTCCGCCAGATCCCTCGTCGCCACCGACAGCGCATAATGCCCCTTGTAATGGCGCACCAACCGTTCGATGACGTCGTCCGCGGTAAGGCCGCGTGATGAATACATCACCTGAATTCCATTTCCCGCCTCTTCCTCGATTCGCATTCCAGCCCCGTCATAGACCAGCACCACATGGACCCCGCTGGAATCGGCGTAGCGCCGCAAGCGTCGCGCCAGTTCGCTCCGCGCAGCCAGTCCGCTCCGCCTGTGCAGGGCTCGCAGGTCCTCCCACGCGAAGATCAGACTGTGGCCATCCACCAGCATGACCTGCTCGAGGCCGGAGTCCGTGGGCATGAACAAATTTCCCTCTCTTCCCCTTCCCTTAGACTCAGCGCCGCCGGCAGCCCGCTGCAAGTGCGGCGGCTCAGGCCCCGGGCCGTCCGCCCGCTTCGGCGTCTTCCTCCTCGGAAACAGAACGCGTCGTGGCAGAATCCGGCCGGCCGGATGGATCGCCGGAGTCCTCTGCCGCCTGTTCCTCCGCCACAGGCTCCTCTTCGGAAGCAGCGAGCGGAGCCGGACCTTCGTCGAGGGCGCCGACCGATTCCGCCGCCGCGACCTCCTCCGGCTCAGGCGCAGGCTCTGCTGCACGAGGTTTCTCCAATGCCGGGCCTTCTCCCGCCTCCACGGCCTCCTCCGCCGGGCTCGGAGTCGACTCTGCAGCCGGGTCGCCGGCTGTCGCGGCTTGGGTTTCTTCCGGAATCGGATCCGCGGCCTGATCTTCTGCAGGCGCGGGCGTCGCGGCCGGCGTCTCCACGGAGGCATCCTCGACAGGGGTATCCTCCACGGAACCGGCCTGCACTGCCGCGGTTTCCTCGAGCGCGGTTTCTACGGATGCGCTTTCTTCGACCACCGGAGGACTTCCGGAAACCGTTTCCGTTTCTGCGACCGCGGCCGCGTGAACTTCCGCGGCAGGCGCTTTGGCCGCCTTTTTCTTGGCCGCCCCTTTGGAACGTGCCTTCTTGGCCGCTTTCTTTGCCCTCTTTTCCGCGGCGTCCTTCGCTGGAGACTCCAGGGAACGCGCCGCCGCATTCATCAGCTTGCGGGCGCGCCGCCGAAGCACATAGCGCCGCCGCCGAGTCCGCTTCTCTTCCTTGTTGTATTGCTTGCCCATGATGCTGAACCGGAGACGCGCCCGGAAACGGGCCCCAATTAGGAACCGGCCCACCGCCAGCGCAAGCACCAAAGTATCAAATGCATTGAAGAGAAAGTGCTTGACCCAGTTCCAATCCTCCCCGATTCGTCTCCGAACTTCGGGGCGAGTTCCACTCTCGCTGCAACGCCCCAAACGGTCCGGAAAGAGAGCCGGTCCACGGGCTGTTCATCGTTTCTCCCTTCCGTCGCCATGGCATGGCAGGCTTTGCGCCAATGTGCCTGCGACAGTACTGGGACAGGCGACGTCGCACGGTTTGGTCCTCCCCGTCATCTTTCATTTCATCCTCAGCCTCCCAGCAGGCCGGCAGGCAAGCATTCCGGAACCTCTACTCATGGCAGGTCACAACAAGTGGTCCAAGGTCAAGCATATCAAAGGCGTCGTCGACGTGCGGCGAGGGCGGATCTTTAGCAAACTTTCCAAGGAACTCTCCGTCGCAGCCCGCCAAGGCGGCGGCGATCCCGGCCTCAATGCGCGCCTGCGCCAAGCCATCAACGCCGCTCGCACCCAAAATATGCCTGGCGACACCATCGAACGCGCCATCCTCAAAGGAACCGGAGAATTGGAGGGTCAATCCATCGAAGAGATCCTTTATGAAGGCTACGGCCCGGGCGGCATCGCCATTCTCGTGCAAACCGCCACTGACAACAAGAATCGCACCGCCGCCGATATCCGCCGCGCTTTCACCCGCAACGCCGGAAACCTCGGTTCGTCCGGAAGCGTCACTTTCCTATTCCAGCGGAAGGGTGAAATCACCGTTCCACTCGGCGCCGGCAGCGAAGACCGAATCCTGGAACTCGCCTTGGAAGCCGGAGCCGACGACGTGTCGCAAGACGACGAACACCATTGCATCCTGACCGGACCCGATGCCCTGGCCGCTGTCGCCGATTACCTTCAAGGCCAAAACGTCGAAGTCATCGCCCAAAAACTTGTCTACCTTCCCGAGACCTCCATCCTCATCGAAGAGCCGGACGTCGCCGCCCAGATCATCCGGCTCTGCGAGGCGCTCGATGACTTGGATGACACTATCCAAGTCTTCTCCAATTTCGAACTTCCCGATTCCGTCCTCACGGAAATCCGGACCTGAGCAACCCGATCTCGAACCGATGGCAAAGGATTCCCATTCCGAACCGGAAACCGAACAGGACACGGCCCAGCCCGGGCCGCGCCGGCGTACCGCCCGCACCGCCAAACCCGCCAAAAAGGCCGTCCCGCGCAAAGCGGCGAAAAAGAAAACGGCGCGACCGGCCTCCTCATCCACACGACGGCCCAAGGGTGGACGGGCCGCGGACGTTCCAACCGAAGCTGCGCCGGAATCCAAGGCGGGCTCGTTCGCTCCCACCAACACGGCATCTCAAGCCCTTCCTCCCTCTAACCAGGGTTCGGCGCTCCCGCCTCCGGCCATTCCGACGCCGGCATCCGAACCGGACCGGCCGGCGGCACAAAACTCTGCGGATGCCGTTGCCGACTCCGGACCGGCCCCCGCCGCCGCCGGCGAAACTTCCAGGACGGAAAACGAAACGCCGCCGGACGCCGCTTCTCCAGCCACTCCCTACCGGCAGGATCGCCCCGGGCGATTCCGCCGCCGCGACCGCGACCGCGACCGTAATCCTAACAGACAACCGGATCGCGACCGCAATGAGGCCGGGGTCCGGGACAGAGACGCCGCGTCCGCGGATCCGGAACGTTTCCCACGCAAGCCCCAGCCGCTCGGTCCGCCCAGCGAAGCCAGAGGTTATGTCGAACTCTCCCCAAAAGGCTTCGGATTCCTCCGCGAGGCCGACCGGACCTTTCTCCATACCAGCCGGGATACCTTCATCCCGCCCGACTTCGTCCGCACCTACGGGCTGCGGGACGGCATGCTCCTGGATTGTGAAGTGCGCCGCGGGGTTCGAGGACCGCAGATCACGGCGATCCACCGTATCAATGATCGCGACCCGAAGACCTTCCGCAATCTCCCCCTCTTCGAGGAACTCACCGCTATCAACCCCACGAAACGCATCGTCCTAGAAACCCGCCCCGAACGTTTCACCACCCGCGTCATCGATATGATGACTCCCATCGGCCGGGGTCAACGCGGCCTCATCGTCGCCCCGCCGCGCACCGGCAAGACCACGCTGCTTCAACACATCGCCGAAGCCGTCGCCGAGAACTATCCCCCCATCAAGGTCATCGTGCTGCTGGTCGATGAACGGCCCGAAGAAGTCACCGAACTCTCCCGCGCCCTGCCCAAAGCCGAAATCTTCGCCAGCTCCAACGACAGCGAAGTGCGCAATCACATCCGCGTCGCCGAGTTGGCCATCGAAAGGGCCAAACGGCTCGTGGAAGCGGGCGATGACGTGCTGATCCTCCTCGATTCCATCACCCGGCTCGCCCGCGCCTTCAACAACGCCACCCGCGGCAAGGGCCGGACCGGTTCGGGGGGCCTTGAAATCCGCGCCCTGGAAGGTCCTCGCAAGCTCTTTGCCGCCGCCCGCAACACTCGGGAAGCCGGATCGCTCACCATCGTCGCCACCGCCTTGATCCAAACCAACAGCCGCGCCGACGAGGTCATCTTCCAAGAGTTCAAGGGCACCGGAAACATGGAACTGGTCCTCGACCGCCAGATCGCCCAGCAATACGTCTTTCCAGCCGTCGACATCTTCAAGTCCGGCACCCGCCGCGAAGAATTGCTTTTACCCCCTCACCAGCGCGAAAAAATCTACGTCATCCGCCGCGGCCTCGCGGGTCATAAACCCATCGAAGCCATCGAACGGCTCATCACTTTCCTCCAGCGTTTTCCCAACAACGCGCAGATGCTCATGGAAATCAAAGCCGCGCACGCGGAAGTCTGATGAGCCAACAGCCTGGTCCCGTCGCCTCGACCGCAGAGGACAACGCCCGCCCGATCGAGATCGACGCCATTCTCCCTCCGGAAAGCGCCGGTGCCGGACCGGCGTCCTCCCCTCGCTCTTCCTTCGCCCGCACCCTGGCTTACCTTCTCGACGACGCCATACCCATTCCGGGAACCAAACGGCGCATCGGCCTCGATCCTATCATTGGTTTTCTCTTCCCCCTCGTCGGCGACGCCCTCACCGCCAGCGCTGGATCCGCCCTCGTCGTCGAAGGCATCCGCCGCGGTCTGCCGCGGCGCATTCTCATTCGGATGAGCTTCAACATCCTCCTCAACGCCACGCTCGGATCGGTGCCTCTCATCGGCGATCTCTTCTCCGCCTGGTACAAATCCAACGCCCAAAACTACGCGTTGCTGGCGCGCTACAGCTCCGATCCCTCTCATCCCCTCGTCCGGCCCAAATTGTGGCCGCTGCTGGTCATCTCGATTTTGGCCGTTCTCTCGATCATCACCAGTTGGATCCTGGTTTTCTTGGCGGTGCGCTTCATCCTTTCCCACTGGGATCTCCTTATCTAACCTGGAGAAACGGGCCGGCCGGCTCTCCATCCTCAGGCGGACGTCCTCATCGTGGAGGCCGTCCTTTCAAGATATCCAGGCTGCCCCCGTTTTCCAGAGCTGGAGGGCGGGCGTCCTCGACCGCCTAACCTTGCCAAGAAGCCCCATCCCCAGGCCCCTGATTCAGGGTTGAAGCCAGCCCGGTCCAACAAACTCTTCCACCACCACAACCCGCCCCGCTTCACCCGCGTCCACAACCCGAAGCCGGACCATCACCTTCCCATCGCCGCCGTGCGCGGCGTCGTTCAAACCCCGGCTCTCCTGCGAGTTCTTCGTCGCCATGACCTCATACTCAAACCCCTCCGCCGTCGAATACAGAGGAAAGGATCGAAACCGGTCCGCTATTCCCGGCAGTGCGATCTCATCCCGCCCCCCCGCCCGGACCACCAAGCGAAACAAGGGTGATTTCGCCTGCACCAAAGTTTTCTCCTCAGCAAACTTCCGGAAACTCGCCTCCGAATAGCCCACCAGACTCTTCCAATCCAAGAGAAACTCCGATCCCCGGTGCTCGAAGGTCGGCGAAATCGAGGTGCCGTCCCGGAACGTCCCCTCCGCGAAAAGGAAACGCCTGCCTCCCAGCAATTCCTTCCGCGTCACGGAAAACGTGTCTATCACCGTCGGCAGCGAGGGGGCCCGTTTCGCAAAATCCGCCATCACCGGAAGCAGATGAATTCCTTCCCGCAAATAGGGCGCTTTCAACGGGTTGCTGTCGGTCAACAGGTAACGCGCAAGCACCTGCCGGCAGGCGTAGGCTTCAGGATCTTCTCCCACAACAGGCGTCTGAGCAGAGGGTTCGCTCTCCGTGCGCTCGCGGAACATCAGGAAATCCAGAACGAAGTAGACCGCCCCCAGCACCAGCCCCAGGACGAGCAAGCGCCCCAACCAGCGCAGCCGGCCCGGGCGAATCACCGCCCCTTCTCCCCATTGCTGGGCCACGTCAGAATCCGTCTCCATCGCTTCCATTGCCACCAGTTCGGGAAGTGGCGCCGACTCCTGGTCCTTAAACGGAATCAATCGCTTTTCACGCAGTCCTTCGTCTTCTGCGATCGTTCCACCCATACGTTCCTGGCGGCGGGCGGCCCGCGAAGGGACCACGCCGGCTGCTTGCCCGAGGGGAGGAGGAATCCTCTTGGAGGGGGGCGCCGCCGGCTCGCGCTGCGGCGCGGGCGCAACGCCCTGCACCGCCTGCAATCCTTGCAACAGCGACACCAGTTGATGCGACAACTCCGATTGAAGCGTATCCCCACCACCCTCCTCTCGGTTCCGCCGCATTTCGTCGCTCGTGCGTTGCGGAAGCACTTCACTCTTTTTCTGAGGAAGCGTGTTGCGCCGGCCCCGTCCCGAAACTTTTCGCATCACTTTTCCTGTAGACCCACCTCCGTTCTTTCCTTCCGTCGCGGCAGATTCCAGTCCAGGATCCTTCCCTGGTTCCTTGCCTCCACTCCGGCCCGCATCCGCGCCGGCCGGCGTGGATATTTCGGGATCGCGACGTTTTCGCGCATCTCCCGCGTGATGCGCGGATCCGCCTCGGGTTTTGTCCACGCCCAAAGGCGTCTGGGCTCTTTCCTGCTTAGATTCCATCCCGCCGAGTATCCGCGGGAGAACCTGCTGCGCTTATGCCCAACAGTCAACGTCCTTAGAGCCACTAAAGAAACTCCTCGATGCGATCTGCCCATCACATCAGGCGGGAACGCGTTCGATGCGCGCCCCCAAGGCCACCAGCTTGCCGTCGATGTGCTCATAGCCGCGATCGATGTGATACACCCGGTGAATCTCCGTCACTCCGTCCGCCAAGAGTCCCGCCAGCACCAAGGCCGCCGAAGCCCGCAGATCGCTGGCCATCACCGGCGCCGCGCTCAGCCGCTCCACCCCTTCAATCAAGGCCGCGTTGTTTTCACGTTCGATCCGCGCCCCCATCCGGTTCAACTCCGCCACGTGCATGAAGCGATCGGGAAAAACCTTGTCCACTACCGCGCTGACGCCCGGGGTCACCGCCAACAGTGCCGTTAACTGCGCCTGCATATCCGTGGGAAATCCGGGATACGGCTCGGTGATGATCCGCACCCCGCGCGGTTGAGCGCCCCCCCACACCGTGATGTCTCTGCCTTCGACCTCGACACGATGGCCCGCCACCCGGAGCGCCTCGATCACCGCTTCCAAGTGGGAAGGTTCCGCCCTCCGCAAAGTCACCCGCTTCCCCGCCATCGCGCCCGCGACAAGGAATGTACCCGCCTCGATCCGGTCTGGAATCACTTCGTGCTCGGCGCCGTGCAACTCGCGCACGCCTTCCACGTTGATCGACTGAGTGCCCTCTCCCTCGATCCGCGCTCCCATGGCCCGGAGAAACCGCGCCAGATCCACAACCTCCGGCTCCGTCGCCGCTCCCTCGATCAAGGTCGCGCCTTGCGCCAACACGGCCGCCATCATGATATTGGCTGTGCCCAAAACCGTGGATCCAAAGCGCCCGCGCAAATTCAACTCCCGGCCCTTCAGCCCGTCGGGCGCCTCCAAGTTCACGTACCCCCCCTCGACTTCGACGCTTGCTCCAAGGCCTTCCAAACCCCGCAAATGGAGGTCAACTGGCCGGTCTCCAATCACACACCCGCCCGGCAAGGAAACCTGCGCCCGACCCAACCGGGCCAGCAGCGGCCCCATCACACAGACCGAAGCTCTCATTTTCCTAACAAGATCGTAGGGCGCGGCCGGCGAAACCTCCTGCGCCTCGACGATCACTGTCCCGCTCGCCCGCTCAACCCCGGCCCCCAGTCGATTGAGAATCTGCACCATGTAATTGGCGTCGCTCACGTCCGGCACTCGGCGAATCACGCAGCGTTCCCGCGTCAACAAGGTCGCCGCCAAAATGGGCAGCGAAGCGTTCTTCGATCCGCTCACTACCACCGTCCCTTCCAGAGGGTTCCCGCCAAACACACGCAACTTCTCCATCGGCGCGTCACCATCCCCAGAACACGGCTGTCCGCATCTGGTTTTGTTCGCCGCCCGGCGCGTTCCCTCACTGCGCCGCCCCAAACACAAAACGTTCCATCCCCCCAAGATCCCGCCGCACGTCCACCTCGCTCCATCCCTGAGCGCGCATCGCTTCCGCAATCGCCGGCGCCTGCCCCGCCCCCACCTCCAAAGCCAGCCTTCCTCCTCGTTCCAAACAACCCGCCGCGCGGGGCAGCAACCGCAAAATCAATTCCATGCCGTCTTCTCCCCCATCCAACGCCAGCCGGGGATCGTGCCGGACCTCCGGTTCCAATCCCTCGATCTCTCCGCTGGCCACGTAGGGAAGATTGGCCACGATCAGGTCCGCCGGACCGGTCACGGCTTCCAGCAAGTCCCCTTGCACCAAGGGCGCCTCCGATTCGCCCAAGCCCAACTGCTCCCGGTTCTCCCGGGCCAATTCGAGCGCCTCCGGCGACACATCGCTGCAAATAACCCGGACGCTCCTTCCCCGCCAGGCCAGCGCCAGTGTCAACCCGATCACTCCGCTGCCCGTCCCCACATCCACGGCCGCGCCTCCGTCCGGAACCCATTGGCCCTGTTGCACCACGTAGGCGGCCAGTTCCTCGGTTTCCGGCCGCGGCGCCAGCGCCCGCCCATCGCAGCGGAACTCTCGTCCGCAAAACTCGACTTTACCCAGCACGTGCTGCAACGGTTCTCTGCGCCCGCGCCGCCGCAACAGGTCCCGCAACACCTCCAATTCCGGTTCGCCCAGCGGCCGGTCAAACTCCAAGTACAAGTCGAGCCGGCTACAGCCCAACACGTGGGCCGCCAGCAACTGCATGTTCAACCGGGCACTCTCCACCCCGCGCCGCTCCAGGTAGGCTGTCCCTGCCTCCAGCGTTTCCAGCACACTTTTCACGCCCGACCCCAATCGCCGCCCCGTTTCACAACATCATCTGCGCTTCCCGCATCCGTTCCCCCATTTCCGCGGCCCGCAGCCCAACCAAGATCTCCTCCAATTGCCCGTCCAGCACCGTGTCAAGATGATAGAGAGTCAGGCCGATCCGGTGATCGGTGAGACGGTTCTGGGGAAAGTTGTAGGTCCGGATCTTCTCTTCCCGGCCGCCGCTACCGATCAGATTCCGGCGGTGTTCGGAATACCGTTCCGCCTCTTCCCGTTTCCGTCGCTCGAGAAGTTTGGCGCGAAGAATGGTCAGGGCCCGCTCCCGGTTCTTGTGCTGGCTGCGCCCGTCCTGACAACGCACCATCAACCCCGTCGGCAGGTGCAAGACCTGCACCGCCGAATCCGTCGTGTTCACGTGCTGCCCACCGGGACCCCCGGACCGGCAGACCTCGATGCGCAACTCCTCCGGCCGAAGTTCCACGTCCACTTCCTCGGCCTCGGGCAGCACCGCCACCGTCGCCGTCGAAGTGTGGATCCGCCCCTGGGTTTCCGTTTGCGGGACTCGCTGCACCCGGTGCACCCCGCTTTCGTATTTCAAATGCCGGAACACCTCGTCTCCGGACACACGGAACACCACTTCCTTGAATCCGCCGACCTCTGAAGGGCTGGTTTCCAGCACCTCCGTAGTCCAGCCCTGCACTTCGGCGAACCGGGAGTAGAGGCGAAACAGATCCGCGGCGAACAGGGAAGCCTCATCGCCGCCTGTGCCGGCCCGGATCTCGACAATGGCGTCCCGTTCCTCCGTGCTGTCAGCGGGCAGCAGGGCATACTGCACCTCCCGTTCCGCCGCCTCCGCCTCCCGAGTCAGTTGGGGAAGCTCCTCCCGGGCCAGCTCGAGCAATTCCTCGTCGTTCTCCGAGTGCAGCAACGCCCGATGCTCCGCCGCCTGCCGGTTGAGCCGGTCCAGCCGGTCCCAGAGTCCGAGCAGCCGCTGCAGATGCTTGTGATCGCGCATCACCTCTCCCGCCTTGGCCGGATCGTCGTAGAACCCGGGCGCAGCCATCCGCTGCTCCAGTTCCTCCAACTGGCGCCTTCGCCTCTCGATCAACTCTGCGTAGTCCATGGCCATTGCTTCCGGCACACCGGGGCTTATCATAGCTCTTCCCGGCACACTGCCACCCTCAATTTCGCTCTTGCGCCCGGCCGTTCCCCGCCTTTAACTAGCTCCGGCAGGCCGGAGTAGCTCAGGGGTAGAGCAACGCATTCGTAATGCGTGGGTCGTCGGTTCAAATCCGACCTTCGGCTCACTCTTATTCTGGCGACGTTCCTTAATGTCTGACTGAGTTGTAACACCACTGACTCTGAGCGGGTTACAGAGATCTTCCAAACATTGTCAGACATTCTCAAATCTCGCTGGACGGAAGCCTTTGTTGGAAGTACTGTTGGAGCATGGCTTCAGTCCACAGGAAACCCCGCTGTAAGAATTGGATCGCCGCCTTCACTGATGCCCGCGGAAAGCGCCATCAGCGCAGCACAAGAACCTCGAACCGGAAGGACGCTCTCCGGATCGCCATGACTTTCGAGGATGCGTGGCGCAAGGCCCGGACAGCCCGCCAACTGCGCCACGTCATAGAGGAAGCCCACCGGGAAATCACGGGCGAAGAGCTTCCCCGCATCTCCGTCAAAGATTACTCTGAGCGCTGGCTGGCTGCGCGGAAATCGGAGATCGCTCCAAGATCCTTTACCGCCTACCAGGACGGGATCAGAGCTTTCCTCGCCTGGCTAGGCGACCGGGCCGATGAAGATCTCGAAGCCATCTCTAGGGTTGATCTGGTCGCTTACCGCGACCACCGGGCCGCTACCACCTCCGCTACCACCGCCAACAACTCCTTGCGCGTTGCCAAGATGCTTTTCCGGGGTGCGCGGAAAGACGGGATGCTCGCTGAAGACCCTTCCGAGTTCGTCGCCGCCGCCAAGGGAGCAAAGAGGGGCGCCGCCCGGATATTCACCATGGATCAGATCCGGGCCGTTCTCCGCGTCGCTGATGCCGAGTGGAAATCCTTGATCCTCTTCGGGCTCTACACCGGGCAGCGGCTTTCCGACTTGGCCGCTCTTACGTGGAGCAATCTCGACACAGAGGCAGGCGTGATCCGGCTTACCGCCCGGAAGACCGGACTCTCTCTCACTGTTCCCATGGCCGTGCCGCTGCGCGATCATGTCGCCACTTTCAGCGCCCCTGAGGCCCCGGAGGCCCCGGTCCACCCCCGAGCCTGCTCCCTGCTTCACAAGCACGGCCGGGCCGGAATGCTCTCACGCCAATTCGGCGATCTGCTGGTAGCCGCCGGACTCCGGGCTAAGCCCGCGCGCTCCCAAGGTAAGGGCACGGCGGCGCCACGGGCGGACCGCGGCCTAAAGTTTCACGATCTCCGGGCCACCTGCGTCACCCTGCTTCACGAGGCCGGGATTCCCCTCGCCACGGTCCAAGCCCTGGTCGGCCACTCAAACGACGCCGTCCACCAACTTTATACACGCGTCGGTGACGCGGCCTTGCGCAGAGCCGCGGAAAGTTTGCCCACCCTGGAAACATGAAACAGCCGCACGCCGAACCGAACCCCACATGAACACTAGGCGCGACCCTCGCGATAACGCCGCTGAGCCCGAAGCTGAAGCAGGCAAATCCGTAAGAAGTAACGATCAGCCGAGTCCATTTGAGCTGGCATCCCTGGCACTGCAGTGGGCAGCCGTCACAGGGACGCTGGACAACACAGGAAAGGTCACGGAATTTAGGACTAGACTTAAGCGCGAACAGAAGAGGTCAGCCCAGTCCGCTACTTGGAAGGCGAACTACAAGCAATGTGACGAACTCATTTTCGCCATGGAGCTGTGGAAAGCCGCTAGAGCCTTCCTTCAAGGCGGGGATCCGGAAAAACCCTCTCCCCTTCCTGCTGAAGATTTAAGGACACAGGATGAGGTAACCCTTGATCAGATCCTGCAACATGTCCCCCGGACGAAGCGTAAAGACAAGCTCAATCTCTTGCGCCTCTTCATTCGGGAGAAACTGGTTGAGGACGCTAACCGGGATTACAACAGCTCATCTCCCCTGGCCGATGACGCCTCTGAGTGGGTAAGGCCGTCACAGTTGTTCAAACAAGCGATTGATGAAGCCAAAGCCGGTGAACTCGACAATGGTGTCGAACAATACCTCTCAAGACTCGAGGAAGGCATCCCTGGGGCCATCGCTTTCGTGTTCTTTATGGAGTTCTTGAACTGGCTGCCGAATGAGGATCAGCAGCGGCGGCGGCGCCAAACCCCCCAGCATCCAAAGACGAAGCGGTTTATTCCAAAGAAGAACTCGACTTAGAAAGGGCTGCCCACAGGAAACAGAGCGAGTCCGAGCCAGCCTTCATCTTTAAGCACCCTCATGTACAAAACCGACAAAACCGTACAAAACCCCCTGCTCACCTTGGCGACCTCCGGCAGCTTCACCGGCACCGGGACCACCGGGGAGGGCGATGCTTCCCGGGAGTCCAGGCGGTGCACTCCGTGCCACCCACCACCACCCTCATGGCGAGGCGGGACAGGCCTGCGCGCTCTGATTACCAAGGAGCCGCCCTCCTGCTCGCGCCGAATCCCTAAGTCTAACACACCCACCCCCCCCTCCACCACCCCCGCACCCTTCCCGGGATTTCCGGTCAAAACAGCCCGCCTCAGCAACGCGGCAGGCGCTCGTACCGGGGGCGGCTGGAGCCCCAAAACCACTAATCCTTGTCTAGGTGGTGTCGACGTCGCGTCTATATTCCTGCCGAAACTGGGATCACGAGTCGAATTTCCCCCGGCAGAACGGCTTCTGATCTCCCCGGCAAGAAAGGAGGAAATAACACACCTCGACTGCTGTCTGCCGGAATACCAACTCAATATGTGTGTACAGCGGCTGGCCCCACTTCGAGCAGCCAGGGCTGGGTGATTCTAACATTTTCCTGAGCCCGAGCGAACAGGGCCATGGAACGGGCCCCGGCCTCGGTGTATCGGGCTGCCGAGTAAGTTCGCCTCGGGTGCCTGCCGGGCCTGAAGGGGCCGGGGCAGAATCCCCAATAGCCTATGCTTGCTGTGGTTGTCCGACGGATTCCTGTCCCCCGGCGCAATTCTCGGAGCCGTTCGAATTCAATCAGGACGGCTTGGAGCCAGTCCTGGGAAAGACTATCAAACACCGAATCGCGAAAGGCCCTGGCGGATTCGAGGGCGTTGGCTGCGTCATGGTCGCGGAAAAACCGGTGAACCGGCTGGTCGAGGATGTCCAGCTCCAGCTCGACGTAATACCCAGGAGGGCTCTGGATGCGGGCGATGGCGAAGCCGGGACCCAGAATTTGTCTAAGATCGAGCAGTCTGGCCATGCGAGTGCTTACCGCTCAAGCCTACATTCCGAT
>DATKCT010000089.1:0-6661 GCA_035513055.1 Verrucomicrobiales bacterium | reverse complement strand
GATCTCCGCCGTGAAGAGGTTGTCGTCCGGATCGAGCGGATCCGTTCCCAAAGCCACTTCCTGTCCGTCAGTAAATCCATCGCCATCCGTATCGCGGTTGAGCGGATCGGTTCCCGAAATGGTTACCTCAAAGCCGTCGCTCAAGCCATCGCCATCCGTGTCGGCCACCAAGGGATTGGTCCCATAAATGTGGACTTCCGCTCCATCAGTCAGGCCGTCCCCGTCTGTGTCCGGATTGTTGGGATCCGTTCCATGAAGACTTTCCTCCTGGTTGGTCAGACCGTCGCCGTCATCGTCCGCGTCGCCCTCGGAAGCCAGCGCGATGATGCGCATGGAAAAGAGACTCCCGTCGCACCCGTCGCCGCGGTCTCCGTCCGAACCTTCCGGAGTCAAGGCCAGGTCGAAAATGTCGCCGGGAGCAATCTCGGTCTCCACCTCCGTCTCCAATCCCACCGCATCATTGCCCACCGTCAACGAGTCGATTTGAACCCCATTGCGATGCAGTGAAACCGTGGTGCCAGATCCGCATCCGGTGTTCTCCGCCCGAAGTGCGTATTGAATCAGTCCATCGACGGAGATGGGCAGCTCATCGGCCACCCAGCGCCGGATGGCCCACTGCTCCCCGGGAGGCGTGTTGTTGGGCCCGTTGGGATGCGCGGACTCCGGAGCGAGAGTCGTCCACGGCACGTCACCACCCGGAAAGTCCCAGGCGCTCCCATTCCACCAATCCTGCGGAAACGGCACGAAGTCCGCCGCCGGATCGTAATCCACCGGACTCACCCCATGCTCGTAGGACCGATAGCCGTAATGCCAGCCGTCTTGCCCCTGGACACCAGAGAACTCGCTGATGGAATTGGCGATTTCACCCTGGGGAACCTCCACCACCTCGCCGAAGACCTGAATCTCCGCCATGTTGATAATCGGATTCCCTTCTGTGTTGACCCCCCCAATCAGCTCGAACCGCACGACGCTGCCCCGCCCCAGCGGCGCTCCAGCGTCGTCCAACACCGACCAGTCGCTGTCGACGTTCGTTCCCCCAGTGTGAACGTCGGCCCCAACTACCTCGCTCCCCTCGCTCCGGATCGACAACCGGAAATTCCCGGTCCGCATCTGACAGCAGTCTGTCCGGTTGAATAGAGCGATCTCATAAATGTCGTAAGTCCCGTCCAGCCGGACCTCAACGAATTGCCGGCCGGTCACGTCCTCTCCAAATTGCGGGCTCGCCTTGGCGGCTGTGTTGATGTCGAGCGCCAGTCCATCATCGCCGGCAGTGGTCGTCGAACTTGGATCGGCCACCCACACCTGTCCGTCGGCATTCAGCATGTCTAAGGTGTGAATGACGGAGTTTCCGCCAAAAGCTCCGTCGGTGTTCCCATCATTGATGCGCCCTGGATGACCGCCCCAGGCCAAGGTCGTTTGGGCCGCCGTGCCGTCCAAAGCGACGTTGTCCAGGCCTCCGACGTTGGCGGCGCCTTCGTTGCTCCTGGTAATGAGGGCCGCCGGCGAAACGGAAGCCCAGACCAGACCGGCGCCTGCAATGACAGCGCTCCACAGAAACCTCGGGGAGTTCATAGATATATTTGGGGGTTTGAGGAATCGCAGCTCCTTACAGAACTGGCGACAAAACCAACACGACCATTGTTTTGAAGAAAATTCCCCGCCTAAAGGCAAGAGAAATTGTGCAGACAACCCGAAACTTTTTCGGCAAGCTCTCCTCCGCGGTTCCAACGGGGGCTTCCAACCGCATTTCTCCTAGCCCCCCCGTACTTCTCATACCGTCTCGGCGCCGGGCTCTGCGAACCCCTCGTTGGCGAGGCCGCGCGCAGCCGGGAGGGCCGAGGTGGTTGTGAACACCGTGATCAAGCCCGAGGCAAGCGGGACACAGGCAGCATGAGAGTGCAGCGCGCCACAGCAAAGACCGTTTGAAAAATGCTGGCTCAAGCGCGCACCCGCAGCACTTGCTCCCAGGCCCGCAAGAGTTCCCGGCTCGCCTCTTCTTCCAAAGGCGAGCGCAGCGCCAAGCCCAGTCCGAACCGGGCCGACCGGAAACGGCAGGGCTGCAAGGCCAAGACAAACTCCTGGTCGCCTTCCGCATGCAGCGGCGACCCGGGCTCACTTTCCCAAACGCCCAAATCTCCGTCCGTCCGCAAGGCTCGCTCCATTTGGCCCGTCAATCGTAGCGCCATCATCTCCATAGCGCGACTTCGATGCCCTACTCCGGCAAGCACATTCCCGAAGGCGTCCGTCATTACCGCCCCCACAGCCCCTGTCGCTTCCATCGCCCACTGCAAATACCGGTCCAACCGGTCGCTTGCAGCTCCCGGTCCCGGATCGAATTCCGGGTATTCCCGCTCGCTCATGCCTATTCGCTCCGCCGCATCAAAGCCCAACGGACCCGCCCGGTAGGCGTCCGGGTCAAGAAAGTGATCCGGATCCAGGGCCATCGGACCCGGCGAACCTTCCATGACGCGGCATCCTAGGGGAGCCCTTATGCCTGTCCATCCTTTTCCTCTTACAGACCGCACTCTCTTCGCAGAATCGGGGGCAGCCGGCTCCATGGTTGAGCCCCTTAGACATCCCGTGTATGAACGGAAGCTGCGCTCGCCACTCCACCGCGACCCCGCCGCGCTCATGATGCAGCATCCCCGTCTCCTTCCCCCGGCGCCTCGGGATCCATGCCCAGCGGCCGCCAGCCTCGTCTTGGGCATCGGGATAATCTTGTTCTTGATTTCCCTGTCCCCTCTTTCGGCACAGGAGGACCTTCCCGAAGCAACGGCTGAACGCGATCCCGCTCAATCCAGCCCAACTGCAGATGAACCTCCCCGTCCCCCTCCGGAGGAGGAAACCAGAACCGAAGCGGAAAACGCCGAGGAAGCCCCGGGCGATGAGGCCGCGGCAATCGCGTTCGCGGAAATCGAGAGTCTCTTTCCACTCGCCGACCGCATGACGCCAAGGGACTACAGCACTCTCATCTTCGGTCCCCTCAACCGCTTTCTCAGAACCTTCCCAGACGATCCCCGGGCCGAGGACGTGCGGAAGTTCATCCTCGTCGCAGAAGAAGAGAGACGATTGGCGGATACCGGTTCGCGGAAAGTCGCCGGCGTCTGGCTCAGTCCACTCGAATACCGCGCCCGGCGCCCCGAATTCGAGGCGGAAGATGCGCTCGGCCGGCTGCGGTCGATGGCTCGCTCAGCAGACCCGATCGCAGCTATGAATGCCTTCGACG
Organism: Verrucomicrobiales bacterium; assembly: GCA_035513055.1. Lineage (GTDB taxonomy): Bacteria > Verrucomicrobiota > Verrucomicrobiia > Verrucomicrobiales > DEV007 > DATKCT01. Next base: position 3,435 of record DATKCT010000089.1, on the reverse strand, counting down.
ATTTCGAACGAGAGCACGCTGGAACTGCTGCTTACGCCGATGCCGTCCCCGTCGCCTTAGGCATACTCCCGCGCCTGTCTGGAAAAATCGCCCGGACCCGCCGCGAACAGCCCGCCATCCTTCGCCAACGGATGGAGGAAATCCGGGCCGCCTCGAACCGGGTAGAAATGCATCAAGCCTTTCAACGCGAAAACGCGATCATCGAGAGTCAGCGGGAGGCAGCCCGGCAGGCCGGTCAAAAATGGATTCCCCCCCATCCGATTTACAGCGAGACCCTGGAAGAAACGGAAATCCTCGCCGCCGCCGAGCAAGCCCGGTTACAGTCTTTCCGGCGTGAAGAACACCTTCAACTCCTTTCCAACATTCAAACGGCCCGGGAGAGAATGGAAAGCGGCGACATCGCCGGCGCCTACGCTGTTTTTCAATCCATCTCCCCTCCCGGCTACATCGAGTCCACCGTTGAAGAACTCGAACGGCAATTGATTCTCGCTGCCGGCGCAGAGGGTATCGATCTCGTCTCGACCCCGGCGCAGGCCCCCAGCGAGCCCGCGTCCTCCGGCGAGCCCGCCCCCCCCACCGGGGCCCGCCGGGCTCTACCGTTTGCTGCCCTCGGGGCCTTGTTAGCCGTATTCGCTGGGATCATTCTGCTGGTCGTGGTCCTCCGGTTTCGCGGACGTTCCTCCGGGTAAGCTGGCCCGGGGCCCGCGCGCCTCCGATCGATCCGCCACGGACCAACTCTCCACCATTCGCCATGAGCAATTCCTCTCGCAGCGCCTCACTCCAACGCAAGACCGCGGAAACCGATGTCGCACTTTCTCTCCGAATCGACGGAAACGGCCGGGCCGCCATCGACACCGGAATCCCCTTCTTCAATCACATGCTCGCGCTCCTGGCCCGGCACAGCCTTTTCGACCTCGAGATCCGCGCCCGCGGCGATCTCGAAGTCGACTATCATCACACTGTCGAAGACGTTGGAATCGTTTTGGGTCGCGCTCTCTCCGAGGCCCTCGGCGAGAAGCGCGGCATCCTACGCTACGGGTGGTGTCTCCTGCCCATGGATGAAACCCTTGCGCGTGTCGCCCTCGACCTCGGCGGCCGCAGCTATCTCGTATTCCGGGGCCCCGAAAAGGTCGAACCCGTGCGCGATTTCTCTTTTCAACTCGTCGAGGAGTTCCTGCGCGCCTTCGCCTCCAACGCCTTGGCCAACCTCCACGTCGACATCTGCTACGGACGCGACGCCCATCACATGGCCGAGGCCGTCTTCAAAGGGTTGGCGCGCTGCCTCGACCAGGCCTGCTCCGCCGATCCCCGGCGAACCGGAGACCTACCCACCACAAAGGAATCGTGGTGAATCCTTTCCCGTTCACTGACCGAACGATGAGCCGCCTGGATCTCCAGCGACTGCACGACGCCGTGCGGGACGTGTCCGATTTTCCCCAACCCGGAATTGTCTTCAAGGACATCACTCCTATTCTCGCCGACCCCGCCTTACTCCGTCTCAGCCTCGACGCCCTCGGCGAAATCGCCCGCGATCTGCATCCCAGCAAGATCGTCGGCATTGACGCCCGGGGATTCATCTTTGGAGCCGCTCTCGCCGACCGTCTCGCCTGCGGCTTCATTCCTATGCGCAAAAAGGGCAAGCTCCCCTATCATACCCGCTCCTGCGTCTATGAGTTGGAATACGGCGAGGCAGAACTGGAAGTCCACCTCGACGCCATTGGAGCGGGCGACCGTATTCTCTTGGTCGACGACCTCCTCGCCACAGGCGGCACCGCGCGAGCGGCCCTGCAACTCATCCTGCAGGCGGGCGCCGAGCTGGCCGGGGCCCTTTTCCTGATCGAGTTGGCTTTCCTCGACGGGCGGCGGAACCTTCATCCCCATCATGTCCGGTCACTGCTGGTTTTCTAATCTCAAGCGCTGATCGCCGATAAATCCCCCAAAAAACCTTGGCCGTGACGAAACCGGCGCCCCTTTTACGTCCTCATGAAGATGAAGATATCTTGAGCGAGAACTTGTGTTTGAACTCCTGCATGAAGCGCGAGAGCTCAAAGAGGCGTTCCCGCACCGATCCGGCGATTTCGGCCAAGCGGCCGGCCTCGCCATCGGCCTGGCACTGGGCTACTTCGGCCAGGAGTTTGCGGGTGTAGGGTTCATCGGCCAGCAGTTGGAGGCGTTGCAGGAAGTGCTCCTGGGTCCAACCGGCCAGGGCCCGTTCTACCCTGGACCCGGCCGCGCCCGTCCGTCAACTTTTTTATTTAGTGTCTGACACACAATGTTATGTAGCAGGAGGTGGAAGTGGTTGCCCAGGCAGCACCAGGCCAGGGTGCGCAGGCCGCTGAAGCGCAGTTGTCTGCGCAGTTGTCTGCGCAGCAGGGTGCGAAAGAACTCCCGTTCGCTCTCGCCGAAGACGATGTGACGGCCGGCGAAACGGGAGACGGCGTGATAGCAATGGGTCTGCCCCTTGGGACCGAGCAGGAAGCGGCGCAGCTTTCTCATGCCGCCACCCTGGACCCCGCCGCGCACTCCACGTCAACTTTTTTATTTGGTGTCTGACACAATAGCAATCCTCCCAAGAGCCTCCAGCCCGCCCCGTGCCGTCGGCGCCCCTTGCACCGCCGGGCCGGGGTTCGAAGTCCTGCCCCTCTCAGGCAGAAAGCGCAGCCAGTCTCAAGTCAGATGAAACAGCCCTGGGATTATGGCCGGGTGCACGGCAAAAAAACTAAGATTCCTTAAGAATCCAGCGCGCACCATCGCCGTTTCTTTTCCCGTTGGGCAGCGAGGATGGGGACAGTGGCTTGCCAGGCAGCCTCAAAGTGGGGGCCAAGCAACAGACAGCGCAGATTCAATAGGTTTTTAGGTTCTCCGCGCCTTTCTCTCCCCAGAACATCCCAGACTGCTTCATGCGTTGGCCGATCACATGCTTGCATCTGGCTTCGACCACTCCGCTCCCGATGAAATAGCCCTGGCTGCGAAAATGCCCGTAGATCATGCGCCGGCCATCGGCCAGAAGGCTCTGCCGCAAACGAGATTCCAACCACACACTCAGGCTTTGGAGCCCTTCTTGGAGGATGCGCTGCGGGATCTGCGCCAGGAAGGCCTCGGTTTCGCGGTAGCTTTCCCGGAGGCTTTGCTCTTGGAGTTTCGTTTTGTGCCGCTTTCCTCCTGCTGCAGTTGGGGAGGGTTGCCGCGCCGTTGCCTGCTCTGGGCGATATTGAGGGCGGCGAGTTGAGCCACGAGTTGGTCGAAGAGTTGAGCGTTTTCAAGATCGTCCCTGAGAGTGGCGACCTCATGAAGGGGCACGCGGCGGCTGCGGTTGCGGGAATTCTCCCAGCACTGGTGCTTGAAATAGGGTCCGTTGCGCTGGGGAGTGCCGGCGGAGGAACTTCCCTCCCTGTATTCTTCGGAGAGTGTGCCCCGTTCCATGGAAAGGATGGC
>DATKCT010000088.1:0-10150 GCA_035513055.1 Verrucomicrobiales bacterium | reverse complement strand
TGCGGGTTGGTTTAAGGGCAGGCGCGAGGCACAGACCCGGCCAGCGGGCAAGAAAAGGGAGAACGCCTTCGGCCTGCAGGACATGCATGGCAACGTGAGGGAATGGTGTGAGGACTGGTATGGGGAGTATGAGGAGATCGCCGTTGTGGACCCACTTGGGCCAGGAAAGGGGGACGGTCGCGTGTTCCGGGGCGGCTCCTGGGACGACGTCGCGGCCTGGTGCCGCTCGGCCTACCGCGCCGGGGTCTGGCCTCGCGTCCGCTGGTTCTCCCAGGGCTTCCGGGTCTGTCTGGTTCCCGGTCCGGCGGCGGAGCCGCAGCCGTAGAAAGAGAAAGGAGCGAGCGGAGCGGCAAGCAGGGCGGGCCCAGAGTTTCGGCTCGGGCGGTGATGAGCAGGCCACCCGTAAGATCCATCCGCCGGGGCGCAGAACAGCAGGTTCTTCCGGTTTTCGCGAAAAGCCGGTTCGGGTCGGATGGGAAAAGGGGGCAAGAGTGTCGGCGGGGACACTCTCGACGTGGAGCGGGGTTCCGGGCCGCGGCTGTGTCCACCCTGCCCCGGGCTGAACGGCCGCCCTACGCTGCGCAGCGAGGCCTGGGAGCCGCTCCGGCGGCTGGGCCGCAGAGCCGAAAAGTGGCGAACCGTTCGCGGAGTGCGAGGAATCGAAATCCTATCAGAAAACAAGTGGCAAAAAATTGGCAACCTTTGAGGGGTTTTGGTGCATTTCGGTGCGTTTCCGTGCGTCTCGCGTGTTTACGCACTGGGGGTTGGAAAGAGGCGTCTTGGCCTTGAACCATAGATTTTTACAGGGTTTCTGGGGGGAGCCGGCTATCGGGCTTGAACCGATGGGCTACTGATTGCAGATCAGCCCCCAGGGATTGAGGCAGGGAAACATCACCAGGTTCTTGTCCACCAATTCCTCGGCCCGGCGCTCCGCCCAGGCAAGGAGGCCCCACGGCGCCGCGGGTTCATCCCCATGGATGCCCGCCGAAATGTAAATGGAATCGCCGGTGGAACGTCGTCCGCTGATCAGGTAGATGGGAAAGCCGTCGGCGCGGGTCAGGACTTCCATTTTCAGTCCGGCCCGCCTGGCCACGAGCCGCCACCGGCGCGCCAACTCGGTGTAGTCGTGGGCCCGGTGCTCCGCCAAAAAGCGGGACCGCTCGCTGTGTCGCTCCCTCCCGGTCTCGCCCATTCCGGTTTCAGAGCCGCTCGAGCAACTTCCCATGGATGCCCTCGAATCCGCCGTTGCTGAACACGACGATCGTATCCCCGCTCTGCGCCAATGGCGCCAAACGCGACACGATGGCGTCCGCCCCCGCCTCAAGCCAAGCCTCCCGCCCCGCTGCGCACAGGTCCGCCACGATCCGCTCCACATCGAGCCGTTCCCCCTCCGCAATGCGCTCGGGGCGGTGCAGGCCCGTCAACACCACCGCGTCGGCTTCCCGAAAAGCGGCCGTGAACTGCTCCTGAAACACGCGGCGCTGACTGGAATTCGAGCGCGGTTCGAACAGGGCCCAAAGCTTCCCCTGCGGATACCGGCGGCGCATCGCCAAAAGGGTCTCCCGGATCGCCGTGGGATGATGCCCAAAATCGTCGATCACGCGCACGCCCCGCCGTTCCCCGCGCAGTTCCTGCCGCCTGGCAACTCCCAAAAAACGCGGCAACCCCTCGCGGATCTCCTGCGGGCTCACCCCCACATGCCGCGCCGCGCAAATACTCATCGCGGCGTTGCGCGCATTGAACTCCCCTCCCAGCGGAACCGTGTAATCCTCGCCGCCGATCCGGAACCGGACCTGCTCCGCCTCGAGTTCGAGGTCCTCGATCCGGCCTTCGCAGTCCGGGCTCAAGCCCACGCGTCTAACTGGAGCAGGCGCTCCCGCGGCAGCCTCTAAGCAAACGGGGTCGTCTCCATTGACGAAAATCATGCCGTTGCGCGGCACGACGTTGAGCAGCCTCCGGAAACTCAAGGCGATTTCTTCGAGGGATCCATAAATGTCGGCGTGATCGAACTCGATGTTGTTTACAATGACCACCTCCGGGAGGTAGTGCAGGAACTTCGAACGTTTGTCGAAAAAGGCGCAGTCATACTCGTCGCCTTCCAAAACCACCCAGTCACTGTTCTCGAAGCGAGCGCCGCAGTGAAAATTGCGCGGGATTCCTCCGATGAGAAATCCGGGCCTCCTGCCGCCGCATTCCAACAGCCAAGCCAATAGGGAGGCCGTTGTCGTTTTTCCGTGGGTGCCGGTCACCACCAGGTTGCGCCGGCCGCGGAGAAACTCTTGTTTCAACACTTCGGGCAACGACAGATAGAGCAGCTTCCGATCCAGCACGGTCTCGGCTTCTTCGTTGCCGCGGCTGATGGCGTTGCCGATCACGACCACGCCGGTCTCCGCTGGAATGTTCCCGGCCCGAAACCCCTCCGTCACCGGGATTCCTTCGGCCTCGAGAAAGGATGACATGGGCGGATAGACGTTGGCGTCGGACCCCGACACGCTGTTTCCACGGCGTTGCAAGGCCGCGGCCACGGCGCCCATCGCCGTTCCGCAAATCCCAATGAAATGAAAATGTCTGCGTTCTTCCCCCATGGACAGGGCGGCGCGCCAGCCCGCATTTGCCATAGCGTTTCGTCGCGAGGCCCGGCGAACCTCTCACTGCCAGCCAAGCGAAGCGAGACAGCCAGGCCCTCAGGGCTGCCCGAAGGACGCAGCGCAACGCCGCGCGCAGGCGGCGCGGAGCTGGGTGATTACACCCTGGTCAAGCCCGAGGCAAGGCGAACGCAGAAGGCGGAAGCCGGGCTCGCACGTTTTTTCCGAGACCCGGCGGGCCCGGGAACCTTCTGGATCCCCGGCCCTCTGCCCGCCATTCGGCAGGCCAAAAAAAGCGGCCGGGAACTCCCGGCCGCTTTCCGTTCAAGGTTCGATCAGAGCCGCTCCTTACTTGGGGGACGGCGCCACGTACGTGCCCGATGAGGTCGTATGGGGGGGCGGCGTGTCGTGCGATGCGCAGGCGGCCAATGTCATTCCCGCGATGGCGAGGGCCAGGAGTTTGATGAGTTTCATGTGTGTCAGATACGGTTTGGGTTGCATTCTCTTCCTCAGAAGCTGCGTAAAAACACGTGAGGACCCAAAAAAGCAAGCAGGAAACGAAGTTTTTTCGGTCCGCAATCGCTCCGAGGACGCTTCCCGTTTCACCTGCGAAGGCAGGGCTCAGCGCCAATGCACACCGGGTCCCCCACTTCCACCCTGTCGTAGAGGTCGATCACGTCCGCGCTGCGCATTCGAATGCAGCCGTGACTGGCCGGTTTCCCGATCCCTTCCTCGTCATGGGTTCCGTGAATGTAAATGTAACGGCTCTTGGTGTTGGCATTGGCCGGTTCGACTCCATGGAGCCACAGGATCCTGGAAAGCACCAGGTCCTCTCCCGGGTCCCCCGGCTGCCAGGATCCAGCCGGTTCCCGGCCCCGAAACACGACGCCCGGCGGCTGTCCTTCCCCGATCTTCTCGCTGATGATAAACTTCCCCGTCGGTGTGCAAAAGCTTCCCTCTTCAAATCCCAACCCGAAACGCGAGGTCGACACCGGATAACGCTTGAGCACTTCACCACATTCGCCGGTCAGCCACAGTTCCTGCCGGTCTACCGACACCCACAACACCCGTTGCTCGCCCACAAAAAAGAACTTTCCTTCGATCGATCCGCAGTCAATTTCTCGCCCTTTCCTCCACCCAACCCAGAATCAGCCGACCAGTCCATGAAGCACGGAAAACACGTCGCCGTAGTTGGCGCCACCGGTGCGGTCGGCCGTGAAATCCTCCTTTGCCTTGAGCGCCGCGGATGGAAACCCTCTGAGGTCCGGCTCCTTGCCTCGGCCCGGTCGGCGGGACGGGAGCTTCCCTTCGCTGGAGGAAGCCGCGCCGTTGAAGAACTCCGGCCCGAGAGCTTCCGCGGAGTGGATGTGGCTCTGTTCAGCGCCGGATCCGCCATCTCCCGGGAATTTGCTCCTCATGCCGCCCAGGCCGGAGCTGTGGTCATCGACAACTCCTCGGCCTTTCGCATGGACGAAGATGTGCCGCTGGTCGTCCCAGAGATCAACGCGGAGGATGTGCGTCTTGCGGCGCGGAAGATCATCGCCAATCCTAACTGCACGACGATCGTGACCTTGATGGCGTTGGCCCCGTTGCATCGCGCCTTCCATTGCCGGCAGGTGATCGCTTCCAGTTACCAGGCTGTGTCCGGAAGCGGCGCCCAGGGAATCGTCGAACTCGAACAGCAAGTCCAGGCCAGCGTGCGGGGAGAAGCCCTCACTCTTCAAGTTTACCCCCGCCAGATCGCTTTCAACGTCATCCCGCAGGTCGAAGCCTTCATCGACAACGGTTATACGCGGGAGGAAATGAAAATGCAGAACGAAAGCCGCAAGATCCTTCATGCCCCGGAGCTGCGCGTCTCCGCCACGTGCGTGCGGGTGCCCGTCTACCGCTCGCATTCGGTATCTGTGACCGCCGTTTTCGAAGGGGCGCCGGATCCCGGACGCGCCCGGGAAGTCCTCGCCGCCGCTCCGGGCATCCAAGTCATGGACGACATCGCTGCCGGCAGTTACCCCACTCCGCTCGACGCCGCCAACGGCGACGACTGCCTGGTGGGCCGGATCCGCGTGGACTTGGCTCTGGACAACGCGCTCGCTTTCTGGGTCGTCGGAGATCAAGTCCGCAAGGGGGCGGCGCTCAACGCCGTTCAGATCGCCGAGATTCTCTGATCCGCCCGCGCTTCGCTCGTTTCACCACGGCTCATGGATGACTTCGCCGCCTATCTGAAAACCAGGCGCCGCCTGATCGATGCCGCGCTAAAACGCGCGCTGCCCCCTGCGTCCGCCGCGCCCCGCAACCTCCATCGCGCCATGCGCTACAGTATGTTTGCCGGAGGCAAACGTTTGCGTCCCGTCCTCTGTCTGGCCGCGGCAGACGCTTGCGCCGGCTCCATCGACGCCGCCCTGCCGTTAGCCTGCGCCGTCGAGTGTATCCACACCTATTCGCTCATCCACGACGACTTGCCCTGCATGGATGACGATGATCTGCGTCGCGGCCATCCCACCTGCCACCGCGCCTTTGGAGAAGCCCTCGCGGTGCTTGCCGGAGACGCCCTTCAGCCGCTGGCCTTCGAACTGGCTGCCGGCGCCCGGCCCACCCGCCGCTATCCGGCCTCGGTCATGGTCGCAGAACTGGCCCGGGCCGCCGGCAGCCGCCACCTCGTCGCCGGACAAGTCCTCGATCTGGACGGCGAAGGTTGCTCCCCGGCGCGTCGCGCCCTGGAAAACATTCACATGCGGAAAACCGGCGCTCTCCTCACCGCATCTCTGCGGCTCGGAGCCATGAGCGCCAACGCGGCGCCCGGACATCTCGAGGCCTTGACCCGCTTCGGTCAATCCATCGGACTCGCCTTTCAAGTCGTCGACGACATCCTCGACGCGACCCAGACCACGGAGCGGCTTGGAAAAAGCGCCGGAAAAGACAAGGCCGCGGAGAAAGCGACCTATCCGGCTCTCTTGGGTCTCGACCGCTCTCGAAAAGAAGCGCAGCGCCTGACCACCAAGGCCGTCGAAGCTCTCGCCATCTTGGACTCCCGCGCCGAACCTCTCCGGCTCATCGCCGGTCACATGCTGCATCGCGATCGCTGATCCGCGCCGGATGGGCCGCAGTCTCAGGGAAGAATCTCCACGAGATCCCCGACCTGCATCACCTGATAGAGTCTTCCCGCCGTCCCCCCAGGGACGCGCACACAGCCATGCGACGCCGGGTAGCCAGGGACATAGCCCTGGTGCAGACCGAAATCCCCACAGTTCAAGCGCATGAAGTAGGGCATGCTCGAATGATACAAGGTAGATACCCAAGTCCGGTGCTTGTTGGTGATGACAAAGGTTCCCTTTGGCGTCGCGTAGCCCTTCCTCCCGGTCGATACCTTGGTCGTCAACGACGCTTCTCCATCACGGTACAGAACCGCTTCCTGCCGTCCCAAACTGATCTCGATCCGGCGCTCCCGATTGTTGGGATCGCTTCCCAGGACCAACCGCGTGATATCGTGATGCCCTCCCTGGATCGCGAAGTTCACCGGATAGAACTTCTGTTTCGCGGTGTAGCGATTCGGATAGGCTCCGAATTGCATCAACCGTTTCGCAGAGACCAAATCTCCCAATAAGGCCGCCAACATCAAGGGCCGGACCTCCTCGTCCTTCAACAGGAAAAAACGCATCCGCTTGGCGTTCTCGTTGCCTTCAAAGAGCGCCAGAAACGCTTCGCTGACCGGCTCCTGCACCGGCGTTTCCGGGTTCGCCCCCAAATCCAGCAAATCCTCGACAATGGCGCTCTGCCCCGCTGCCACCGCCGCCAGCAGCGGACGCTGCCCCGACGGCAGGACCCCTTCCACGGGCGCCCCCAACTCGAGGAGGCGGCGGCAAATCGCGCGGTTTCCGCGCACAATCCCCTCTTCCAGCAGGCGGCTGCGTTCGTCCGCCTGGGGCGGCGCCCAGGCAAACAACAGCTCCGCAATGGACTCATGACCGCAGCGCATGGCTTGGGTCAGCAATCCGTCGGACGACGCTCCGGCCGCCAACAGCGGAATCATCACTGGATAATGCCCACGATCTAACGCGCCGCGCAGCAGTTTCTCACCCACATTTTCCTCTGGCCGCCATCCCATTTCCAGGAGGGCCCTGACGGTGACGTCATCGCCGTTCTCCGCGGCCCGGGCAAGCCATTCAGACCGGGTCTGCTGCGGAACCTCCAATCCCCACTGCAACAACATCTTCAGCAAGTCGGACCTGCCCATCTCGAAAGCCTGCAGCGCGTGCGACATGTCCACGGCCCCGCTGCCCAACTTCGCTCGGGCCAGGAGGAGCCCGAGCATCGCGGCGTCGCCACGATCCATCGCGAGAGCGGCGGGCGTTTTTCCCGCAGCATCCTTCCGCCCGGGATCCGCTCCGGCATCGAGCAGCATTCCCGCCAATGCCGGTTCTCCCAACTCGACCGCGCGCATCAACGCCGTCCGGCCTTGCCCGTCGGCGGCATCGCAGTTGATTCCGGGCTTATCGAGGACGAGCCGCAAGAGTCCGGCCTGGCGTTGTTGCACTAACCAGATCACCGCCGGCACGGTCTCGCCGCCGGCCGTCACGATCTCGAAATCCGACGGAGCGGCGCGCCGCAAAACCACGTCCGCCACTCCGGCATTCCCGCTCTGAAGCGCCGTCTGCACCAGACCTTCTCCGTCCGGCCCACGCACATCGAAACGAACCCGGTGTTTCCATTTGTCGAACAACTTCAGCGCGTCCGTGTTCCCCGACTCGACCGCCGCCCACACCGGGCGGACACCCCGGGAATCGGCTTCATTCCAAGAGATCCCGGCTCGCCTCAACAATCCCAGCCGGCCGGTGTTTCCCATGCGGACCGCCTCGGTCATGGCGTCGGGGCCGGCATCCACACCTTGTTGGCGCAGTTCCCGCAGGGCCAAATAGCGGTCGCCGTGAACAAAACCCCAGGCCGTGATGAGCACGGCGGCTAAGCCCGCCAGCCAACCCAAGAGAAGGCGAACCCTCTTCGCGTCGGGCGACGCCGCCCGCTCTCGTCCTATTTCTCCCACAACACCTGCAATCTACCGGAAGAATGGCTCCGTTCAAGGGCATGGTCCTTTTCGCGCCAACTCTTCACGCAACGACAATGTCGCCGCCGCATCCTGATGCTCGAAAACCGTGCGCAAATCCAGCCGCCACCAGTCTTGATCGATGTAGCCGATCACCGGGACGGTCCGCTGGCGCAGTCTCCGGGCCAGATCCTGAGCGGATCCACCCTGCGGACGCAGGTCCACGCTCACTGATTCCAGCGTTGACTTGGGCATGGTTCCACCGCCTATGCGGGACAATGCCTTCCCGATGCGCACCGTCCCCGGCGAGCCTTCGAGCGCGCCCGCCATCCGTTCCGCCCGGACTTGCAAGGTCTCGACCGGCAGCCCGAGCATATGCATCAACGGCAATTCCGGCGGATTCCCCGTCTCCAACGCTTTCAGGTAGACCAACGCCGTTTCCTGGAGCGCCGCCAGGATCAGCTTGTCGCAACGCAAGGCCCGGAAAAGGGGATCCTTCTTCAGCGCCGCAACCCGGTCCGCCTTTCCCGCAATGACGCCGGACTGGGGCCCTCCTAACAACTTGTCGCCGCTGCAGCAGACCAGATCGACGCCCCGCCGAAGCGCATCCGGCACGGTGGGCTCGTGTTCGACGCAGGCGATCTCCCCGGTCCTCACCAAGGCGCCGCTGCCCTGGTCCTCGACCACCGGAACCCCACGCTCCCGCCCCAATGCCGCCAATTCTTCCGTCGCCGGACTCTGCACAAAGCCCTCCATGAAAAAATTGCTCCGATGCACCTTCAACAACAACGCCGTGTCCGGCCCCATCGCCCCGGCGTAATCCTCGATCGTGGTCCGGTTCGTCGTGCCCACTTCCCGCAGACGCGCACCGCTGGCCTCGAGAATCGCCGGCACCCGGAAGCCGCCCCCGATTTCCACAAGTTCACCCCGGGAAATGACCACCTCCCGCCGGCCGCTGCTCCTGACAATATTCCCAAGAATGAGGACCAAGGCCGCAGCGCAGTTGTTCACCACCGTAGCCGCTTCCGCCGCGAGCAGCTCCGCTAAGACCGTTTCCACAAACCCGCCTCGCCGTCCCCGCTCGCCGCACTCGAGATCGAACTCCAGCACGCTGTAACTGCGGGCCACTTCGGCGACGGACCGTGCCACCCCCTCCGCCAACGGAGCGCGGCCCAGATTGGTGTGGATCAACACGCCGGTCCCGTTGATCACCGGGGCGATCCGGCTGCGAAAAAGGGCGTCGATCCGCCCGCGCACCCGGATCATCAATCCCTCCCATCCGCCCCAATCCTCCAAGGCGTCTCCGCTTTCCCGCAACTCTTGCACAGTCTCGCGAACGAGTCGCGCCGTCAACGGCCGCGGCAATGGAACCCTTCCCAGCGCCGTCAGAACCCGGTCCACCGACGGGATTCCCTGGGCGTTGGCGCTGCTCATTCCGCCACCCTAATAAGACACCCTCCCGCGTCAACTGGTCCCAACTCCCCGATCACCGCCGGCTCCAACGCGGCATTCGATTCCAAAAACGTGAGTACGGATTCCAGCCTCGCCTCCGGCACGCACAGCAACAGACCGCCGCTGGTCTGCGCATCGGCCAGCAAGACGCGGGCGGCGTCCTCGACCCCACTTGCCCAGCTCACCCGGGTGGCGCCTTCGAGATTCCGCCGAGTCCCTCCCGGCACACAACCTTCCCGGATCAAATCCCACACCGCCGGATCAATCACCGGAACCCGGGACGCCTGGAGCAGCGCCGTGGCAACGCTTTCACGCGCCAAGGAAGCCAAATGCCCGAGCAATCCGAAGCCGGTGATGTCCGTCGCCGCCCGCACCCAACCTCTCTCGGCCAACTCGGCGCCCACCACGTTGAGCGTGCTCATCACTCTCACGGCCGCTGCGGCAAGTTCGGGGCTGCACACGCCTCTCTTTATCGCCGTCGAAATGACGCCCGTGCCCAGCGGTTTGGTCAGCACCAGCCGGTCGCCTGCCGCGCCTCGCGCGTTGGTCAAGTAGTGCTCGGGATGCACCAGTCCCGTGACCGACAAGCCATAGACAGGCTCTGGATTTTCGATGGAATGTCCGCCCAACAACACGCAACCGGCCTCACGCACCTTCTCAGCACCGCCACGCAATATTTCGGCAATCTGCTCGGGACCGATTCGCTCTGTGGGCATCCCCAACACATTCATCGCCGTCAACGGCCGCCCGCCCATGGCGTAAACGTCGGATAACGCGTTCGCCGCCGCGATCTGACCGAACAAATAAGGGTCGTCGACAATCGGAGTGAAAAAATCCACTGTCTGGACCAGGGCTCGCGTGGAATCGAGCCGAAAGACGCCCGCGTCGTCCGACGTCGCCGATCCCACCAGCAAATCGGGATGAGTCGTTCCGGGGAGACCGCGCAGCACCTGCGTCAAAAGGTCCTGGGAAAGCTTTGATGCTCACCCCGCACACGAGGCGAGTTCGGTCAACCGGAACACCTCCTCGCGCGACATCGGCGCAGCCTACATGGGATCACCGGACAAACAAGGGC